>PKDZ01000068.1 GCA_002862785.1 Flavobacteriales bacterium
GGAGCTTCCTCAGCAGCCGGAGCTTCCTCAGCAGTAGGAGCTTCCTCAGCAGCCGGAGCCTCCTTAACAGCAGGGGCTTCCTCAGAAGCAGGAGCTGCCTCAGCGGCCGGAGCCTCCTCAACAGCAGGGGCTTCCTCAGCGGCCGGAGCCTCCTCAGCAGCAGGGGCTTCCTCAGCGGCAGCCTCAGCGGCCTCCACGGCCACTTCCTCCACCACTTCAGCAGCAGCCGCTTCAGCGGCCGGAGCGGCGGCGGCGGCGCCTCCGCGGCGGGAGCGGCGGCTGCGCTTCTTCTTGGACTTGGCCTCGTTGCCGTACAGCTCGTTGAAGTCGACCAGCTCGATCAAGCACATCTCGGCATTGTCGCCCAGGCGGTTGCCCGTGCGAATGATGCGGGTGTACCCTCCCTCACGGGTGGCGACCTTCGGGCCAACTTGCGTGAACAGCTCGCTCACCGCGTGCTTGTCCCGCAGGTAGCGGAAACACACTCGACGGCTGTGGGTGCTGTCCTCCTTGGAGCGGTTGACGAGCGGCTCAACGTATCCACGCAGGGCCTTGGCCTTGGCCACGGTCGTCGTGATGCGCTTGTGCTCAATCAAGCTGCAGGCCATGTTCGCCATCATCGCTTTGCGGTGGGCGGTCTTGCGGCCGAGGTGGTTGAATTTCTTTCCGTGTCTCATGATGACGGACGTTTATCTCCCGGATTACTCCGAGTCCAACTTGTACTTGCTGACGTTCATGCCGAATTGCAGGCCCTTGCTTTCCACGAGGTCCTCGAGCTCGGTCAGGCTCTTCTTGCCGAAGTTGCGGAACTTCAACAGGTCGTTCTTGTTGTAGGCCACCAGGTCACCGAGGCTGTCGATGTCGGCTGCCTTCAGGCAGTTCAAGGCGCGCACGCTCAGGTCCATGTCGACCAGCTTCGTCTTGAGGAGGTGGCGCATGTGCAGGGAGCTCTCATCGAGTTCCTCGGCCTCGTTCTTCTCCACGAAGTCGAGGGTGATGCGCTCCTCACTGAAGAGCATGAAGTGCTCGATCAGGATGCGGGCGGCCTCTTGGAGGGCGTCCTTCGGAGCAATGGAGCCGTCACACTGAAGCTCGAGGTTGAGCTTTTCGTAGTCGGTCTTCTGCTCCACACGGTAGTTCTCGATGTCATACTTCACGTTCCGGACCGGAGTGAAGATGGAATCGATGAAAATCGTGTCAACGGGGGCCTCATCGTGCTTGTTCTCCTCTGCGGGAACGTAACCACGGCCCTTCTGGATGCGCAGTTCGATGTTGAGCTGGACGCCCTTGTCAAGGTTGCAGATCACGTGCTCCGGGTTCATGACCTGGAATGCGGAAGTGTACTTGCCAATGTCGCCTGCGGTGAAGGACTCCTGACCGCCAATCATCACGTTGACCACCTCGTGGTCGACGTCCTCAATTTGGCGCTTGAAACGCACCTGCTTGAGGTTGAGGATCATTTCGGTCACGTCCTCCACGACACCCTTGACGGTGCTGAACTCATGTTCAACCCCTTCGATGCGGATGTTGGTGATGGCATAGCCCTCCAGGCTGGAGAGCAGAATGCGCCGGAGCGCATTGCCGATGGTCACACCGAAGCCGGGCTCCAGCGGACGGAATTCAAACCGTCCGTTGAAGTCATCGGAGTCAAGCATGATGACCTTGTCGGGCTGTTGGAAATCGAGAATCGCCATATCGGGAATGGGGTTGTGAATTACTTGCTGTAGAGCTCGACGATGAGGGACTCCTTGATGTTCTCCGGAATCTGGTCACGGGAAGGCACCGCGATGACCGTGCCGGCCATGGCATTGGCGTCCCAATCGAGCCACTCGTGGCGCTGACCGCCGGCCGCAATGGCACCGGTCACCACCTCAAGGGACTTGGACTTCTCCCGGACAGCCACCACGTCGCCGGGGCGGACACGGTAGGACGGGATGTTGACCACCTTGCCGTTGACCGTGATGTGACGGTGGCTCACCAACTGGCGGGCACCGCGACGGGTCGGGCTAAGGTTGAGGCGGAACGCGACGTTGTCGAGGCGCAGCTCGCAGAACTGGAGGAGCACCTCACCCGTGATGCCGGGCTTGGCCTGGGCGCGCTCGAACATGTTGCGGAACTGACGCTCGAGGACGCCATAGGTGTACTTGGCCTTCTGCTTCTCAGCCAGCTGCACGGAGTACTCGGACTCCTTTTTGCGGCGGCGGTTCGGGCCATGCTGGCCGGGGCCGTATGGACGGCGCTCCAGCGCTTTGTCGGGGCCGAAGATGGCCTCCTTGAATCGGCGGGTGATCTTGGACTTGGGTCCGCGGTAACGTGCCATGTGGTCTTGCTTGTTTCGTTGGGTTCCGGGATCAGACGCGACGGTGCTTCGGGGGGCGGCAACCGTTGTGCGGCATCGGGGTGATGTCGACAATCTCGGTGACTTCGATGCCCATGTTGTGCAGGGTCCGAATGGCGCTCTCGCGGCCGCTTCCGGGTCCTTTCACAAACACCTTCACCTTCTTCAGGCCATGCTCCATGGCTTCCTTGCCGCAATCCTCGGCAGCGCACTGGGCAGCATAAGGCGTGTTCTTCTTGGAACCGCGGAAGCCCATCTTGCCGGAGCTGGACCAGGAAATGACCTGGCCCGTGGCATTGGTGAGGGAGATGATGATGTTGTTGAAGGAGGCATGGATGTGGGCTTGGCCCATGGCATCCACTTTGACCTTCTTCTTGCTCTTCTTGGTGGTCTTGGCCATCGTTTAGGGGGAGTTGATCGATTCGGCGTCCCGGGTCAGGGACAGGGAATTACTTCTTCTTGTTGGCCACCGTCTTCCGCTTTCCTTTCCGGGTGCGGGAGTTGTTCTTGGTGCGCTGCCCGCGGAGGGGCAGACCAAGACGGTGACGGATGCCGCGCTGGCAACCAATGTCCATCAGGCGCTTGATGTTCATCTGAACCTCGGAACGAAGCTCACCTTCCACGCGGATGCCCGCGATGATCTCACGGATCTTGGTGATTTCGTCGTCGTTCCAGTCCTGAACGCGCTTGTCTTCAGCGACAGCAGCCTGGGAGAGAATGTCCGCGGCGCGGGAGCGTCCAATGCCGTAGACGTAAGTCAGGGCAATCACTCCACGCTTGTTCCGGGGGATGTCGATACCGGCGATACGGGCCATGGTGAATGGGATTTAGCTCCGGGGATCAACCCTGGCGCTGCTTGAATTTGGGGTTCTTCTTGTTGATGACGAAGAGTCGTCCCTTGCGGCGGACGATCTTGCAATCCGCGGAGCGGACCTTGAGGGATGCACGGGTCTTCATGACGTCTGTTTACTTGTATCGGAACGAAATGCGGCCTTTGGTCAGGTCGTAGGGACTCATGTCCACACGGACCCGGTCACCCGGGAGAATCTTGATATAGAACTTCCTCATCTTCCCGGAGATGTGCGCCGTGATGACGTGCCCATTCTCGAGCTCGACACGGAACATTGCGTTTCCGAGGGCTTCGGTAATGGTCCCGTCTTGGGTGATCGACGCTTGTTTGGCCATGTTGTCTTGTCTTCGTTCGTTTTTCGTTGTTGCTCCTCAATCTGCTTGCACTGCCCCTAGGGCCTCCTCAATCCATTGGAATGTCGATAGAACTTCCACCTCGCCTTCCCGCACCACCACGTCGTGTTCGAAGTGGGCGCTGGGCAATCCGTCCGCCGTGGCGATGGTCCAGCCATCGCTCTCCTGCACCACCTCCTTGCGACCGAGGTTGATCATCGGCTCGATGGCAAGGACCATCCCCGCTTCGAGCTTGACCCCGTTTCCGGGCCGGCCGTAGTTCGGGACTTCCGGCGGCTCGTGGAGGTTGCTTCCCAATCCGTGGCCGACCAGCTCGCGGACGACCCCGTAACCGGAAGCTTCCGCGTGTTCCTGGACCGCCCAGCCGATGTCGCCAATCCGGTTGCCCGCCACCGCTTCCGCTACAGCGTCCTCCAGGCATTCCTGGGTCACCTGCAGCAGGCGGCGCACTTCGGGCCGGACCTCACCCACCATGAAGGTGTAAGCGCTGTCCCCGTAGTAGCCTTCCATCAGCACCCCGCAGTCGACGGACACGATGTCCCCCTCCTGCAATGGGTCGCCATTGGGAATCCCGTGGACCACGTGGTGGTTCACGGAGGTGCAGAGCGACGCGGGGAACCCATTGTATCCTTTGAATCCCGGCTCGGCGCCGTGATCCCGGATGAAGGTTTCCGCGACCTGGTCCAACTCCAGGGTGGTGACCCCGGGGCGAATCAGCTTGGCCACTTGGGCCAAGGTTCTACCGACAAGCAAAGAACTTGCTCGGAGCAGCTCGATTTCGGATTCGGTGCGAACCTGTATCCGTCCTCTTGCCATTCCAATTAGCCCGCCATCCCGCTCACACTCGTCCCCTGACGGCCCCGGAGCTTTCCGGATTCCATGAGGGAGTCGTATTGACGGGACAACAGGTAGCTTTCAATTTGTTGGAGGGTGTCCAGAATGACGCCCACCATGATCAGCAGCGAGGTGCCACCGAAGAAGATGCTGAATGCCTGAGCGTGGGTCAGGTTCATCGTAAACACGATGGCCGGCAGGATGGCGATGAGGCCGAGGAAGATGGCGCCCGGCAGAGTGATCTTCGAGATCACGTTGTCGAGGAACTCCATCGTCGGACGGCCGGGCTTCACACCGGGCACAAAGTTGTTCTGGCGCTTCAAGTCATCCGCCATTTGCTGGGGGTTGACCGTGATGGCCGTGTAGAAATACGTGAAGGCCACAATCATCAGGAAGAACAGCAGGTTGTACCAGAACCCGTTGAAGTCCCCGAGGGCGATGAGCACCTCGTTGTCGGCGAGGCTCTCGTTCTGCGTCAGGTAAAGCGGAACGAACATGATGGCCTGGGCGAAGATGATGGGCATCACACCACTGCTGTTCACCTTCAGGGGGATGTAGCTCCGGGCGGCGGCTCCCTGGGGGAGGTACGTCGGACCGGTGTTGCCCTGGAGGCGGGTCATCTCGACGGGCACCTTCCGCACAGCTTGGACGAGCGCGACGGACAGGCCGATCACGACGAGCAGAGCGGCAATCTCCACGAGGAAGAAGTACAGGTTGGTGTCCGGGTGATTGAACTCCTGGATGATGGCCTGCGGGAACGTAGCAATGATGCCGATCATGATGAGCAGGCTGATGCCGTTTCCGACACCGCGCTCAGTGATCCGCTCTCCGAGGTACATGATGAGCAAGGTGGAGCTCGTCAAGATGAGGACGGCGCTGAACCACCAGAAGGCGGTCGGGTTCGCCACGGCACCCGGCACGGAGACCACAGAGGACGCGAGGTAGCCCGGAGCCTGCACCAGCGTGATGGCAATGGTCAGGAAGCGAGTCCACTGGTTGATTTTCTTCCGGCCGCTCTCTCCTTCGGCCTGCATCTTCTGGATGCTCGGGACCGCGAGGCCCATGAGCTGCATGATGATGCTCGCGGAGATGTACGGCATGATGCCGAGCGCGAAGATGGAAGCCCGCGTGAAGGCCCCACCCGTGAACAGGGAGAGGATGTCACCGAGTCCGCCGCCGCCGAGGGCGCTCATCTGCTCCTGCAGGGTGTCGCTGTCGACACCGGGGAGGACGATGAAGCTTCCAACGCGGTAGATCAGGATGAACCCGAGCGTGATGCCCAGGCGCTTCCGCAACTCCTCATGGGACCAGATGTCTCGCAGTTTATTGAAAAAGCGACCCATGATCAGGAAATGGCTTCGATGCTGCCACCGGCTGCCTCGATGGCGGCCTGAGCGGTGGCGGAAAACTTGTGCGCAGACACCTTGATGCCGGCCTTGAGCTCACCGCGTCCGAGGATCTTCACGAGGTCCTTCTTCTGGGCGAGGCCATTCTCCACGAGGAGGGCCGGGGTGATTTCGGTCAGGGACTTCCGGTCGATGAGCTCCTGGAGCGTATCGAGATTGATGCCCTTGTACTCGACGCGGTTCGGGTTCTTGAAACCGAACTTCGGCACGCGGCGCTGGAGCGGCATTTGGCCACCCTCGAATCCGATTTTGGACTTGTAGCCCGAACGGGACTTCGCGCCCTTGTGACCGCGGGTAGAGGTTCCTCCGTGTCCGGAGCCCTCACCACGACCAACTCGCTTGCGCTGCTTGATGGAACCCTTTGCCGGCTTGAGGCTGTTGAGATTCATGATTGTGCTGGTAGGGGATTACTGTTCTTCAACCTTGACGAGGTGGCTCACCTTGCGCACCATGCCCAGGATCTGGGGGGTGGCTTCGTGCTCCACAGGGTTGTTGAGTTTCTTGAGACCGAGGGCCTGAAGGGTCAACTTCTGGCGCTTCGGACGGTTGATGGCGCTGCGCACCTGGGTGATCTTGATCTTGGCCATGGTGCTCATCCGTTGAAGACGCGGTGGACGGAGATGCCGCGCAGGTCGGCCACATCGGAGGCGCTGCGCATCATCGTGAGAGCCTTGAAGGTGGCCTTCACCACATTCTGGGTGTTGGAAGAACCGAGGGACTTCGCAAGAACATCCTTGATGCCGGCGCTCTCGAGCACAGCGCGCATGGCGCCACCGGCGATCACACCCGTACCCGGAGTGGCCGGCTTGACGAGCACGCGGGCTCCCGCATAAACAGCCTCCTGGGCATGGGGAACGGTACCGTTGATCACGGGCACCTCCACCATGTTCTTCTTGGCATCCTCGATGCCCTTCTGGATGGCGGTCACCACCTCGCGGCTGCGGCCGGATCCGTGACCCACCTTTCCCTTCTCATCGCCGACAACGACGATGCCGGTGAAGGTGAAGGTGCGGCCACCCTTGGTGGTCTTGGTCGAACGGTTGATCGTGACCAAACGGTCCTTGATGTCGCTCTCGGGCTGATTGTCCCGGTCGTTGCGCCGACGGTTGTTGTTGTCTCTCATCTCGAAATCAGAATTGGAGTCCGCCCTCACGCGCGGCGTCGGCGAGGCTCTTCACCCGGCCATGGTATAGGTATCCATTGCGGTCGAACACGACGGACTCGACACCGGCAGCCTTGGCGACCTCGGCCACCTTTGTGCCGACCATCTTGGCCTGCTCGATCTTGGCCACACCCTGCGCCTCTTTGATGGCACGGGAGCTGGCGCTCGCGAGGGTCTTTCCAGACAAATCGTCCACCACCTGGGCGTAGATCTGCTTGTTCGAACGGAACACGGTCAGGCGCGGGCGCGCGGCCGTCCCGCTGATCTTGCCACGAATGCGCGCCTTGATGCGCATGCGGGTCTTGAGTTTCTTGCTTGCTACGGACATGGCGGATTCGATTACTTGGCCGCGGACTTGCCGGCCTTGCGGCGGATGTACTCGTCCACGTAGCGGACACCCTTGCCCTTGTAGGGCTCCGGCTTCCGCAGGGAACGGATTTTGGCGGCGACCGTGCCGATGAGCTGCTTGTCGTGGCTCTCGAGGGTCACCTTGGGGTTGGAGCCCTTCTGGGACTCGGCGGTCACCTTCACTTCCTTCGGGAGTTCAATGACGATGGGGTGGCTGAAACCGAGGGCGAGGGTCAACTGCTGACCAGAGGCCTGGGCACGGAATCCCACACCCACGAGCTCAAGCTCCTTCTTGTACCCATTCGTCACACCTTCAACCATGCCGGCGCACAGCGAACGGTACAGGCCGTGCTTGGCCCGGTGGTCGGGCTGGTCGGTCGGACGCGTGAAGCGCACCTGATTCTCCTCGACGGTCACGCCGATGGCGGGGTCAAACTCCTGCTCGAGCTCGCCCTTCGGCCCCTTGACCGTGAACACGTTGCCCTCCACCGCGACGGTGACGCCGGACGGGATGACAACGGGGGCTTTTCCGATTCTGGACATCAGTTCTCTCTTTTCGAATCAGTACACGTAGCAGAGGACTTCCCCTCCCACGTTCATGTGCTTGGCCTCCTTGTCCGTCATCACGCCCTTGGACGTGCTGAGGATGGAAATGCCGAGGCCGTTGAGGATGCGCGGCAGGTCATCGGCACCACGGTAGGTACGGAGGCCCGGCTTGCTCATCCGCTGCATCTCGGTGATGGCGGGGCGGCGCGTCTTGGGGTGGTACTTCAAGGCGACTTTGATGGTGCCTTGGGGTCCCTCCTCCACAAACTTGTAGCTCAGGATGTATCCCTTGTCGAAGAGGATCTTGGTGATCTCCTTCTTGATGTTGGACGCGGGAATCTCGACCACTTTGTGGCCGGCCATCTGACCGTTGCGGATGCGCGTCAGGAAATCGGCGATCGGATCTGAATGCATGACTTACCAGCTTGCTTTTTTGACTCCGGGGATCTTGCCTTCAAGGGCCATCTCGCGGAACGTCACCCGGCTGATGCCGAATTGACGCATGTAACCGCGGGGGCGACCCGTCAGTTGGCAACGGTTGTGCAGGCGCACGGGAGATGAGTTCTTGGGGAGCTTCTGCAGTCCCTCCCAGTCACCGGCCTCCTTCAGGGCCTTGCGCTTGGCGGCGTAACGGGCGACGAGGCGCTCACGCTTGCGCTCGCGCGCTTTCATGGATTCCTTGGCCATATCTATCAGTTCTTCTTGAAGGGGAAACCGAAGGCCGCGAGGAGCTCCTTGGCTTCCTCATTGGTGCGGGCATTCGTGACGATGGTGATGTGCATTCCGTTGAGGTGCTTCACCTTGTCGAGGTCAATTTCCGGGAAAATGATTTGCTCCTGGATGCCGAAGCTGAAGTTGCCGCGGCCATCGAATCCCGTCGCCTTCACGCCCTGGAAGTCGCGCGTACGCGGCAGGGAGACGTGGATCAGGCGGTCGAGGAACTCGTACATGCGCTCGCGACGCAGCGTCACACGGGCGCCGACCGGCATGCCCTTGCGCAGCTTGAAGTTCGACACGTCCTTGGTGGAGTATGTGGTCACCGGCTTCTGGCCTGTGATCTGGGCGAGCTCCTCGAGGGCACCGTCGATGATCTTGCGATCCGCGATGGCCTTGCCGAGGCCCTGGTTGAGACAAATCTTCTCAATCTTGGGGACCTGCATGAAGCTCTTGTATTCGAAGCGCTCCTGGAGCTTCGGCACGACTTCGTCGTCGTACTGCTTCTTGAGTCGGGGTACGTAGCTCATCAGTTCAGCGATTGGTCTGATTTCTTGCTGTAGCGGACCAGTTTCCCATCGTCACCGCGGCGGCGGCCGACACGCGTGGCATTGCCATCGCCGTCGACGACCATCACATTGGAGATGTGGATCGGGGCCTCTTTCTTTTCAATGCCGCCCTGGGGGTTGGCCGGGCTGGGCTTGACGTGCTTGGTCACCATGTTGACGCTCTCCACGAGGACACGGTCCTCTTTGCGGAGCACCTGCATCACGGTTCCCGTCTTTCCCTTGTTGCCGCCGGAAATAACCTTCACGGTGTCTCCCTTCTTGATCTTGACGCGCTTATACATGATGGCTGGCATTCAGAGCACCTCAGGTGCGAGAGAAACGATTTTCATGAAGTCCTTCTCACGCAGCTCACGGGCCACCGGCCCGAAGATGCGGGTACCGCGGATTTCGCCCGTGGTGTTGAGGAGGACGCAGGCATTGTCGTCGAAACGGATGTAGGATCCGTCGGGACGACGCACAGCCTTCTTGGTGCGGACAATCACGGCCTTGCTGACCGTGCCCTTCTTGATGCCTCCATTCGGAGTGGCATCCTTGACGGTCACGACCACCTTGTCGCCGATGCTGGCGTAGCGCCGGCGCGTACCACCGAGCACGCGGATGCACAGCACTTCACGTGCTCCGCTGTTGTCGGCGACCGCCATCCGGGATTCTTGCTGGATCATGGCTCTTGCTTTCTTTCAGTTCTGGGCCTCGGATTACTTGGCCCGCTCCACCACCTCCACGAGGCGCCAGCACTTGTTCTTGCTCAGGGGGCGCGTCTCCATGATGCGCACCGTATCTCCGATGCCGCAGGTCTCCTGCTCATCGTGTGCGGTGAACTTCTTGGTGCGCTTCACGAACTTGGAGTACTGAGGATGCTTCTCCTTGGACTCGACCGTCACCGTGATGGTCTTCTGCATCTTGTTGGAGGTGACGATGCCTTGGCGCACCTTCCTGAGGTTGCGCTTGTCCGTGGCCTGCTCTGTTGCGGTCTGCTCGGCGGTCATGACTTCTGTTCTTCTGCTTTGGCGTTCTTCCGGGAATTCAACTCGGTCAACATGCGGGCAATGTCCCGGCGCTTCTGACAAAGCTGGAACGGGCTCTCGAGGCCGGCAATCGTGTGGTTGAACCGGAGCTTCTGCAACGCTTCGCGATCGGCAGCGATGCGCTCCTTGAGGTCGAGGTCACTGAGACCGGTGATTTCACTCATCTTCATCTGTTCCTCAATTAGGCGTCGTAACGGGCAACGAACTTGCAGCGGACCGGGAGCTTTTGGGCCCCCAGACGCAAGGCCTCCTGGGCCACATCCGCCGGCACGCCGTCCACTTCAAACATGACGCGACCCGGCTTGACCGGCGCGACCCAGTGGCTGACGGCACCCTTACCCTTACCCATCCGCACCTCGAGCGGCTTGCTCGTGATCGGCTTGTCCGGGAAGATTCGGATCCACACCTGGCCCTCACGCTTCATGTAGCGGTTGATGGCGATACGGGCGGACTCGATCTGACGGGAGGTGATGAACCCCATGTCCGTCGTCTTGATGGCATAGGTGCCATACGCGATGCTGCTGCCACGCTGGGCAAGGCCGCGCACGCGGCCCTTCTGCATCTTCCTGTATTTCGTTCTTTTCGGCTGAAGCATGACGGTTGGCTTTAGCTGCGGGGTTCACGACGGCGGCGGCGGCGCTCCGGGCGATCGCCTCCGCGACCTCCACGTCCTCCACGCTTGTCTTCTTTGCTCGGGTCGGACGGGCTCAGGTCTTGCTTTCCGTAGACCTCACCGCGGAAGACCCACACCTTGACGCCAATGCGGCCGTACGTGGTGTGCGCCTCGACCAATGCGTAATCGATGTCGGCACGGAAGGTGTGCAGCGGCACGCGTCCTTCCATGAAGGTTTCGGAACGGGCGATTTCCGCACCGTTGAGACGACCGGCGATGCCAATCTTGATGCCCTCGGCGCCCATCCGCATGGAACTGGCGATGGACATCTTGATGGCCCGGCGGTAGCTGATTCGCGCCTCGAGCTGGCGGGCGACGCTCTCGGCCACGAGGCGGGCATCGAGCTCCGGACGCTTGATCTCGAAGATGTTGATTTGGATTTCCTTGCGGGTGAGCTTCTTCAGCTCTTCACGCAGCTTGTCGACCTCCTGGCCGCCCTTGCCGATGATGACACCGGGGCGGGCCGTGTGGATGGTCACGGTCACGAGCTTCATGGTGCGCTCGATGACCACGCGGGACATGCTGGCCTTGACGAGACGGGCCCGGAGGTACTTCCGAATTTTGTCGTCCTCGACAATCTTGTCGACGTAGTTCTTGCCTCCATACCAGTTGGAGTCCCATCCCTTGATGAAACCGAGGCGGTTGCCGGTGGGGTGTGTCTTCTGTCCCATTACTTCTTCAGGCTATCGACGATGAGCGTCACGTGGTTGGAGCGCTTGCGGATGCGGTGGGCACGGCCCTGCGGAGCGGGCTGGATGCGCTTGAGCATCCGGGCGCTGTCGACCTTGACCTCGCTCACATACAGACCGGCCTCCTCGGGACGGCTGCCTTCGTTCTTGGCCTCCCAGTTGGCGATGGCGGATCGGAGAAGCTTCTCCATCCGGCCGCTGGCCTCCTTCGAGCTGAACTTCAGGATGTTCAAGGCGCTGACCACGTCCTTGCCGCGGATGATGTCCGCCACGAGGCGCATCTTCCGAGGAGAGGTCGGGCAATCGTTCAGCTTCGCAATGGCCACTTTGGACATGGCCTCCTTGCGGGCTTCTGCTGCGTTTCTTTTACGGGCTCCCATGATGATCGTGATTCCGGCCGTCAGCGACGTCCCTTGTCTTTCTTGTTGTCCGCGTGTCCACGGAAGGTGCGGGTCGGAGAGAACTCACCGAGCTTGTGGCCCACCATGTTCTCGGTGACGAACACCGGGATGAACTGGCGGCCGTTGTGCACGGCGATGGTCAGGCCGACGAATTCCGGCGTGATCATGCTGGCGCGGCTCCAGGTCTTGATGACCGACTTCTTGCCGCTTTCCTGCATGGCCTCTACACGCTGCATGAGCTTGTAGTGGACGAAGGGGGGTTTCTTGAGCGAACGTGCCATGTCTTACTTCTTACGGCGTTCGATGATGTACTTGGACGAATGCTTCTGCTTGTCGCGGGTCTTGTAACCCTTGGCAGGAATGCCATTGCGACTGCGCGGGTGGCCACCGGCGTTGCGGCCCTCTCCACCACCCATCGGGTGGTCGACCGGGTTCATGACCACTCCACGGACACGCGGGCGGCGACCGAGCCAGCGGCTGCGGCCGGCCTTGCCGGACACCTGCTGGTTGTGCTCGCTGTTGCCAACGCTTCCGATGGTGGCCAGGCAGGTGGTCAGGATCATGCGCACCTCACCGCTTGGCAAGGCAATGATGGCATACTTGCCATCCCGGGCCTTGAGCTGAGCGGAGGCTCCGGCAGAGCGGGCGATGTTGGCGCCACGGCCGGGGTGCAGCTCGATGTTGTGAATCATGGTACCGAGCGGGATGTCGGCCAGGAAGAGGGCGTTGCCCACCTCCGGGGCGGCCTTCTCGCCGCTCATGATTTTCTGGCCGACCTGGAGTCCTTCCGGGGCGACGATGTAGCGCTTCTCCCCGTCGGTGTATTCCACCAGGGCGATGCGGGCACTGCGGTTCGGATCGTACTCGATCGTGAGGACCTCGGCGCCGACGCCGTGCTTGTCCCGCTTGAAGTCGATCACGCGGTACATCCGCTTGTGACCGCCACCGCGGTAACGCATGGTCATCTTTCCGTCGTTGTTCCGGCCTCCGCGCTTCTTGAGCGGCTCCAGCAACGGCTTGTGCGGCTTGTCGGTCGTGATGCTGTCAAACTTGGACAACACCTTGTGCCGCATGCCGGGCGTGATGGGATTGAACTTGCGAACTGCCATGGTTCCTTAGATGTTCTCGTAGAAATCAATGACGTCACCGTCCACGAGGCGGACGATGGCCTTCTTGTAGCACTCGGAGCGTCCGCGGAGGACACCGGTGCGGGTGAATCGGCTGCGGACCTTGCCGTCGACGCGCATGGTGCGCACGCCGGCCACGGTCACACCGTAGGTCTTCTCTACGGCGTCCTTGATCTCAGACTTGTTGGCGTCGTCGTTCACCACGAACCCGTAGGCGTTGATGCGCTCGCTCTCGGCGGTCATCTTCTCGGTGATCAACGGCTTGATGAGGATGTTCTTCATGACTTCAGGCGGTGAGAAGGCCGGTGATGACCTCGTGAGCGTTGTCCACGAAGACGATCTGACGGCAGTTCATGATGTCATAGGTGCTCAGGTCACCGGCCGTCATGACGCGGTGCTTGGGCAGGTTGCGGCTGCTCAGGTAGAGCGCGCGGCTCAGCTCCGGCACCACAACCAAGGTTTTTTGGTCGGCGAGGCCAAGCTTGCCAAAGGTGTCGAGCAGCTCCTTGGTCTTCGGGGCGTCCATGGACAGACCCTTGACAATGCGGATGCCCTCCTCCTTGGCCTTGTAGGCCAGGGCGCTCTTGCGAGCGAGCTTGGTCACCTTCTTGTTGAGCTTGATGTCGTACTTCCGAGGACGCGGGCCGAAGATGGTACCTCCTCCCACGAAGAGCGGGTTCTTGATGGAACCGGCACGGGCACCGCCCGTTCCCTTCTGACGCTTGATCTTCTTGGTGGAACCCTGGATCTCAGCGCGCTCCTTGGCCTTGTGCGTGCCCTGCCGCTGGGCGGCGAGGTAGCGCTTGACATCCAAGTAAATGGCGTGGTCGTTCGGCTCGATGCCAAACACGTCCGCACTCAGCTCCTTGCTGGAGGTCTTCTTGCCTTCGATGTTGTAAACGGGGACTTTCATGACTTACGCTTCAGGCTTGCGGACGATGACAGTGGCGCCTTTGTGTCCAGGGACGGCACCCTTCACGACGAGGAGTCCCTCCTCAGACATGATTTTGAGCACTTCGAGGTTTTCGATGGTCACGCGGGAGTTGCCCATCTGGCCAGCCATGCGCATGCCTTTATAGACACGGGCCGGCGTTGAGGCCGCACCGATGGCGCCCGGGGCGCGCATGCGATTGTGCTGACCGTGCGTGGCCTGACCGACACCGCCGAAGCCGTGACGGCGGACGACGCCCTGGAAGCCCCGGCCCTTGCTGGTGCCGATGACGGAGACGAACTCTCCTTCTTGGAACACGTCCTCGAGCTTCACCTCGTCACCGGGGTTGTACTCCTGCTCGAAGCCGCTGAATTCAGCGAGTTGCTGGCGGGCATGCACACCGGCCTTTTTGAAGTGACCGGCCATGGCCTTGCTGGTGCGGTTCTCCTTGCGGTCACCGAATCCCACCTGAACGGCGGCATAGCCGTCCTTGTCTGCGGTCTTGACCTGCGTCACGACGCAGGGTCCCACTTCCAGCACAGTGCAGGGCAGGTTCTTGCCCGCCTCACTGTACATGCTGGTCATGCCGACCTTTTTTCCAATCAATCCGGGCATGTCACACTTTGATTTCGACCTCCACACCACTCGGCAGCTCGAGGCGCATCAGCGCGTCGACGGTGGCGGAAGAATTGCTGTAGATGTCCAGCAGACGCTTGTAGGCGCTGAGCTCGAACTGCTCTCGCGACTTCTTGTTGACGTGCGGCGAACGCAGCACGGTATAGATGCGCTGGTGCGTCGGGAGCGGAATCGGACCGCTCACCACGGCGCCCGTCGACTTGACCGTCTTCACGATCTTCTCGGCAGACTTGTCGACCAGGTTGTGGTCGTAGCTCTTCAGCTTGATGCGGATCTTCTGGGCCATCTGGCGTTGACTTATTTTCCTTGTGCTTCTGCGATCACGGCCTCCGCCACGTTGGTCGGAGCCTCGGCGTAGTGGCTGAACGTCATGCTGCTGTCGGCGCGACCGGAGGTCAGCGTCCGCAGATCGGTCACGTAACCGAACATCTCGCTCAGGGGCACCTTGGCCTTCACGATGGTCTTGCCACCGCGCTCGTCGGTGCCTTCGACCATGCCACGGCGCTTGTTGAGGTCGCCGATGACATCACCCATGTTCGCCTCCGGGGTACGCACCTCCAGGGACATCATGGGCTCGAGAATCTTGGGCGTGCAGCTCTTGATGGCATGTCTGTACGCCATTTTCGCCGCCAACTCGAAGGAGAGCTGGTCGGAGTCCACCGCGTGGAATGAACCATCCATGAGCTCCACAGACATGCTGTCCATCGGATAGCCAGCGAGCACTCCAGTGCCCATGGCGTCCTTGAACCCCTTCTCAACGGAAGGAACGAATTCCTTCGGGACGTTTCCACCCTTCACGGAGTTCTTGAAGACGAGACCTTCCTCCTCCGGGGTCGGGGACGGACCGATCTTGACGATGATGTCGGCGAACTTACCGCGGCCACCAGATTGCTTCTTATAGACCTCCCGGTGATCCGTGGTGCCGAAGATGGCCTCCTTGTACGCGACCTGCGGCTGGCCCTGGTTGCACTCCACCTTGAACTCGCGCTTGAGGCGGTCGACGAGAACGTCGAGGTGCAACTCACCCATGCCGGAGATGACCGTCTGGCCGCTGTCCTCGTCCGTGTGGACCCGGAAGGTGGGGTCCTCCTCGGAAAGCTTGGCGAGGCCGTTGCCGAGTTTGTCGATGTCCGCCTGGGACTTCGGCTCGATGGCGATGCCGATCACTGGATCCGGGAAGGTCATGCTCTCCAGCGTGATGGGGTGGCCCTCGGAGCAGAGCGTGTCGCCCGTGCGGATGTCCTTGAAGCCGACCACAGCACCGATGTCACCGGCCTCGAGCTGGTCAATCGGGTTCTGCTTGTTGGAGTGCATCTGGAAGATGCGGCTGATCCGCTCCTTCTTGTCGGAACGGGTGTTCTTGACGTAGGAGCCGGCGGGAAGGATGCCGGAGTAGGCGCGCACGAAGCACAGACGGCCCACGAACGGGTCGGTGGCAATCTTGAAGGCAAGGCCGGAGAACGGCTCGTCCGGGTCGCTGTGGCGCACCACCTGTTCCTCCTCATTGTCGGGGTTCATGCCGACAATCTCACCGATGTCGTAAGGGGACGGGAGGTACCGCATCACGGCGTCGAGCATGGTCTGCACACCCTTGTTCTTGAAGGCGGAACCGCAGAGCATCGGGGTGATGTCCATGGCAATCGTGGCCTTCCGGATGGCGGCGACCATCTCGGCTTCGGTGATGCTGTCGGGGTCCTCGAAGAACTTCTCCATGAGGGTGTCGTCCTGCTCGGCGACGGCTTCGACCAGCTTCTCGCGGTACTCGGCCACCGTATCGACCAGGTCGTCCGGCACCGGCACCTCGGTGAAGGTCATGCCCATGTCCTCTTCATTCCAGACCATGGCCTTGCCTGTGAGCAGGTCGACCACGCCCTTGAAGTCATCCTCGGCACCGATCGGCACCTGCAGCGGAACCGGGTTGGCTCCCAGCATCTCACGGATCTGCTCCAGCACGTTGAAGAAATCGGCACCGGAACGGTCCATCTTGTTCACGAAGCCGATGCGGGGCACGTTGTACTTGTCCGCCAGGCCCCAGTTGGTCTCGGACTGCGGCTCCACACCAGAAACGGCACAGAACAGACCGACGGCTCCGTCGAGCACACGCAGGGAACGCTCCACCTCCACGGTGAAGTCCACGTGTCCAGGAGTGTCAATGATGTTGATTCGGTAGTCCTGGTCTTCGAACTTCCAAAAACAGGTGGTGGCAGCGGACGTAATGGTGATGCCGCGCTCCTGCTCCTGCTCCATCCAATCCATGGTGGCCGCACCATCGTGCACCTCACCAATCTTGTGGGAGATGCCCGTGTAGTACAGGATGCGCTCCGTCGTGGTGGTCTTGCCAGCATCGACGTGGGCCATGATGCCGATGTTCCGCGTGAAATTGAGGTCCCTCTTGGACATGATTTCGGAGGTGGTGGGTTGGTTTGGGGTCGATCAGAACCGGAAATGGGAGAAGGCCTTGTTTGCCTCTGCCATCCGGTGGGTGTCTTCTTTCTTCTTGAACGTGGCGCCTTCGCCCTTGTTCGCGGCGATGATTTCAGCCGCCAGGCGGTCCGCCATCGTCTTCTCGTTGCGGAGACGGGCGTAGCTGATGATCCACTTCACGGCCATGCTGCGCTTCCGGCTGTCGCGGATGGGCTGGGGAATCTGGAAGGTGGCACCACCAACACGGCGGCTGCGGACTTCCACATTCGGGGTCACGGCATCCACGGCTTGCTTCCACTGCTCGAGGCCATCTTCTCCCGTGCGCTCGGTCACCTTGTCGATGGCCGTGTAGAAGATGTCGAACGCCGTGCTCTTCTTGCCCTTGAGCATGAGGTTGTTCACGAAGTACGTGACGTCGGTATCGTTGAACCGGGGGTCCGGAATCAGCGGGTGCTTCTTTGCTTGTCTGCGACGCATGATGGATTACTTCTTGGGACGCTTGGTACCGTACTTGGAACGACGCTGGTTGCGGCCTTCCACACCCGCGGTGTCGAGGGCGCCGCGGACGATGTGGTACCGCACACCGGGGAGATCCTTCACACGGCCTCCGCGAACGAGCACGATGCTGTGCTCCTGAAGGTTGTGGCCCTCACCACCGATATAGGCATTCACTTCGTTGCCGTTGGTCAGGCGAACACGCGCCACCTTCCGCATGGCGGAGTTCGGCTTCTTCGGCGTGGTCGTGTACACACGCACGCACACGCCCCGTCTCTGCGGACAGGAATCGAGCGCGGCGGACTTGGAGGTATACACCTTGTCCGTGCGGCCTTTGCGGATCAACTGTTGGATCGTCGGCATTGCTTGTTATCTGCGTCTTTTTCGAACAAACAGGGGCAAAAAGCCCACTGCCCCATTTTTCAACGGGGGTGCAAAACTACGTGAAATGCCGGGAATTCCAACATGGAAATGTGCAGATGATTCCACTGCATCCGGTGAACCCCACCCAACGTGCTGGAACCCAATCCCGCTACTTTTGACACATGGAGATGCTCGAGGGATTGAACGACGCACAGAGGGCCGCCGCCGGCCACATCGAAGGCCCCATGATGGTGGTCGCCGGAGCCGGTTCCGGCAAGACGCGCGTCCTCACCCACCGCATCGCCCATCTCATCGACCAGGGGGTCGACCCGTTCTCCATCCTCGCCCTCACGTTCACCAACAAGGCCGCGCGCGAGATGAAGGGCCGCATCGGCCACATCGTGGGCGATGCGGAAGCCCGCAACATCTGGATGGGCACCTTCCACTCCGTCTTTGCCCGCATCCTCCGGATCGAAAGCGAGCGGATCAATTACCCCTCCAACTTCACCATCTATGACACTCAGGACAGCCGGAGCGTCATCAAGGATGTGATCAAGGGCCTCGGCCTCGACGACAAGCTTTACAAACCCAATTCGATCCATGGCCGCATCTCCGGTGCCAAGAACAACCTCATCGGTCCGCAGGACTATGCGGCCAACCCCGACATCATGGGGGAAGACCAGCAGGCGGGCCGGCCGCGCATCGCGGAGATCTATGCCGGATACAACCTTCGGCTCCAGCGCTCGGGGGCGATGGACTTCGACGACCTGCTCTTCAAGACCAACGTCCTGCTGCGAGACTTCCCCGACCTGCTCCACAAGTACCAGCAGAAGTTCGCCTTCATCCTCGTCGATGAGTATCAGGACACCAACTTCGCCCAGTACCTCATCATCCGCCAGCTCGGTGCCGCCCGGGAAAACGTCTGCGTGGTCGGCGACGACGCGCAGAGCATCTACAGCTTCCGCGGGGCCAACATCCAGAACATCCTCAACTTCCAACGGGACTACCCCGACTGCGTGGTCTACAAGCTTGAGCAGAACTACCGGAGTACGAAGACCATCGTCGAGGCCGCCAACACGGTCATCGCCAAGAACCAGGACCAGATTCGCAAGGAAGTGTGGACCGGCAACGCGGACGGAGACAAGATTGACGTGCACCGGGCCCTGAGCGACAATGACGAGGGCAGCCACGTGGCGGACGGCATCCTGACCACGCGGTCGAGGGAGCAGGCCCGCCACCAAGACTTCGCCATCCTCTACAGGACCAATGCCCAGTCCCGCGCCTTCGAAGAGCAGCTCCGCAAGCGGAACATCCCCTACCGCATCTACGGGGGCCTCAGCTTTTACCAGCGCAAGGAGATTAAGGACCTGATCGCCTACTTCCGCCTCACGGCCAATCCGGCCGATGACGAAAGCTTCAAGCGTGTGGTCAACTATCCGGCCCGGGGCATCGGGAAGACGACCATGGACCGGCTCACCGTCGCCGCGGCGAACCACGAATGCGCCCTGTGGGATGTGCTGCAGGATCCGCTCAAGAAACCGGAGGACCTCAAAGGCGCCGCGTGGGGCAAACTGCAGGACTTCGCCACCATGATCTCCGGGTTCGCCACGCGGCTCGAGACGGCCAGTGCCTTCGACCTTGGTCACCACATTGCCCAGCACACGGCCTTGCTCCGGGAGCTGCACAAGGACAAGACCCCCGAGGGCGTGGCCCGCTATGAAAACGTCGAGGAGCTGCTCGCGGGCATGAAGGAGTTCTCGGATGCGGTCGACCCGGCCAACCCGGACGCCCTCCGGACCATGGGGGACTTCCTTGTGGACGTGGCCCTGCTCACCGACGCAGATCAAGATGATGGGGATGACGACAAGGTCTCCCTGATGACAATCCATGCTGCCAAGGGCCTTGAGTTCCCTTACATATATGTAGTGGGTCTGGAGGAAAACCTGTTCCCCAGCCAAATGGCCCTCAACACCCGGGAGGAACTGGAAGAGGAGCGCCGCCTGTTCTACGTCGCGCTGACCAGGGCGGAGAAACAGGCCACATTGAGCTATGCCCTCACCCGCTACCGGTGGGGTCAACTCATCCAGAACGAGCCGTCCCGCTTCATCGAGGAAATCGACGAACAGTATCTCAACCTGCCCACGGTCAGCGCGCGACGCCCTGAGCCGTTCGACTTCAACACGGCGCGGACCTCCTTCTACAAGCCGATGCCCTCCGGTTCCGGCCCGCGGACCACCACCCCACCCAAACCGGGCATGAAGAAGGTGTCGGCTTCCGCCCCGGGCACTGCAGCGGAGCCCGGTGTCGCGCCGGCCTCCTCCGGAGGAATCACTCCAGGGGTGGAGGTGAAGCATGCGCGCTTCGGCAAGGGCAAGGTGCTCAAGCTGGAGGGCGAAGAGCCCAACGTCAAAGCCACGGTCTTCTTCCCCTCAGCAGGCCAGAAGCAGCTGCTCCTGAAATTCGCCAAACTTGAGGTGCTGGGATGACGCGCGCTGGCCTCCTGACTTTTCTGACTGTGACGGTCCTGATCGTTGCGGGATGCAACCGGACCTCCGAGCCGATGTCGCTCCGGGTGGAGGGCGAGGTGAGGACCGTGCCGTCGAATCAAGCCGTGGAAGGCGCCCAATGGAGCCTGTTCGAGCGGGCCGTATTGGACGGCGCGTTGCAGGCGGAGGAGGAGGTGGCCTCGGCGATGTCCGATGCCTCCGGCGGGTTCATCGCGGAGTTCGAGCGACGGAGCAGCTATAGCCTGCGGTGGACCGCCTCGGCTCCGCTCCATTTCACCACGGCGGGCGAACTGAACCCGGATGGACTCCTGCCCAACGTGCCCATCGACCTGCCGGTGCCGATGAATGCCATTTGCACCCTTCACGTGAACCTCGCCAGCGTGCCCCCGGAGGACAGCACGGATGTCATCCTGTTCAACCTCGGGGAAGCCTTCCCCTGTCCGTGCTGTGAGACCGAACAGGTTCTCCTCGAAGGCGTCGGGGCAGACTCGAGTTGGACCTGCCTCATGCACGGCGACCGCTGGATGACGTGGGGCGCCGACCTCGAGGTGGCCCTCATCGGGCAGCCCGAGGGCCTCTTCGTCGATTCCGTCTTCTGCCCGGCCTTCGGCTCGGCCACCCTCGACCTGACCTGGTGATGGACACGGTCTGCCACTCCTTCTCCGTTCCCCGCGCGGCGCGCTGGTGGTCGGCGGGTCCCGCGGAGAAGACGGAGCGGCGGGGCACGCTCATCGTGCTCCACGGCTACGGGCAACTGCCCGAATACTTCATCCGGAAGTTCCGGCCCCTCGCCGAAGCCGGCTGGCACGTGGTCGCTCCCGAGGGCGCACACCGCTTCTACCTGCAGGGTACGGAGGGCCGCGTCGGGGCGAGCTGGATGACCAAGGAGGCCCGGCTGGACGACATCGCCGACCAGACCGTGTTCCTCGACACCCTGCTTGGCCAACTTGAGGAGGGCATGGCAAAGGGCCCCCGCGTCCTGCTGGGCTTTTCCCAAGGCGTGGCCACGGCGCTGCGTTGGGCCGCCCTCGGTGGGCGGGGTGCCGGTTGGTGGGATGGAATCATCGCGCATAGCGGAGTGATTCCATCGGACCTGCGGTGCCTGGATGGCTCCCTGGCCGACGCGCCCCGCCTCGACCTCATTGTGGGCACACAGGACCCTTACATCCAGGACCGCGACGACCGGTTCCAACGCTCAGAGGCCGCGTGGATCGAGGGCGGTGGGGCCCCGGACCGGCTCCGGCTCCACACCTTTGACGGGGGGCACGACGTGGACAGCGCCTCGGTTCAGGCGGTGCTGGATGGGCTCGGCTAACCCCTTTCATCTATTTTCGGGCCATGATTCGATTCACACGCATGGCCTTTGGCTTCAGTGCCTTGGCCCTTACTGCCCTCATGATGACCGCCTGCGCCGAGGTCGGACAGGCCGACACGGCGGACGAGACGCTGGACACCACCTCCGAGGTGATTTCGGCCGAGTTCCCCGGTGGCGCCGCCAAGGTGATGGAGTTCATTGCCGGCCAGGTGACCTATCCGGAAGCGGCCAAGGCCGATGGCGTCGAAGGCAAGGTCTTCGTCGAGTTCACCATCTCGGAGACCGGAGAGGTGACCAACGCCCATGTGATTGAGCCCCTGCACCCCGCTTTGGACAGCGCCGCCATCGCCGCCGCTGAAGCCATGCCGGCCTGGGCTCCGGCCACGAAAGAGGGACAACCGATCGCCACGACCATCACGCTGCCGATCTTCTTCAAGCAATAATCCCCCTCCCCCCAAACTGAAAAAGTGGCCCTGGGTTCGATGACCCTCGGGCCACCTTTTGCTTGGAGGCCGCGTTACCTTGTCGAACCGAAACCCTGCCCATGAAACCCACCACCTCCCTTCGCCTCCTGCTGGCCACATGGATGCTGCCCATTGTCGCCTCCGCCCAGCACTTCGACACCCCCCTCTCCCA
>PKDZ01000052.1 GCA_002862785.1 Flavobacteriales bacterium
TAGCGGTGTAGGTCCGCTGGTACGTGCCCTCGCAGGCACCACTGAAGAACAGGTCTTCGATGGTCGTGGTCACGTCGCTGCAGTCGTCTGAAGCCGAGTAGTCGTAAGCCATCGTGGCATCGTACTCATCGCACGGGACATCCACCTCGTTGGACGCGGTGATGGCCGGGGCCGTCGTGTCCTCGATGGTGAACGTGGCCGTCGTGCTGCTGGCATTGCCGCAGTCGTCCGTCGCCGTGAAGGTCACGGTCACGGCACCGGTGGCACCGCACAGGTCACTCAGGGTCGCATCGCTGTGACTCCAGGTCACGGCACTGCAGTTGTCGCTGGCTTCGGCACCGCCGTTGTCGGCGAGCCATCCGGCGAGATCATCGCCATTCCCAGCTCCATCGCATTCCACCGTCAGGTTGGCTGCTGCGCTGTCGATGCTCGGATCGGTCACATCATTCACGGCGATGTTCTGCGTGCAAGTCACCGTCGTGGTGTTGTCACAATGGTCCGTGGCCGTGAGCGTGAACGTCCGGGCAATCGTGTAGCTGCCCTCGCAGCCCTCGGTCAGCACATCCTCGTGGGTCAGGCTGATGTCCAAGTCGGTGTCGCAGTTGTCCGTGGCCGTGTACATCGCGTTGCCGAGGGCGTCCGTGGACGTGTCGGCGTTGCAATCCTCATCGGCCTCCAACGTGGCGTCAGCCGGGCAGGTGATCGTGAGCTCGGGAGCCACCTCATCGAGAAGGCTGATGGCCTGCTCGAACTGGGTGCTGTTGCCGCAATCATCCGTGGCCTCGTAGGTCCGCAGGAAGGAGCCGGCACAGCTGCCGCTCACCTCCGAATTGCTCAGGATCGTGATGGTCACATCGCTGTCGCAATTGTCGGATGCCATCACGGCATACAACGTGTTCTCGTCGTACTCGTCGCACGCAATCTCATAGGTGTTGGCACTGCCGTCAAAGTCGGGCGCCATCTCGTCGCTGACCGTGATCGTCTGATCGTAGGTGCTGGACGCCCCTTCGTTTCCGCAATCATCGGTGGCCGTTGCGGTCCACGTCCGGACGAACGTATAGCTGCCCTCAGCCGTGTCGTCTCCCGCGCAGGTGTATGTGGGAGCGCTGTCCTCATAACTGATGGCGATGGAGGGATCCGCGTCGCAGTTGTCTGCAGCCGTGGCCGTGGCTTCACCCGTCACAGCGGGGCTGGCGTCCGTCGCACAATCGGCGTCGAGCAGGACCTCGGCGTCCGCCGGGCCCGCAATGACCGGAGCATCGGGCGCGGTCTCGTCACTCACGGTGATGAGCTGATCACAGCTGATGCTGTCCTCATTGCCGCAGTGGTCCGTGGCCGTGGCCGTGAACGTCCGCGTGAAGCTGTAGCTGCCGGCACAACCGTCCGTGATCGGACCGTCCACATAGGTCACTTCGACCTCCGGGGCTGCGTCGCAATTGTCCGTGGCGCTGGCCGTGGCCATGCCCGTATTGGACGGATCCAGATCGGCGTTGCAATCGGCATCGGCCGTGAGGTTGGCCTCGGCCGGGCACTCGATGGTGGGCACCGGCTTCACGTCGTCACTCAGGATGACGATTTGGCTGAAGGTGCTCGTGTTTCCGCACTCGTCGGTGGCGGTGTAATTGGCCTGGTAGGCGCCGATCGGCGTCACGCAGCCTCCGGAGAAGGAGACGCAGGATGCCTCGAGGGTGTACTCACCGCAGGCCTCGTCGATCGAGAAGATGCCCAGAGCTTCGAGCTCGTCTGCATCGCAGTTCCACTCATCGCAGGAAATGTTGACCTCGACATCGCCGGAGAAGGCCGGTGCCGTGGTGTCCTCAATGGTGAACGTGGCCGTCGTGCTCGTGCTGTTGCCACAGTCGTCCGTGGCCGTAAAGGTCACCGTCACGGCACCCGTCGCGGCGCACAAGTCGCTCAAGGTGGCATCACTGTGGGTCCAAGTGATGTCACTGCAGTTGTCCGAGGCCTCGGCTCCACCGTTGTCGGCGAGCCATCCCGAGAGGTCGGCTCCGTTTCCGGCGCCATCACACTCCACGGTGAGGTCGGAAGCCGGCGTGTCCATGGTGGGCGCACTCGTGTCCTCCACGGTGATCAGCTGATCGCAGCTGGTCGTGGCGGGGTTGTCGCAGTCGTCCATGGCATCGGCCGTCCACGTCCGGGTGAAGCTGTATTGGCCGTCACACAGGCTCGTGGGCTCGCCATCGACGTACGTGATCACGATGTCCACATCGTCATCGCAGTTGTCGGTTGCGGTGGCCGTGGCCTCCCCTGCCGCGGCGGGAGTGGTGTCGGCTTCGCAATTCTCGTCGGCGCTGACCGTGTAGTCGGCCGGGCAGGTGATGACCGGAACCGGGGCAATGATGTCGAAGAGTTGGACATACTGCTCGGTCTCGACGGAAGCGTTGCCGCACTCGTCGGTGGCCGTCCAGATGCGCATCCAGGTTCCAGGACATCCGCCGGAGAGCTGGTAGGCGTCGATGCTGTAGGTCACACCGCCACAAATGTCATCGGCACTGATCGGCACCAAGGTGGGATCCTCGGGGTCGAGCAGGTCCTCACACGCGGCGTTGACATACGTGTCGTAGGCATTCCACGTCGGAGCCGTGGTGTCCTCGATGGTGAACGTGGCACTCGTGGTGCTCTCGTTGCCACAATCGTCCGCGGCCGTGAAGGTCACGAGGGCACTGCCCGTGGCACCGCAATCGTCACTCAGTCCCTCGAAATCGTTGGACCAAGTCACCCCACCGCAGATGTCGCTGGCCGCCGCACCGGCGTGACTCGCAAGCCAGGCATTCAGGGCGTCCGTGTTTCCGGCTCCATCACACTCGACGGTTTCATCCGAAGCGGCCGTATCGATGGAAGGGTTGGTGGTGTCCTCAATGGTGAACGTGGCCGTCGTCTCACTGCTGTTGCCACAGTCATCGGTGGCGGTGAAGGTCACGGTCACGGCACCGGTGGCACCGCACAGGTCACTCAAGGTGGCATCGCTGTGACTCCAGTTCACGGCACTGCAGTTGTCGCTGGCTTCGGCACCGCCGTTGTCGGCGAGCCAATCCATCAGATCCTGGCTGTTTCCGGCCCCGTCGCACTCGACCGTGAGGTCGCCGGCGGCGAGGTCGATGGACGGATCCGTGTCGTCCGTGACCGCAATCGTCTGGTCGCAGGAAGCCGTGGACGTCAGGCCGCAGTGGTCCATCGACTCGATGGTCCAGGTCCGCGTGATGATGTAGCTGCCCTCGCAGACCTCCTCGATGGCATCGGAGTGGCTCAACGTGTTGTCGAGGTCATCGTCACAGTTGTCGGTGGCGGTGAAGGTCGCCGTTCCGGTTGCTGCCGGCGTGGTGTCCGCGTTGCAGTCCGCGTCGGCTGACAGATCGACATCTGCCGGGCAGGTGATGGTCACCTCCGGAGCCGTCTCATCGATGAGCGTCACGATCTGGTCGTACGTGGCGCTTTCGTTGCCGCAATCATCCACCGCCTTGTAGACGTGGAGGTATTGACCGGCGCAGCTGCTGCTCACCTCGTTCACGGAGACCAACACGACCGTGGCCTCTCCGCAGATGTCATCGGCGGAGGCCTCGTAAATGCCGTCGCTGCTGTAGGTCTCACAAGGAACCTCTGCGATCGGCTCAGCCGTCAGGGTCGGGGCTTCCGTGTCTTGAATGGTGAAGGTCAGCTCAATGTCGCTTTCATTGCCGCAATCATCCGAAGCGGTAAAGACCACGTCCACGGAACCGGTCTCACCGCACAAATCGCTGAGATCGCCGTCTTCATAGTCATGGCTCCAGCTCACGATGCCGCAATCGTCCGTGGCGGTTGCTCCGCCTTGGATCGCGAGCCAATCGGCCAATTCATCGGCATTGCCGGCACCATCGCACTCGGCGAGGTAGTCGGCTCCACCAGTGATGACCGGCGCCACCTCATCCACAACCGTGATCGTCTGGGTGTGGGAAGCCTGGTTGCCGGAGCAATCCTCGGCAATCCACGTCCGGTCCACCTTGTAAGAGCCGGTGCACGTTTGGTCATAGGGCGGGGTCTGGCCGCTGTAGGTCACGGTCGGACCTTCGGGGTCGCTGTCTACACAGTTGTCCGTCGCGGTGACAGTGGGGACTTCGGGAAGTCCATCGGCGCAGGCCACGGTCTGGGGCCCTGGGGCATCGACAAATTCCGGATCCGTGGTGTCGTCCCGGCTGATCACCTGCTCCACGGTCAGAGCGTCGGCACAGTCCTCGTCGATGGCCGTGTAGATCAGGGTCACGCTGGCCTCGTTCTCTCCACAGGGATCCACCACTTCCGGTGCACACTCCAAATCGAGCAACACGTCGCCCTGAGCACCTTGAATGGCTTGTCCGTTGAGGGTTCCCTCATAGCTGAACCAACCACCTGCACCATAGTTACAGTTGCGGTCATTGGCCATCTCACCAACCTGGAAACCGAAGTATTCGCTGGACGGTGCGTGGTTGAGCGTCAGAAGGGTTCCATCGAGATCACCCGTACCGAGCAGGTAGCTCAACCCGGGATTCAGAATGTAAATGTTCCACGCATCCGTGATATCCGTGGTAGGGGCACAACTCATGTCATGCTTGAAGCCACCCGTCCAATCGGCACCGGAGACACCCTGATCGTACACGATCTGAATGGTCAACTTGGCGTCCGGATTGTCAATGTCAGCCACCTCACCGGAGACCTGGGCCACTCCATTGTCGAATTGGGTCAGGGTCAAACCCGCTGCGGTCGGAACGAAATACCGATCGTCATTGGGGTCTCCATCCACATCGAACAGAACAATGGCGCCATCCTCACCCGTTCCAAGTGCGGTGGTCGCGATGCACGTATTGTCCACCTGCCTCTGCTCGGCATAGATGCAGGCCGTCACTCCCCGATTGGCCGTGACGGTTTCGTCACATTCAGTGGGAAGATCGCTGAGGCACTCTACAGAGTAGGAGCTGAGGTCAGCATTGAACTCAATGGGGTCTTCGCATTGAGCAAACGCGGCCCACCCGGTGGTGAGCATACACAACAGGGCAAACTGGGCCCGGAGTAGATGTTGAAGCATAATTGAACGATTTGGCTTTGAGAATAAAATTATGTCTCATTTATACCGTCTTTCGTCTCTTTTACAAATCCCGCAGCAGACGTTCGACGAATGGACCGAGACTTCCGCTCAACCCGCACGTTATGCCCCTCAATTATTTTAGAATTCGTAAACGTCGTGGATTACACATCATCCATGACTCCCACGCACATACCTGACATTGCCCGTCATCTTGTTTGGACCCGGGACTCGCGTTGACCAAGTCTGACAGTATTTTCGCTCCATGGGCAAGGCCAAGGCGGACAATGCATCCGTGGGAATCGAAGACTGGAAGCGCACGGTGCGGGCCCGGTCCATGGCGGACCTCTTTGAGGAGCACGCCAAGCTGACCGCCAAGTATGTGCACGCCTGTGCCAACGGCCAAGAGGCCATCCAGCTCGCTGCCGGAGAGCGGTTGGGCCCCCAAGACTATCTCTACGCCTATTATCGGGACGACGCGATGCTGCTCGGACTCGGGATGACCCCCAAGGAGCTCATGCTCCAGTTGTTCGCCAAGGCAGACGACCCCTTCAGTGGAGGGCGCACCTATTATGGCCATCCGGCCCTGAAGCGCGAGGGCCTGCCCCGCATCCCACACAACAGTTCGGCGACGGGCATGCAGGCCATCCCGGCCACCGGTGCGGCCATGGGCCTGAAGTATCGCGAGGATCAGGGGCTCGGCCAGAACGTGGAAGGGGATGCTCCGCCCCTCGTGCTCTGTTCCATCGGGGACGCGGCCATGACCGAGGGTGAGGTCTCCGAGGCCCTGCACATGGCCACCCTCCGGCAACTGCCCATCCTGTTCCTCGTGCAGGACAACGAATGGGACATCTCCGCCCACTCGTCCGAAATCCGCTTCGGTGACGCCACCACGCTCGCCTCCGCCTTCCCGGGCCTGGAATGCCGCTCCGTGATCGGACATGACCTCGAGGCCTGCAAGGAGGCCATGGACTGGGCCTTCGACCTGATCCGCACCGAACGCCGCCCCGTGCTGGTCCACGCCAAGGTGCCCCTGTTGGGCCACCACACCAGCGGCGTCCGCCGCGAATGGTACCGCGATGACCTGGAGGAACACCGGGAACGCGACCCCTTGGCCCACTTAAGGGCGCGCCTGCTGAAAGCCGGCCACAAGGACAAGACGTTGGACCGGGCTGCTGAAGCCGTCCGAAAGGAGGTCGAGGCGGCCTTCGATGAGGCCCAAAGAGCCTCTGAGCCCAACCCGGAGGCGCTGTTGCCCCACGCCTTCGCCCCCACCGACTGCACAGTAGAAACCGGACGGAGGGAAGGCGACGACACTGAGCCCCAGATCATGGTCGACCAGGCCCTGCACGCCATGCAGGAGGTCCTTGCGTCGGACCCCTTGACCCTGCTGTACGGTCAGGATGTCGGCGGCCGCCTAGGCGGGGTGTTCCGTGAAGCCGCCACACTCGCACAGAAATTCGGCGACCACCGCGTCTTCAATACCCCCATCCAAGAGGCCTTCATCGTGGGCAGCACCGTGGGCATGAGTGCCGTCGGCCTCAAGCCCATCGTCGAAATCCAGTTCGCCGATTACCTCTGGCCCGGATTGAATCAGCTGTTCACGGAGCTGTCGCGCAGTCATTTCCTGTCCAATGGCCAATGGCCGGTCCACAGCGTGATCCGCGTGCCCATCGGCGCCTACGGCTCAGGCGGCCCCTACCACAGCTCCAGCATCGAGAGCGTGCTGTCCGCCATCCGCGGCATCAAGGTGGCCTACCCCAGCTGTGGCGCGGACCTCAAGGGCCTGCTGAAGGCGGCCGTGGCCGACCCCAATCCCGTCGTGGTGCTGGAGCACAAGGGATTGTATTGGTCCAAGGTGCCCGGAACGGAGGCCGCCAAGACCGTGGAGCCCGCCGAGGACTATCGATTGCCCCTCGGCCTGGCCAAGGTCGTGCAACCGGCCGATGAGGGACGGAAGGGACCGAAGCTGAGCATTGTGACCTACGGACGCGGTGTGCATTGGGCACTGGCCGCCAGCCGCGAATGGCCCGGACAAGTCGAGATTGTGGATTTGAGGAGCATCGTGCCGCTGGACCGCGAGACCGTGTTGGCCTCCGTGCGGCGGTGCCACCGGTGTCTGGTGCTGACCGAGGAACCCCCTGCGGGCAGCTTCGCGCAGGCCGTGGCCGGCATGATCTCCGAAGAGGCCTTCGAATCACTGGATGCCCCGGTGCGGTGCCTCGGCTCAATGGAGGTTCCGGCCATTCCCTTGAATGAGACGCTCGAAGCGGCCGTCCTCCCCAACGCCGAGAAGGTGGCGGATGCCTGTCGCGCGCTCCTCTCTTACTGAATTCTGCGCTTCGTCAGGGCCGCCCACGGCCTTATTAGCGCATCGGACACGAATCAGAGTGAACCTTCCTCTTCGTCGACTGGTAACACAGAGGACAAGTCGTGTACCGGTTGCACGTGCACCAAGCAACACCTCATGCCCCCCGGCAATACATCCTCCCCGGCTTCCCTGCCACAGACCCATCCCTGCACCGTGCGGAACGTGAGGAGGTTGACGCCAGACAGTGTCCTCGTCACGCTGGACCCCGGCGACCGGTTCACCGACCGGTTCCGTCACCGGCCCGGACAGCGCATCACCTTCTGCCTGGACATGCAAGACCGGACCTGTTTCCGGAGTTACAACTTGGTCAACCCGGCTGGACAACTCCCGCAAGTAGCGGTCAAGAAAGTCACACGCGGAGGGGCCGCGGAGCATTTCAATGATGTGCTTCGCATTGGAGATGTCCTCAATGTGGTGCCTCCGGAAGGCACGCTGTATCCCGAGCATCTCGACCGCCAGGCACGCCACCTCATCCTCTTTGCGGCCGGCAGTGGCATCACGCCCATCTACTCCATTGCCCAGCACGCCCTGAACGCACGGCCGAATCATCACGTGACCTTGTTTTACGCTAATTCCTCTACCCGCGACATCATGTTTGCCAAGGAATTGGAAGAGCTGGCCAACTCCTCGAGGATGGAGGTCTTCCACATTCTTGGAGATGGCGGGACGGGAGAAGATGACTCAAGTGGACGGCTCACCGGGCCCCGGGTCGCCAAACTCATGGATCAATACGGAGGGGGGAATTTGTCTGAGCACGCCTTTCTCTCTGGACCACAGGGATTCATGGATGCAGTGGAGACCGGACTCCAAAGTGCGCAGCGCCCCATTGCTTACAGTCGCTATTCTTTCAATCACCAACCCCATCTGCACCCGGCAGATCCCGGTGTGGACACCCTCATGTCGACGGTGACCGTGCAGACCAAGACGGGCACCAAAGTGTTGGAGGACGTCCCGCGCCACCTCACTCTGCTGGAGGCAGCGGACCAAGCCGGAGTCGATATGCCCGCCGATTGCCGGAGCGGAATCTGTCACCGGTGCAAAGCACGGCTGTTGGATGGTCGGACCGTCGCCAAGCCCGACCGGGCCGGAAGCAAGTCCTTGGCCAAAGGTTGGATTCTGTGCTGTCAAGAGCGGCCGGCCAGTGGCCATCTCGACATCGAAATCCCCTGACTCAGAGGCGGTTGTCGATGACCGTCGTGCCCGGGAACTGGGCCTTGTCGAAGGTGAAGGCGCCTTCGGGGATGGTTCCATTGCCCTCGAATTCATCGATGCGGTACTCCACATCGGTGCCCTCCCGTCCCTTGACGATGAGCTGGACGACCTCCAGCGAGGCCGGATCGATGTAGCATTGGATGGTGTGAAAGCTCCGATCCTCGGACCCGTCGGGGTGGAGGTCGACGCGCTGGACGAGGCGATCGCCGAGCTTGGCGTCTCCCTTCATGACCTTCTTGAAGCCCTCCTCCCAGATGGTGAACATGCGCGCCGGATCGATGCCATCCTCCGCAATCGTCTCTGCGTCATCGATGTAGCATTCTCCCATTTCCGGCTCGTAGGTCCAGACGGTCATGCCGTCACAGATGATGACGTACTCCCCGAGCTCAAGGTGGTAGCGGTCACCCTGCACCCAAATCTCGCCGGCTTGGTCCATCTCGAAATCGCTCTGGCGGTCCACCATCTTGGAGGAATACACGGCGTGAACAGTCTCGTAGCCCCGCATCGCCTCGCTCACGCGAAGGAGCAGCTCGTCGGCTGCAGGATCGGTCTGCGCATGGAGGCACAGGGTGGGAACACAGGCGAACACGGCCATCATCAGGCGGATCGCGGCGTGGCGAAAGGCAGTCATCATCGTCATGGAAGGGGCGAAATTACGCGGTGGGTTCGTCATCAGAACCGCTCCCACGCAACAACTGTTCCAAAGATGCTTCATCCGGGATGAGAACCTTGCGGGCCTTGGAGCCTTCAAAGGGTCCGATGATGCCCGCCGCTTCCAGCTGGTCGACCAAACGTCCGGCCCGGTTGTAGCCCAGCTTGAGCTTCCGCTGCAACAATGAGGTCGATCCCTGCTGGTGCAGGACCAGGATGCGGGCGGCCTCCTCGAACATGCTGTCGCGCTCCTCATTCGCAATGTCCGCCATTTGCTCGCTGTGCTCGTCCGGGACCTCGGGCAACATCAAGGCTTCAGGATAGCCTCGCTGGGAACCGATGAAGTCGGTGATGGCCTCGACCTCTGGCGTGTCGACAAACCCGCACTGCAGGCGGATCAGGTCGTTGCCCGTAGACAGCAACATGTCGCCTCGGCCGATGAGTTGGTCGGCCCCGCCGGCGTCGAGGATGGTCCGGCTGTCGACCTTGGAGGTCACGCGGAAGGCCACACGGCCGGGGAAGTTCGCCTTGATGGTACCGGTGATGATGTTCACCGACGGACGCTGGGTGGCGATGATCAAATGGATGCCGATCGCCCGCGCCAACTGGGCAAGGCGTGCAATGGGCATCTCCACCTCTTTGCCCGCCGTCATGATCAGGTCGGCGAACTCGTCGATGACGAGCACGATGTAGGGCAGGTATCGGTGGCCGTTCTCTGGGTTCAGCTTGCGCCGGACGAACTTGGCGTTGTACTCCTTGAGGTTGCGGCATTGCGCATTCTTCAGCAGCTCGTACCGCTGGTCCATCTCCAGGCACAGCGACTTGATGGTCCTCACCACCTGGCTGTTGTCGGTGATGATGGCCTCCTCGCTGTCTGGCAGCTTGGCGAGGTAATGCCGCTCGATGTGATTGAAGAGGGTCAATTCCACCTTCTTCGGGTCGACGAGCACGAACTTCAGCTGGCTCGGGTGCTTCTTGTACAGCAGGGAGACCAGCATTGCATTGAGGCCGACCGACTTACCCTGACCGGTGGCACCGGCCATGAGCATGTGCGGCATCTTGGCCAGGTCGAAGACGTAGGTCTCGTTGGAGATGGTCTTGCCGATGGCGATGGGCAGGGCCGCATCGCTGTTCTGGAACTTGTCGCTGGCGATGAGCGACCGCATGCTGACGATGTCCGGATTGGAATTCGGCACCTCGATGCCGATCGTGCCGCGGCCGGGAATCGGCGCGATGATGCGGATGCCCAAGGCCGCCAGGCTCAGCGCGATGTCGTCCTCGAGGTTCTTGATTTTCGAAATCCGAACGCCTGGGGCGGGGATCAACTCATACAAGGTCACCGTCGGACCGATGGAGGCCTTGATGCTGGCGATCTCGATCCCGTAGTTCCTCAACGTGTCCTCGATGCGCTTCTTGTTGGCCTCGAGCTCCTCGGGACTCACCTCCGTCTTGCCGGATCCGTGGGCCGCGAGCAAGTCGATGTTGGGCAATTCGAAGCGGCTCAGGTCAAGGGTGGGATCATACTCCCCGAAAGCCTGCACCTTGGCGTCGATCTCGTCTTCGCTCAAGGTCGCCTCCTCCGCAGCCACCTCCACCTCCATGGTCGTCGTCGAAACCGGCTCCTCCTCGGGCTGGGCGGTCACCGGAGCCGGAACCGGCTCAGGTTTCGCCGGGACGTCCGGAGTGGCGGGTTCCTCGGCGGCCACCTCGGGCTCGGCAGGGATCATCCGGGGCGGTCCTAAGGGGTCTTCCTCCGCCGTCTCCGGCTCGGCCCCTCCCTCGGAGTCCCCATCGGGCATCCGCTCGGGCTCGGCATAGGGATCCCACGATTCTTCCTCCTGCTCAGCGAGTTCGCTGGCGGTCCGAGGCGCCTCGCCCGCTTCCTCCTCGTCCACCTCCTCCTCGACGTCGACCTCCTCACGCGCAAAGAAGGCGACCAACGCTGCGGACAGGCCAGGATTGAGAACGCCCCAGATGGCGGTCACGGCCACAAGGGACAACACGGACCCGGCGACGCCGAGGGTGAAACGGCTCCATTGCGTCAACCACAATCCGACGGCGCCGACGAGGTGATCGCCGCCCCATCCCGTCACCAAACCGGTCTCTACATCGAACTGCAGGGTGATCAAACCGATGGCCCAAGGCATCACGAGGGCGGCGGCCAGCACATTGCGAAGCAGCCGTCCGAGGGCCCACTGGGGGGCTTGGGCGAACTGTCCGGCGCCCGCCGCAAGGAGCCACACACCGAACAGGGGCGCCGCGATGCCAAAGCCTCCCCGCATGAACGTGAACGCCCACCGGGCGCCCAGGGCCCCCAGAAGATTTCGATAGCTGCCTGCGCCGGGCTCGGTGCCAGAAGCGATCAAGCGGATGTCTTCCCCGCCCACGAGGATGGCGCTGACGCCCGCCAACACCATGAAGGCCCCGCTGGACAGGGCCAGCACGCCGATGACCTGCTTGACCCTCGGGTCCCGAAGCCACTCGGTCCGGGCCACCCAACGGGCCTTCCGTTCTTCCCGGGCAGCGGCACGCTCCGCGCGTTTGGCCTCGCGGGCCAACCTGCGTTCCTCCCGGCGGTCGGCGGCGCTGGATTTGCCCTTTGACCCGCCCTTGGTCTTGCGTCCGGACGGCCGGGTGGCGACCTTTTCGGCCACGCCCACCTCGTCGGCATCGAGTCGGCGGTTGCGCGGACGCGCTGTGGAATCAGCCTTGGAACGCTTGGAACGACGGGAGTTGGAAGGGCGTCGGGACATCATATCGAAAGTAGCGGGGGACCCCTTTCCAACGCGGCTTGACCCCCTTGCTTATCCACAAGCGGAATTGGAAGAGGAAATCCCTATCTTTGCCCTCCATTTTCCCGGACCATGGCGAAGAAAGGCAACCGCGTACAAGTCATCCTCGAGTGCACCGAGCACAAGGACTCCGGCATGCCCGGCACGTCCCGCTACGTGACCACGAAGAACCGCAAGAACACCCCCGACCGCATCGAGTTGAAGAAATACAACCCGATCCTGCGGAAGATGACGGTCCACAAGGAGATCAAGTAATTCAGAAGCTGAGAACTCATGGCAAAGAAGACCGTCGCATCGCTCCAGAAGGGAGGTGGAAAGCAGCACACCATGTGCATCAAGATGTACAAGAGCCCCAAGACGGGTGCTTACGCCTTCCGCCAGGAGGTCGTGCACAATGACGAGGTGAAGGCCTGGTTCGCCAACTGATCCTCCAGTCCATCAGCCCTCGAGGCTGGCGAGGGCCGACTTCCACTTGACCGGAAGTCGGCCCTCGTCGCATCCACCCCTACCTTCACCCCATGTCCTTCTTCAAGCGAATCTTCAGTTCCGAGAAGAAACAGACCCTCGACGAGGGCCTTGCCCGCTCCAAGCGCGGTGTCCTCGAAAAGCTCACCCGGGCTGTCACCGGCAAAAAGGACATCGACGTCGACGTGCTCGAAGAGCTGGAGGAGGCCTTGATCACCAGCGACATCGGCGTGCAGACCACGATGAAGATCGTCGAGCGCATCGAGGACCGGACCTCCCGGGAGGATGCGGCCTCCATCGACCGCCTGTTGCCCATGCTCCGCGAGGAGATTGCCGGCATGCTGGAGGCCCACCGGGGCGACCAACCCATGGACCTCGACCTGCCGAAGACGGAAGGACCCTATGTCTTCCTCATCGTCGGGGTCAATGGCGTCGGCAAGACCACGACCATCGGCAAGCTCTGCCACCAGTTCGCCCAGCGGGGCCTCAAAGTCACCGTCGGGGCCGCCGACACGTTCCGGGCCGCAGCTGTGGACCAACTGCGGGTCTGGGCCGAGCGCACCGGAGCCAACTTCGTGGCCCAAGGCCAGGACGCCGACCCCGCTGCAGTCGCCTTTGACGCCGTGGAGAGCGCGGTCGCCAAGGGACATGACGTCGTGCTGGTCGACACGGCGGGTCGTCTCCACAACAAGAAGCACCTGATGGACGAGCTGTCCAAGATCAAGAGGGTCATGCAGAAGGTCGCCCCCGGCGTCCCGCATGAGGTCCTCCTGGTCCTCGACGGCTCCACCGGCCAGAACGCCCTCGAACAGGCCCGCCAATTCACGGCCGCCACGGAAGTCTCCGGCCTCGTCCTGACCAAACTGGACGGCACCGCCCGGGGCGGCGTGGTCATCGGCATCGCCGAGGAATTCAACATCCCCGTGCGGTTCATCGGCGTCGGCGAGCAAGCCGAGGACCTGCAGGTCTTCAACGCCATGGAATTCGTCGACTCTCTCCTCCCCGCCTCCTTCGGCGACGACAATCCTGACTCATGAGGGCCCGCACCGCCTCCCGCCGCCGCGCCCATGTGGTCACCCTCGGGTGCGCCAAAAACACCTTCGATTCTGAGGTCCTAATGAACCAACTCCGGGCCAACGACTTTGACGTGACCCACGACACGCCGGTCGAAGCGGCTCCAGTCGTCATCATCAATACCTGCGGCTTCATCGAGAGCGCCAAGCAACAGAGCATCGACACGATTCTGCAGTTCGCCGACGCCAAGCAGGACGGCCGGGTCGAACGCGTCTATGTGACAGGCTGCCTGAGCGAGCGATACCGTGACGAACTCTCCGAGGAGATTCCCGAGGTGGACGCCTACTTCGGCACCCGCGAGCTGCCGAAGCTCCTCAAAACCCTCAACGCGGATTACCGCAAGGAACTCGTGGGGGAGCGTCTGCTGACCACGCCCCAACATTACGCCTACCTCAAGATCGCCGAGGGCTGCGACCGGCCTTGTGCCTTCTGCGCCATCCCGCTGATGCGCGGTAAGCACCGCTCCACGCCCATTGAGGATCTGGTGAAACAAGCCGAGGGGCTCGTGGAACAGGGCGTCAAGGAGCTCATCCTCATCGCGCAGGACCTGACCTACTACGGGCTCGACCTGTACAAGGAGCGCCGGCTCGCCGAGTTGGTGCGCCGACTGAGCGAGGTGGACGGCATCGAGTGGATTCGCTTGCATTACGCCTTCCCCAGCGGCTTCCCGATGGACGTTTTGGACGTGATGGCCGAGCGGGACAACGTGTGCCACTACCTCGACATGCCGCTGCAGCACGGCGCCGACCAAGTCCTGAAGAACATGCGGCGCGGAATCACCCGCGAGAAGACGGCCAAGCTCCTCGCCGACATCCGCTCCCGTGTGCCGGACATCGCGATCCGCACCACGCTCATCTGTGGTTTCCCGGGCGAATCCGAGGACGACCACAAGGAGATGATGGACTGGGTGGCGGAGAGCCGCTTCGACCGCCTCGGCTGCTTCACCTACAGTCACGAGGAAGACACCCACGCCTATGCGATGGAGGACGACGTCCCGCAGGAGGTCAAGCGCCAGCGTGTGGAAGACGTGATGGGCCTGCAGGCGGGCATCAGTGCCGAGCTCAATGCCGCCAAGGTGGGCAAGACGTTCAAGGTCCTGTTCGACCGGAACGACGCCGGCATCTTCGTCGGCCGTACGCAGTACGACAGCCCCGACGTGGATTGCGAGGTCCGTGTGGAAGGCGGAGCCGACACCTACGTGCGACTCGGCGACTTTGCGGACGTGACCATTGAGTCCGCCACCGAATTCGACCTCTTCGGCCGCTTGGCATGACCGCCACGACCACCTACCCCGTGATGGAGGCCTTTGCCACGGTGCAGGGGGAAGGCGCGCACACCGGCACCCCGAGCTGGTTCATCCGCCTCGGGGGCTGTGACGTGGGCTGCGTCTGGTGCGACGTGAAGGAGAGCTGGGACGCCGACGCCCACCCCCGCCAAAGCGTGGAGGAACTGGTGACTGCCGCCGTGGAGAGCGGGCGGAAGACGGTCGTGGTCACGGGCGGAGAGCCCGCCATGCACGACCTCGCCCCCTTGACCGAAGCCCTGCACGCCGCCGGCCTTCAGGCCCATATCGAAACCAGCGGTGCCCATCCGCTGACCGGCACCTGGAATTGGGTCACGCTCAGCCCCAAGAAATTCAAGGCCTGCCGCGAGGACGTTTACCCCTTGGCCGACGAGCTCAAGGCGGTTGTCTTCCACCGCAGCGACATGGACTGGGCCGCAGAGCATGCCGAGCACGTCCGGGAAGACTGCGCCCTCTTCCTGCAGCCGGAATGGGACCGGCGAGACGACGCCACGTTTTGGATCCTGTCGTGGATTGCGGCGCGCCCCGGATGGCGCATCAGCCTCCAGACCCACAAATACATCGGGATTCCCTGACCCGGGCAGACGGGCTCAGCCCTCGCCCAACCAGTCCGTTCCGGCCTCGCCCCGGCGCAGGATGGCCAGCGTCTGCGCCTCCCGGGAGCCCTCGGCGGGCTGGTGGTCATAGGCCCACTCCGCCCGGGCGGGCAGACTCATGAGGATGCTCTCCGTCCGCCCCCCGGACACCAGACCGAACCGCGTGCCCCGGTCGTGGACGAGGTTGAACTCAACGTAGCGACCCCGACGAAGTCCTTGCCACCGACGCTCGTCCTCCGTCACGGGATGGTCCACGAAGGCCTCGGCCCGACGGCGGTACACCGCGGCGTACTGGCTGGCGAGGTCCACGCAGAAGGCCAAAGCCGCTTCGCGGTCGACGTCGCCATCTCGGCCAACGTAATCGAAGAAAATGCCCCCGACTCCACGGGATTCACCGCGGTGGGGGCTGTAGAAATACCGGTCCGCCCACGCCTTGAAGGCGGGATGGTCCGCTACGGCATGCCGGTCGCAAACCGCCTTCAAGTCGGCGTGGAACGCCCGGGCCTCGTCGGCCACCACATAGTGCGGCGTGAGGTCAATCCCTCCGCCGAACCACCACGTGCCGTCATCGAGGGAGAAGTAGCGGACGTTCATGTGGATGATGGGCACATGCGGGTTGTGCGGGTGGAGCACGCTGCTCACCCCCGTGGCGGCAAACCGCTCAGCCTCGGTGTTCATCTGCTGCTTCAATCCCGGACTCACGGCGCCCTGCACGGCGGAGAAATTGAGCCCCCCCTTTTCGATCACGCGCCCATTGCGCAGAATCCGTGTATCGCCTCCGCCTCCTTCCGGCCGATCCCAGGTGTCCCGCACCGTCTCCAGACGCCCATCAAAGGCCTCCAAGGCGGCCACCTGTTCATTTTGGACCTGCCGATACGCGTCTTGAACCCGGGCGAGAAAAGAATCAGTCATGCCCGTGGAGTTCAATCCATTTCAATCCTTCCAACCGGAGCAGGCGGGATGCCCCATTCACCAGTCCGGACCCCGGGCCTTGCGGCGCTGTCCAATCGAAGCGGTACAGCCCCCCGGCTTCGTCCCGTGTCGGGGCCATCAGGGGGGCTCCGGCCGCCAGCCGCTGAGGCCAATCCTGGCCATGGCCCGCCGTCCAGAGCAGGGCGTTCCGAAACAGGTCGTGCGCCAACCAGCCGTAGCGACCCACGGGACCCCCACGAAGGACGGACAGCCTTCGGGCGCGTTCGACATGCAGGGAATCCTCCGCCTCTTGGTGCGACAAGGAGTCGGCTCGGCTGCCCGTACCATCCACAACGGTCATGGCCACCCGGTCGAGGAGGCCCGGGTCGAGGAACTCGAACCCCCGCCAGCTCCCGTCGGCATACAGACGGAAATCCATGGTGTCCCCGAGCTGGATTTCGGTCTGAAGCACTCCCGCGAAGGACCGACTGGCCTTGCCGCCCGGAGCGACGAGCACATTTCGCCGGACATCGCTCAGCGAATCCCGGAGGGAGCCCAATCCGCGGGAGGTCACCTCGACCTCAACGAAGGTGGTCAGGCTGTCCACGTTGGCTTGCGCCCAACCTTCGCGGAAGGCGTCCTCTGCCTCGAGGTTCCGGATGTCCCCGGTGGCGAGCATCATGACGCGTTCACCGGCATGGTGCCGGGCCACGTGCTCCGCCAGGAGGGCCATGGTGCTGCCCTCCTGCGAGAAGGGATAGAGCACGCCCGGCGCGTCCACCACGAGCGGAGCCCCGAGGTCGGTCAGGACCAGGTGAACCGCCTCGGAGACGCCGGGCCATGTGCGCACCGTCTGCCAGGCCGGTCGCCGAAGGGGGCCCACCACGATGTCCACCGGGCCGCCGTCAAAGGCGAGATCCTCGGCCGCACTGAGCATGACCCCCGCCGTGTCCAAGCCGGAATCGAGGAACCGCACCTCCACATGGGTGCCGAGCCACCGGCCCGTATCCAAGGCCAATCGGATGCCGGAAGCGCAATCCAGCGCAATGTCCCGCAACCGTTCCGCCTGTCGTCCGAGGCTGTCCTGGCCCGCAGAAAACGGAAGCAGGACGGCCACCCGGACGGTGTCGCCCGGCCAGTGTGGGGGAACAGGGCGCCGCCTCGGCATCTCCGGGAAGGCGGTGTCGAGGGGCATTCCCGCCGGCTCCTCAGCCTTCATCACGGGCAGCGAATCCAACTCCACGGGAACGACAGGGTCCACGGTTAGAGCATCGGGCGAGGCGGCCGGCAGGGCGCTGGGGATCCGCAGCACATCCCCTTTGCGAATGCCGCCTTCCGCCCAGCGGTTCAGCTCAAAGAGGCGGTTGAGATCGATTCCGTAGTGCTGGGCGATGCTGTACGCCGTCTCCTTGCGCTCCACGGTGTGGGTGCGCTCCCCCGGCTGGGCCCAGGCAAGGGCCGACCACAGACCCAGGAGGCAGAACGCCCCGCGGAGGCAAACTCGAATCACTCCCATTCGATGGTGGCAGGGGGCTTAGAGGAAATGTCGTAGACCACGCGGTTGATGCCGCGGACCTTGTTGATGATGGCGTTGGAGACCTCGGCCAGGAAAGCATGGGGGAAGTCGACCCAATCGGCGGTCATGCCGTCCGTCGAGCTCACCGCCCGCAGCGCCACGGCCTGTTCGTAGGTCCGTTCGTCGCCCATGACCCCGACACTTTGGACGGGCAGCAGAATGGTGCCCGCCTGCCAGACCCGGTCGTAGTGGCCATGCTCCCGAAGCTTGTCAATCCAAATCCGGTCGGCGTCCTGGAGAAGCCGAACGTTGTCCGCATTGACCTCACCGAGGATGCGGATGCCGAGGCCCGGCCCCGGGAAGGGATGCCGGCCGAGCAGCTTCGCGTCGAGGCCCATCTCGCGGCCCACGCGGCGGACCTCATCCTTGAAGAGCATGCGGAGGGGCTCCACCACGGAGAGCGTCATGTAGTCAGGGAGACCGCCTACGTTGTGGTGGCTCTTGATGGTCGCGCTCGGCCCACCGGTGGCGGAGACGCTTTCGATGACATCCGGGTAAATGGTGCCCTGCCCGAGCCACTTGACCCCCTCGAGGAGTCCACTCTCGTGGTCAAAGACATCGATGAAGGTGGCACCGATGGCCTTGCGCTTGCCTTCCGGATCGGAGACGCCGGCCAGGGCGGCGTAGAACCGGTCGGCGGCGCGGACGCCCTTCACGTTGAGCCCCATGCCTTCGTAGCCCTCGAGCACCTCGTCGAATTCGTTTTTCCGAAGCAGGCCGTTGTCGACGAAGATGCAGTGGAGCCGGTCGCCGATGGCCCGGTGCAGCAGCATGGCCGCCACGCTCGAGTCGACCCCGCCGCTCAGGCCGAGGACGACCCGGTCATCGCCCAGCTTCTCTTTGAGTTCGGCTACAGTGGTGTCCACGAAGTGGGCCGGCGTCCAATCGGCGGAACATCCGCAGATGTCGTGCACGAAGTTGCGGAGCAGGGTGAGCCCTTCCTCGCTGTGGTACACCTCAGGGTGGAACTGGATGCCCCACGTCGGCTCGTCCTCGAAGGCGAAGCCGGCAAACTTCACGTCCTCTGTGCTGCAGGTGACGCGGGTGCGGTCGCCTGCCCTCTGGATGGTGTCGCCGTGGCTCATCCAAACCGCCTTACCGGCGGTCATGCCGGCGAAGAGTCGGTCCGTCGTGTCGATGTGGGTCAAATGGGCCCGGCCGTATTCGCGGCTGTCACTGGCTTCGACGCTGCCGCCGCCATTCTGGGCCAGCCATTGCGCGCCGAAGCACACGCCGAGCAGAGGCCACTTGGCGCGGACCCCGTTCAGGTCGGGGGACGGCGCATCGGTCTCTCGCACGCTGTGGGGGCTGCCGGAGAGAATGACGCCCTTCCAATTCCGGCCCTGCGGATCGTCCTCCGGAGCGGTCTCGAGCAGGGAACGCCAGTCGCCGTTCCACGGCTTGATTTCAGCGAACGTATTCAACTCCCTGACCCTGCGCGCGATGAGCTGCGTGTACTGGGAACCGAAATCGAGAATGAGGATGCTGTCCATGTGTGCTCGGTGAGCGGACGAAATTACGCGGCATCGTTTGCCCCCCAAGGTGAACGCAAGCGGCAGGAAGGTGTTGTTTTGCACCACCGATGCACGACCTCATGCACATTGTCCCCGACTCCCCCTCCGCCCTGCCCTTGCTTCCCGGGCTCGAAGGACGCCGACTCGTCCTCGCGAGCGCCTCTCCTCGGCGCAAGCAACTGCTGTCGATGCTCGGCATCCCCTTTGACCTGCGGCCCATCGGCGTCGACGAGGTCTACCCTGATGCCCTCTCCGGACCCGAGATCCCCCGGTTCCTGAGTGAACTCAAGGCCCGTGCTGCCCTCGACACCTTGGCACCCGACGAGATTCTCATCACGAGCGACACGGTGGTCCAGCTCGACGGAGAGACGCTGGAGAAGCCCGGCTCGGCAGACGAGGCGTTCGGCATGATCATGAAGCTGTCCGGCAACACCCATCAGGTCGTGACGGCGTTCTGCGTGGTGGATGGACAGCATCCCGACGCCCTCAATACGGGCCACGATGTCGTAGACGTGTCCTTTGAACAGCTGAGTCCGGAATTTGCTCGCCATTACATCGAAAACCACCATCCATTCGACAAAGCTGGAGGCTATGGAGCACAGGATTTGATCGGCGCGTGTGCCATTCATTCCCTGAAAGGGAGCTATTACACCGTCATGGGGCTTCCTATGCACAAAATTTTTTCTGCCCTGCAACGACTTGATTGACGGGGGTTTGCGCTGACAAATTGGCTTTCCCGTTCACTTTTTTTACAATTTCCTTGAACAAGGATGGACTCCTTCGGTTGTGGTGTGTACGTTGAACACGTTCAAAACCACACAACACAATGAACCTTTCTTTGATTCTGGCTGCGGCCGGACACAGCAGTGATCACTTCACTACTGGAACCAGCTTCACCTTCTTCGTGGGCTGCATGGCCATGATGGCCGCCTCCGTTTTCTTCTTCTTCGAGATGTGGAATGTCGACAAGAAGTGGCGTACCTCTCTCCTCGTGAGTGGATTGATCACGTTCATCGCGTTCGTCCACTACTACTACATGCGGGGGTTCTACCTCGAGACGGGCACGAGCCCGACGTTCTTCCGCTACGTGGACTGGACCCTGACGGTCCCGCTCATGTGCGTGGAGTTCTATCTCATCACCAAAAAGGCCGGTGGCACCATGGGCCTGATGTGGAAGCTCATCTTCGCTTCCGTTGTGATGCTCGTCACGGGTTATTTCGGTGAGGCCGTGTACCGCGACCAGGCTTGGCTCTGGGGTCTCTTCTCCGGTCTCGCCTACTTCTACATCGTGTACCTGGTCTTCTCCGGTGAGGTGAAGCAACTGGCTGACAGCGCCGGTGGCGCAGTGGCCGAGGCCAACAAGTGGCTGGGCCGCTTCGTGCTCGTCGGATGGGCCATCTACCCGCTCGGCTACATGGTCGGCACGGGTGAGGGCCAATGGTACGAGTTCCTGAACGGCGCCCTGGACATGGACGTCGTCTACAACATCGGTGACGCCATCAACAAGATCGGCTTCGGTCTCGTCATCTACGCCCTGGCCGTGAAGGACAGCAACAGCTGATCCCTCCGATATTTAGCAAGGAAATTGGGCCCACTCCCTTCTCGGGGGTGGGCCTTTCCTTTGTCCCATGATTGGCAGCGGCACATTTCAGGACGCCCGTCGAGTCCGCCTCTGGACCCTGGCGCTCCTCGCGGCCGGCGCACTCCTCGGAGAGGTGCTGTGGCACTGGGCCCCTGCCGCCCAACTGCCCCTCGCCATTCTGCTCATCGCCGGTCTCGGCCTCCAGCACGGTGCCCTCGACCACATTCTCCACGCCCACATGCACGGAGATCCCGAAGGCCCATTGCGCCAATCGTTCGCCTTGCCCTACATCGCCGGCATTGGCGTCGCCTGGGCCGCCTTCGAGACGGCCCCCGGACTGATGCTCGGACTGTTCCTTCTCCTCAGCGCCTACCACTTCGGCATGTCCCACCTGCGGGTGGATGCCTTGCGCCGCACCACGCCGGTGCCGGATTCACTGTCCGGCCTCGCCCTTGGGCTGGCCGTGCTCGCACCCTTGATTGCCCGGCCGGACGCGCTGGCCGTGCTCGACACGTTCGGCTGGCACCTCGACCCTGGATTTGGGAGCGACCTCCTTCCCTTGCAATTGGCTTCTGGAGCCTCCCTCGTCTTCGGCCTCCT
>PKDZ01000006.1 GCA_002862785.1 Flavobacteriales bacterium
CGTCTAATTCCACAAGTTGGGCGCATTCCTTGACCTTGGCCAGGAAGTCCTTGCCGGAGAGGGGGGTCTCCTCGCGCTGCTCGCGGATGCTGTTGATCGCGGTGCGGAGGAAGTTGATGTTGGAGACGCCCGGAATTTCGACCGGGTATTGGAAGGCGAGGAAGATGCCGGCGACAGCGCGTTCGGTGGCGTCGAGTTCGAGCAGGTTGACCCCGTCGAAGGAGATGCTTCCTTCCGTGACTTCGTATTCCTCGCGGCCGGCCAGGATGCTGGCGAGGGTGCTCTTTCCGGAGCCGTTGGGGCCCATGATGGCGTGGACTTCTCCGGCGCCGAGCTCGAGGCTCAGCCCCTTGAGGATGTCCGTGTCGCCGATGCGGGCGTGGAGGTTGTCGATTTTGAGCATGACAGGGGGTCAGCCAACGCTGCCTTCGAGCGAGATGGTCAGGAGTTTCCGCGCTTCCACGGCGAACTCCATGGGGAGCTTGTTGAGAACCTCCTTGGCATAGCCATTGACGATCAGGCCGATGGCTTGCTCTTCGGTGAGGCCACGCTGGAGGCAGTAGAAAATTTGGTCCTCTCCGATGCGCGAGGTGGTGGCTTCATGCTCCACTTGGGCGGTCGGATGCTTGGACTCGATGTAGGGGAAGGTGTGCGCGCCGCTTGTGTCGGTCATGAGCAGGGAGTCGCACTGGGAGAAGTTCCGGGCGTTCCGTGCGCGGGGGCCCATCTGGACGAGGCCCCGATAGCTGTTCTGGCTGCGGCCGGCGGAGATGCCCTTTGAAATGATGGTCGAATTCGTGTTGGCCCCAAGGTGAATCATCTTGGTGCCGGTGTCCGCCTGCTGGGCATTGTTGGTCACAGCCACAGAGTAGAATTCGCCCACGCTGCCATCGCCTTTGAGGATGCAGCTCGGGTACTTCCAGGTGACGGCCGAACCGGTCTCGACCTGGGTCCAGCTGATTTTGGCGCGGGTTTCACAGATGCCCCGCTTGGTCACAAAGTTGAAGACGCCGCCCTTGCCCTCGGCGTCGCCGGGATACCAGTTCTGGACGGTGCTGTACTTGATTTCGGCGTCGTCCTTGGCGATGAGCTCGACACATGCGGCGTGGAGTTGGTTCTCGTCGCGCTGGGGGGCGGTGCAGCCCTCGAGGTAGCTGACGTAGCTGCCTTCTTCCGCCACCACGAGGGTCCGCTCGAACTGTCCAGTGCCAGCTTCATTGATGCGGAAGTAGGTGGACAGTTCCATCGGGCACTTCACACCCTTGGGGATGTAGCAGAAGGAGCCATCGGTGAAGACGGCGGAGTTGAGGGCGCTGAAGAAGTTGTCTTTGACCGGAATCACCGTGCCGAGGTGCTGGCGGACCAATTCAGGGTGCTCCTGGATGGCCTCGCTCATGGAGCAGAAAATGATGCCCAATTCGGCCAGCTTGTCCTTGAAGGACGTGGCCACGGAGACGCTGTCCATGACGAAGTCCACGGCCACGCCGGACAGGCGCTTCTGCTCCTCCATGGAGATGCCGAGCTTGTCCATGGTGGCCCGGAGTTCGGGATCGACCTCATCGAGGGAGCCGAGCGGGGCCTTGGACTTGGGCGCGCTGTAGTAGCTGATGGCTTGGTAGTCGGGCTTCTCGTATTCGACATGGGCCCACTCCGGCTCCTTCATCTGTTGCCAGACGCGGAAGGCTTCGAGCCGCCATTCGAGCATCCAGTCGGGCTCGCTCTTTTTGGCGCTGATGAACCGGATGATGTCCTCATTCAACCCCGGAGGCGCCTTGTCGGCTTCGATGTCCGTGGTGAATCCGAATTCGTACTCCTTCCGGGTGAATTCGTCCAACAGGGGATTCTCTTCTGCGGCGCTCATTGTGCAGTCTTCAGATGGAGAAACTCTCCCCGCAGCCACAGGTTCTGTTGGCGTTGGGATTGTGGAACACGAAGCCCTTGCCGTTGAGGCCTCCGGAATACTGCAGTTCGGTGCCGACGAGGTAGAGGAAGCTCTTCCGGTCCACCACGACGGTGACTCCATTGTCCTCAAACTTCTGGTCGCCCTCCTGTTCCTCGTGGTCGAAGGTCAGTTCGTACATGAGGCCGCTACAGCCTCCGCCCTTGACGCCGACGCGGACGAAGCTGCCCTGGGGGCACCCTTCCTCTGCCATCAGGCGGCGAACTTGGTCTCGGGCATTTTCGTGAACGGTGATCATGCGGTCTACGTGATGGGGCAAAATCCCCTTTCAGGGGATGGCGGATAAAGGTAACGCCGCTATTCGGACCGATTCTAAATAACGAACGTGAAATGCGCAGGCGTGGGCGCCGGGATCAGGCGTCCGATTGCAGGCCGTCCCATCCCTGGGCCTTCAGCTCGGCTTCCATGCCGTTTCGGGTGACCAGTGTGCGCTCGGCCGCATCGGCCGTCATGTGGCCGATGATGGAGAACATCGGGTGGTTCCGAATGTCCTCGAACCGGTCCTGCGGCACGGTGAACAGCAGCTCGTAGTCCTCGCCGCCACTGAGGGCGCAGAGGGTCGGATCCAAGTTGAACTCCCGGGCGGTCTCGTACATCTTCTCGGACATGGGAATCTTGTCCTCGTAAATCTTGACCCCACACCCGCTCTGTGCGGCGATGTGGAGGGCTTCGGACGCCAGGCCGTCGGAGATGTCGATCATGGCGGACGGTACGATCTCGAGCTTGGCGAGTTCGTCCACCACATCCTTGCGGGCTTCGGGCTTGAGCTGTCGCTCGAGCAGCTCTTCGTGGCCGGTCAGGTCGGGTTGGGCCCCGGGTGCCTCCTTGAAGACGAGTTTCTCGCGCTCGAGGATTTGCAGCCCCATGTAGGCACTGCCCAGCTCGCCGCTGACGACAAGCAGGTGCCCATCTTGGGCGCCGCCGCGCAGCACGATGCGGTCCTCGGGGGCATCGCCGATGGCGGTCACGGCCAGGGTCAGGCCCGACCGCGAGCTGGTGGTGTCGCCGCCGACGAGGTCCACTCCGTAGCGGGTGCAGGCCAGGCGCATGCCGTCGTAGAGCTCCTTGACCGCCTCCACACTGAACCGGTTGGACAGGCCGAGGCCCACCACGATTTGGCGGGGGGTGCCGTTCATGGCGCAGATGTCGCTGAGATTGACCACCACAGCCTTGTATCCCAGGTGTTTGAGGGGGGCGTAGGTCAGGTCGAAATGGATGTCCTCACAGAGGAGGTCGGTGCTGACGAGGGTGCGGTGTCCGGCTGCAGGTGAGAGGACCGCGGCGTCATCTCCCACCCCGAGTTGTGTGCTGTCCTGCTTCTTTTCGAGGCCTTTGGTCAACTCAGCGATGAGTCCGAATTCTCCTAAGGTGCCGATTTCCGTGCGTTCCGCGTCCATGGCGCAAAACTAGGCCGGGGAAAAATTGTATCTTTCTAAACTATAGACTTGTTCGCTATGCGCATTGCGATTGTTTCTCTTCTGTTGGTTCTCACTGGAGGACTCCAAGCTCAGACTTCCGTTGGCCTTCGGATTGACCACAAGGCCGGTCAAGCCGAATTCGACAGTGAAGGCCCTTGGACCACGCCGCTTGGTGAGGAGGTCTACATCGACCGGCTCGAGTACTACATGAGCATGTTCACCTTGGTCCACGATGGGGGTCAGGAAACCGCCATTGAGGGAGCTTATGTCCTGGCGGACGGGTTCGTGGATGAAATCCACGCGCTCGGTGATGTCGATGGCGTCGAGAACGTCGAGGCGCTCAACTTTTTCGTGGGCATCGACCCGGACAACAACCACGCTGACCCAGCTGCATGGCCGTCTGGTCATCCTCTCGCTCCGCAGGTGCCGAGCATGCACTGGGGCTGGAGTGCGGGATACCGGTTCATCGCCTTGGAAGGTGGAGCGGGCATCAACGGGGTGATCACCCACGAGATCCATGCCCTCGGAGACGACAACCATTTCCCCGGGGAGACCGAGGTCGTCGCGTCCATCGAGAACGGCATGCTCATCCTGGACGTCGAGGCAGATATCTTCGGGTTCTACAACCTGCTTTCCGTGGGCAGTGGCCTGATCAACCACGGGGAGGACGGCGAGGCGATTCTCGTCTGCAACAACCTCGCTGACAAGGTCTTCCGCCTGCCAGGAGCCGCCGGCGTGGAAACTGCACAGCACGGCTTTGGATTCGCACTCGTTCCTGTGGAGGGAGGAGCGGAGCTTCGGTTCGATGCGCCGCTTCAAGAGGAGGCGGAGATTGTCTTGCTCGATGTGCTCGGACGTCCTCTCCAGACGGAGCGCGTCTCGATTGGAACCCAACGGTTCCGCATGGGAGATGTGAAGCAGGGGGCCTTCCTCCTGTCCATCCAGACGAGCTCCAATCGCGCCACCCGCCGTTGGATTCAGGGATGATGCCCCGCATCGCCACGGCGTTCAGCTTGGCTGTGGTCCTGATGTGGACTGCCTGTACGCCGGAGCCCCCTCAGCCGCTTCCCGCCGAATACGATCCCACGCCGTATGAGTTGGAGGTGGGCCATTTCCCGCCGCCGGTCCTGCCGATGGACAACCCCATGACCGAAGCGGGGGTCCAACTCGGCCGGATGCTGTTTCATGAAAAAAAGCTGTCCGGGGACAACACGCAGGCTTGTGCAGACTGCCACCTGCAGTCGCGCAACTTCTCCGACCCCGCCGTCTTCAGTGTCGGCATTGCGGGCCAGGAGGGGTCCCGTCACAGCATGGTGCTGTCCAACTTGGCGTGGCACGTCCACCATGGAGAATCTCACGGTCATGGATTCTTCTGGGATGGTCGGGCAGCGTCGCTTCGCGATCAGGTCCTCGATCCGATTGAGGATGCGCTTGAGATGGACGAGAGCCTCGAGGACGTGATGGCCAAGCTGGCCGAGGACCCGGAATACGTGGACCAGTTTCGTCGGGCCTTTGAGTCCGGGGCCATGTCCGAGGACCACATTGCCCGGGCCTTGGAGCAATTTCTCTTCACGATGGTGTCCAACCAGAGCCGCTACGACCAATGGCTCCTCGGGGAGGTGGAATTCACCGAAAGCGAGGAACGCGGACGCGTGCTCTTCTTTGACGAATTCGATCCGTTCAACCCGGAAGCCAGCGGGGCGGACTGCGCCCACTGCCACAGTGGTCTGGATTTCTCCAGCCACCAATTCGGAAACAATGGACTCGACGCTGACGCCGACATGGCGGACATCGGCTACATGGGGGTCACCGGAGAGGAAGGAGACCTGGGCAAATTCAAGACGCCCTCCCTCCGCAACGTGATGGTCTCCGCCCCCTACATGCATGACGGCCGGTTTGCCGACATCGATGAGGTGATCGACCACTACGACCACGGCGCCTTGTCCAGCAGCACGCTCGACCCGATGATGCAGTACAATGTGGACTACGGTCTCGGCCTGACGGACCAGGACCGGGCCGATTTGATTGCCTTCCTGCACACCCTGACGGATGTGGCGTTCTTGGAGAATCCGGCGTTCTCCAATCCCCACTGATCAATCCTTCTGATCGGCCGCCCAGGAACGGATGGCCTGGGCCACCCGCAGGTTGACCACCTTGAGCAAGGCGTCTTCTTCTGCAGCCTTGATGGCGTCGACTGTGCCGAACTCGCCCATCAGTTTGCGCCGTGTGGCGGGCCCTACGCCCGGGATGTCGTCCAATGCGCTGCGCAGCGCCGCGGCGCTCCGACGTTTGCGGTGGTGGGACAGGGAGAAGCGATGGGCTTCGTCCCGCATGCGCTGGATGAGTTTGAGCGATTCGGACCGCTTGTCGAGGTGGAGTGGAATGCTGTCCCCCGGGAAATAGAGTTCTTCCAGCCGTTTGGCGATGCCGATGATGGCCACCTGGCCCATGAGCCCCAGCTCTTCGAGGGCGCTAACGGCACTGGACAATTGGCCCTTGCCTCCGTCGACGATGATCAGTTGGGGAAGGGGCTCCTCTTCGTCCACGAGGCGCTTGTATCGGCGGTGGACGACCTCGGCCATGGAGGCGAAGTCATCGGGCCCCTGGACCGTCTTGATGTTGAACTTCCGGTAGTCCGCCTTGGCGGGCTTGGCCTTCTTGAAGACGACGCAGGCTGAGGCGGGGTGGGTGCCTTGGATGTTGGAGTTGTCGAAACACTCGATGTGCACCGGGAGCTCCGTGAGGTGGAGGTCCTTCTGCAGGGTCTCCATGATGCGGTTTTGGGCCGCTTCCGGGTCCACCTGCTCCTGCTGTTTGCGGCGGTCGAGCATGGTGTACTTGGCGTTGCGTTCGGACAGCTCGATGAGTCGCTTCTTGTCGCCGCGCTGGGGGACGTGCCATTTGACGTCCTCCACAATGGGCCGGACAGGAATGCTGGTGAAAATCTCGCTGCTGTGCAGCTGGGCGCGGCGGCGAAACTCGAGGATGCCGTACTCGAGCAGTTCCTGATCGGTCTCGTCGAGCCGCTTTCGAAGCTCGATGGTCTGGCCGTGGACGATGCCGCCGTCCATGATCTTCATGAAGTTGACGTAGCCGGCCGCGGGGTCGCTCATCACGCTGTAGACCTCGACGTCGTGGATGCTGGGGTTGACCACGCTGCTCTTGGCTTGGAATTTCTCCAGCGCCATCTTCTTGCGCTTGTGCGTTTCGGCCTCCTCGAAGGCGAAGGCGGCAGAGGCGTCTTTCATCGCCTTGTCGTAGGTCCGGATGAGGTCCTTGAGGTTGCCGCGGAGGATGGTGCGGATTGCTTCCACGCCCTCGTCGTAATCCTCCTGGCTCTGCTTGCCGACGCACGGGGCCTTGCAGTTGCCCATGTCGTATTCGAGGCATGTCCGGAATTTGCCGGCGTCGATGTTCTTTTGGCTCAGGTCGTATTTGCAGGTCCGAATGGGGTGCAGCTTGCGCACGATGTCGAGCACGGCGTGCATGGTCTTGGCCGACGCATACGGCCCGAAATACTCCGATCCGTTTTGGATGATGTTGCGGGTCGAATGGATCCGGGGGAACCGCTCCTTGCGGATGACGATGGACGGGTAGGTCTTGTCGTCCTTGAGCTCGATGTTGTATCGCGGTTGGTGCTCTTTGATGAGGCTGTTCTCGAGGAGCAGGGCGTCCACTTCGGTGGGCACGACGATGAATCGGATGTCGGCAATCTTCTGAACGAGCAGCCGGGTTTTGCCGTTCTCGTAGGTCTTCTTGCCGAAGTAGCTGGCCACCCGCTTCTTCAGGCTTTTGGCCTTGCCGATGTACAGCAAGGTGCCTTCTGCATCATAGTGCTGGTAGACTCCCGGGCTGTCCGGAAGACGTTGGAGGATGCGTTGGATGTGCGGCGTGGCTTCCACTGGGCGGCGCTGGAAGGGGAAAGTTACCTTCGGCGGCGATGACCGAACCCATCTTGGGCCATGGCCCGTCCAAAGAACTGGTGACCGGTGCGACTGGCCTCGTCGGCATGGAGCGCCTCGTGTACCGCCTCGAACGAGGGTGGCCAACCGTGGCCTTGCACCGGGCGAGCAGCGATGTGGGCCGGGTGGAGGCGTTTCTTCGTGAACGGCTGGGCGAGGGTTTTGCTGCCGCTTGGTCCGGCCTCGAATGGCGGGAAGCCGACCTCTCCGATGTCGGTGCCCTCGAGGATGCCATGGAAGGCTGTGACCGCGTCTTCCATGCGGCCGGCCGGGTGAGTTTCCGTTCCGGTGATGAGGACCGACTGAAGGCAGTCAATGCGGTGGGCACGGCCAATGTGGTCAACGCCGCGTTGGCGTCGAGCATTCACAGGTTGGTCCACATCAGTTCAGTGGCTGCCCTCGGCCGGTCTGGGGTTGACCCGGAGACCGGGGACCGCCTCCCGGTTTCGGAGCGCTCGGATTGGGCCGAAGGCGCCGGGGCCTCTCCGTATGGCATCAGCAAGCATGCTGGGGAGATGGAGGTGTGGCGGGGTGTGGCCGAAGGGCTCGCAGCCTTCGCGGTGAACCCGACGGTCATCCTAGGCGATGCCCGGTATGCGGAAAGCTCCGGGATGATCTATCGGCGGGCCGCCAAGGGAGGTCGGTTCTTTCCTATCGGAGGCAATGGATACGTCGGTGTGGCCGATGTGGTGGCCGCTGTGGGCTCGCTCGATGAGGCGGTGGACCAAGGCCGCGAGGGCATCCTTGGCGAGCGGTTCGTGGTCTCGGCGGAAGATGTGTTGCACCGGGACGTGATGGCGTGGGCGGCTGAGGGTCTGGGCGCTCCAGTGCCCACCCGGCCCCTCACGGGATGGATGCTCGGCATCGCCTGGCGCGCCGCGTGGATGACCGCGTTGGTCACGGGCCGTCCGCCGGCCTTGACCCGGGACCTTGCCCGCAACACCCAGACCGTGCACCATTACGACACATCCAAGCTTCAGGCGGCTTTGCCTGAGTTCCGATTCACCCCCATTCGGGAGGTCATCCGCGAAGCCACGGCATCGGGACTCGCCTGATCAATTCCATTGGCTGTTCCTCGCCATGGAGTCGAGGTGGGCCTGCAGAACCTCGAGCATGGGCGGCAGGATCTCGGGCTGGCTGTACCACCAGTCATAGGTGGCGGAGAAGGCGGAGTCGGAGACCCCAGCTTCCTTGAGGATGCTCGCCCGATAACGGGCGCGAGCCTTGTCCCGGTCGCCCTTCAGCATGTGCTGTCGGTGGGCGGCCTCCAGCAACTGGAGTTGGGCGTGGATGGCGATGAACTGTTCGCGCTCCACAAACCCTTCCGGTTGGGGGGGTATGTCTTGTTTCCGCCGCGGGTCGCACCCGGTCAGGGCCATCAGCAGGGCCATCAGGACGGACAGGCGGAGCGGGGTCATCGGGCGAATTCGAGTCGGCGGCCTGCATGGGTCACGCCGTCGGCCGGTTCGATGACGCGTTCGCCATCCCAGACTTGGACGCCGTTGACCCAGGTGCCCGCCACCCGGGCGGAGAAGCGGTCACCGGTGAAGGGTGACCAGCCGCATTTGCTCAGAATGCCGGATTCGGAGACGGTCCAGGGGGAGTTCGGATCGACCAGCACGAAATCGGCCGCGTAGCCCGGGCGCAGGTAGCCGCGATCTGGAATGTCGAACAGCTCAGCGACGCGGTGGGCGGTGAGGCGGGGAATGTCGGTCAGGTCGAGCCACCCTTGGGCCACCCCTTCGTAGAGGGCCACCAAGGCGTGCTGGACGAGTGGGCCGCCGGACGGGGCTTTCCAATAGTGGTTGGACTTCTCCTCTACCGTGTGGGGGGCGTGGTCTGTCGCGAGGACATCGATGGCGCCGCCCGGTTTGAGGGCCGCCCGGATGGCGGCTCGGTCCTCTGCGGTCTTGACCGCCGGGTTCCACTTGATGCGCGTGCCACGGTCGGCGTAGTCCGCATCCGTAAACCAGAGGTGGTGGGTGCAGGCTTCGGCCGTGACGCGCTTCTCGGACAGCGGCTTGCTGCCGTCGAATAGGCCCAGTTCCCGGGCGGTCGAGATGTGCAGGACATGGAGTCGGGCTCCGGTGCGGGTGGCGAGTTCGACGGCACGGGAGGAGCTGCGGTAGCAGGCATCAGCACTGCGGATGAGGGGGTGCTGGCCGATGGGCACGGCGTCTCCAAACTGCGCTTTGGCGGCCGCCGCGTTGGCCCGGATGGTGGCCTCGTCCTCGCAATGCGTGGCGATGAGCATCGGGCATTCCTTGAAGATGCCTTCGAGGACGGCGGCATCGTCGACGAGCATGTCGCCGGTGGAACTGCCCATGAACACCTTGACGCCGCAGACCCGTTTGGGGTCGGTTTTCAGGACTTCATTCAGGTTGCCGTTGGAGGCGCCCATGAAGAAGCTGTAATTCGCTGGGCTGACCTCGGCTGCCCGGTCGTATTTGTCTTGCAACAGCTCCTGGGTCAGGGCCTGCGGGACGGTGTTGGGCATTTCCATGAAGGTGGTAATGCCCCCGGCCACGGCGGCGCGGGATTCGGTGGCGATCTCCGCTTTGTGGGTGAGGCCGGGTTCGCGGAAATGAACCTGGTCGTCGATCATGCCCGGCAGGAGGTGGAGTCCGGCGCAATCGTGCAGGGTAGCTTGGTTGGCGGTGTCCGCCACGGCCGGGTCGGCGCTGCGTCGGAGGTCGGGCCCGACGGCCAGGATCCGGTCGCCGGAGATGAGCAGGTCGGCTGTCTCGACGCGGCCTTCGTGGACGAGGGTGGCACCGGTGAAGAGGTGGGTCATGCGTCGGGGGTGGCGGGTTGGATGTCGAACCGCCGCATCTGGAGCACGCCGAGGAAGGCCTCACGAAAGATGTTGAGGCTCATCTTGGAGGTGCCCAATTCGCGGTCGACGAAGGTGATGGGCACCTCGGCGATCGGGAAGCCCAGCGTGCGGGCATTGTACTTCATCTCGATCTGGAAGGCATACCCGATGAAGTGGATGTGGTCGAGCCGGATGGTGCGCAATGTCTCCGCCCGGTAGCACTTGAATCCAGCCGTGGGGTCTTTGACGCCCAAGCCGAGAACGGTGTTGACGTAGAGGGAAGCCCCGTAGCTCATGGCGATTCGGTGCCAGGGCCAATTGGACACGCCTCCGCCCTTGCAGTATCGGGACCCCACGGCCACTCCGGCTCCGTCGAGACAGGCTTCGCGCAGGCGTTCGAGGTCGTTGGGGTTGTGGCTGAAATCGGCGTCCATCTCGAAGAGGTACGCGTAGCCCTGCGCCAGGCCCCAGTTGAATCCGGCGATGTAGGCGGTGCCGAGGCCGAGTTTGCCCGAGCGCTCCAGCAGGTGGATTCGCCCCTCATGGCGGGCCTGGGCCTCGCGAACGAGGTCGGCGGTGCCGTCGGGTGAGCCGTCATCGACCACCAGTACGTGGAAGGCCTCTCCCCGCTTCGGGGTCAAGGCCATCACGGTGTCGAGCATCCGGGGGATGTTCTCCTTCTCGTTGTAGGTGGGGATGATGACGAGGCTGTCGGACACGGCGGGCAGGTTCAGGCTCACTCTCGATTACAGGCTCATGCGGAGCAGGTTCAATTCTTCCCGGTCCAGCGTGCGCCAATGGCCGCGCGGGAGGTCCTTCTTGGTCAGGGGGCCCAGCACGGTCCGGTCGAGGCGCTCCACGGTGTATCCGAAATGCTCGAGCAACATGGCCAGCGCCTTGGGCCGGTTGGAATGCATTTCCACCCCGATTTCTTTGGGCTTCTTGGCCTCATCGATGAACTCCGCCGTGGAGCACTTGATGAATCCACGTTCCGTCTCGACCCCCTCGACCATGGCGGCGAGGTGTTCGGCCTTCATCTTCTGGCGCAGGGTGACGTGGTAGAGTTGGCGGAATTTGGTGCCCGAGGCCCGCATTCGCTCGGCCATCTCGGGGTCGTTTGTGAACAGCAAGAGCCCGGTGTCCATGCGCTCCATCTTGTCGACGGGGTACAGGACTTCACGGGTGGCGTTCTTGACGAGGTCCATGACCGTGCGGCGGCCTTGTTTGTCCCCGACGGTGCCCAAGAAGTTTTTGGGCTTGTTGAGGACCACGTAATGCTTCTTTTCCGGCTTGATGCGCTGGCCTTCCACGATGACTTCATCGGTCGGGTGGACCTTGGTGCCGAGCTCCGTCACGACCGTGCCGTTGACCGTGACGGCCCCAGCGGTGATGAGGAGGTCGGCTTCGCGCCGCACGCAGACGCCAGAGTTGGCGATGAATTTGTTCAAGCGGAGCGGGGCGTCCGCATCTTTCAATGCAGGGCGCCGCTTCGGGCGTGCTGAGGGCCCACCTGGACGTCGCGGTCCTCCCTTGCCTTTGATTGGCCCTTTGCCCGGCCCGGACCCTTTGCGCCCCGGACCTCGTGAGGGGCTGGGACGGTCGTTGCCGGCATCGGAGAGGCTGCGGCGGGAGCCGTAGCCGCGCTTTTCGCCACCCGTGTCGTCGGGCCGGCGGCGGTTCGGGTTTTCCGAACGGCCTGTGCGCTGTGGCCTGCGGGAGCGGGGACGGTCAGACATGGAATCGTGGGTGGCGGGCGAAGATACGGTGCGCGCGTGCCGTGTGCTCAACGCCCCGGGGTGGTGCGCACGCGTTCATCCGAGGCGGGTCGGCCCTTCCGGCCGAAGAGATAGGCCACGGTGACCCCTTTTTCGAGAAAGGTCATGGCGTGTCGGGCCTCGCTGGCATCGAGCAGGGCCCCTTCGATGCCCCCCACGATGGGGGTCTCCCCACTCAGGTCGCTTGAGGCGAGAAAGCGGCTGTTGGTGATATCGATCCACCCGCCTTGGGCCCGCAACAAGGCCCGGAACCGGCCGAATTGGGCCCACGCTCCGGCGCTGGCACTGGCGCCCCACCCGCTGATGTGCCAGTAGTGCTTGGTCCGGATGCCCTGCCAACGGACATCCGTGGCGCAGAGGACCAGCCCGAGGCTGGCGGCGCCCTGCAGGCCAAACCGCCACTTTCGGTTGGCCGTGTCCCACGTTTGGCGGGTGCGGCCTACGCGGCCGAATTCGATGTCGCGCTCGACGGCGATCCGGATGAAATTCATGCCGTCGGAGTGCTCGAAGTTGAAGTTCCGCCAGCCCCAATCGAAGGGGGTGCGGTTGTAGCTCAAGCTGTCGATCACCCCGCTCACTTCGTGGACGGCGTGGGGGACTTTGTATTTGAGATGATCCCACCCGAGGCTGATCCACGTGGCCCCCGGGATGAGGTCTCCTCCACGGACCCGCCGTCCGATGCGGGCGTTGAACTGGGGAATGGTGAAGGCCAAGGGGTTCAGGTGGACGGCCGGGTCGAAGGGCGCCGGCATGTCGGTCGCCTTGAGTCCGTGAAAGGTCAGGTCGACGCCGGGGGCGATGAGCCGCAGGTCGGTCCGGCCGTATTCGGCCCGGTGATAGCCCCAGTGCACATACCATTTGGCGTCGCCCTTGGGGGCCGCGAGGTATCCGATGGCGCGTTCCATGGCCCGGCTTCCCGGCTGGGCGAGGAGGGCGGTCGTGGTGAGGAGGCTCCACGCTGCGGTCAGGGCGAGGCGACGGGAACGAACTGCGGGACGACAGTGGCACATGGGGCAGCAAAAGTAGCGCGGTGCGCGGCGGAAGGCGACGATGTTGGCCCCATGGAAACACAACGTCAGGGTCTCGGCCGGTGGGGCGAGGAGGTGGCCCTCGGACATGTTGTCCGCAGGGGGTGGGAAGTGCTCGCCCGGAATTGGCGGATCGGGAGGCTGGAGGTGGACCTCATCGCCCGGGATGGCCCTTGGCTCGTCATCGTCGAGATCAAGACCCGGACGGAGCCGGTCCAGGCCGATTGGCACCGCATGGTGTCCAGGGCGCAACAGGACCGGTTGATCCGGGCGGCGCGGGCCTTCCTTGCCCGGCATCCGGAGCGCAGCCTCGAGGTCCGCTTCGATGTGGTGGCCGTGCTCCGGAACCGATATGGTCACCGCATTCTGCACACGGAAAGCGCCTTCTATCCGCTGCTTCCCGGTCGGTGAAACGCACGGCGGGATGTGGGGATTGTCCCGGTTTGGGATGCGAATCGGTCCGGATTCGCCGTTCTTTCGACACATGGAACAACGTTCGGTCTACCTCCTCATCATTGCGGTTCTCGCCCTCACGGCGGGCTATCTCGGGTATCGGGTCTCCCAGCAGGGCGATATGATCGAGGTGCAGACCGGGCAGATTGTTGAGGGCAACCTCGAGCGCGAGGCCCTCGAGCTGGACCTGCAGAAGCTTCGGTTCAGCTACGACACCCTGCAGACGGAAAACAGCCTGATGATGGCGGAGATGTCCGCCCAGCGCAGTGAAATCGAGGGGCTGATCAAGAAGGTGTGCGATCGGAACTACAGTGTGTCGAAGCTCAAGAAGGAGACCGAGACGTTGCGCCGGATCATGCAGGGCTATGTGGTCACCATCGATAGCTTGAACCAGGCCAACATTGCGTTGCAAGCCGAGCGGGATGCGATGGCCGAGCAGGTGAGCGTCATCGAGGAGCGCAATGCGGACCTGCAGCGTCGACAGGAGAACATGGAGGGCATCATCGAAGCCGGTCGGGTCTTACAGGCCATGGACCTTTCGCCCGCGGCAATCCGCGTGGCCTCCAACGGTGCCCAGCGGGAAACCACCCGGGCCAAGCGGGCCGAAATGATCAAGACCTGCTTCACCTTGATGGAGAACCGCATCGCCGAGAAAGGGGAGCGCACCTTGTTCCTCGAGGTGCTCGACCCCGAGGGTCGCTTGCTGCCGCCCGGTGACCGGGCTCCGGTGGCGATGTCCGGCGGCGTGCCGGCGAGTGCAGCCCGTTCTGTGGAATACAACGGCGAGCGCATGGAGGCCTGCATCTTCTTCACGGCGGCGGAGCCGTTCGTCGAGGGGGTCTACACCGTGCACCTTGTCGACGGGGGCGAACGCATCGCCACGACGGATTTGATGCTGCGCTGATTCCGCTCAGCGTACCAGGGTCACTTTGCCTGTCTGTCGCTCCCGGCCTTTGCTGGTCGGGTAGTGCATGACCCACGTGTAGACGCCGGGCATGACGAGGTGACCGCCGGCCCCAATGCCGCCCGTTCCGTTCGCCGTTCCCGGCCCTCCGACGCCACCGGTCCAGTAGGCGCGGGGATCTTCCGTGGCCCAGATGCATTGCCCCCAGCGGTCCCAGATTTCGAGACGGTATCCGGGCACGAGGGTCGCATCGGGCAGCCCCTGCAGATAGGTGCCCATGCCATTGAGCCATTGGCTTTCCGGGCGCCACCCGTCGTTGAGCCCGTCGCCATCGGGCGTGAAGGCGGTGGGCACGTAGACGGGATAGATGAACTCGACTTCGACGACGTCCGCGGACCGGCATCCGTTGGTGTCGACGACGTGGAGGGTGAACACCCCGTCTTCTTGCAACCATACTTCCGGGACGAGGCAGTCGTCGCAGGACAACGGTTCCGAGGGGCTCCACCAGAGCGAGTCGATGGGGGCGCCTTGCACCGAGCCGTAGAGGAAGGTCGGCTCGAGCCATTCCTGACGCTGGTCGGGGCCGGCTTCCACGGTGGGTCGGGGCCAGACTAGGACGTCGACTTCTGCCGAGGCCACGCAGCCGTCGGCGTCCGTGACATAGGCGGTGAAGGTCTGGGAGGTCTCGGTCACGACCGTGGTCTGGGCGGAAGCGGGGTTGGTGACCAGGGCGCCCGGCACCCATTGATAGGCCTCGCCGCCGGACGCGGAGACAGCGAAGGGCTCACCGGCGCACACCGAGCCGCCTGGCTCCACGTAGGCTTCGGGAACGAGGAGTTCGACGGTCACTTCGTCCGTGCCCTCTCCGCAGAGGTTGGTGATGGTCACCGTGTAGGTGGTGGTTTCCTGGGGCGTGGCGAAGGGGGTTTGGCTGGCGGGGTTGTTGAGGCCGGTCGTCGGGGACCACACCCAGGTGCTGCCGTCGGCGGCCTGCAGCTGGACGGACTGCCCGATGCAGAGGGGGACGTTGGGATACAGATTGCCGCCGGGCGCTCCGGGCACGACTGACACGGTCACATCATGGAACCGCTCACACCCTTCAGATGTGGTGACCGTGACGGAATAGGTTGTGGTCTCGACCGGGGAGGCCACCGGATCCGGGGCGCTTGGGTCCGAGAGCCAATCGATGGGTTGCCAGTCGTAGTCCCAGCCTGCTGCTTCGGGCTGTGGACTGGTGACAGCCAAGGGAGCGCCATCGCCGAGGCAGATTTGGGTGTCTCCGGAGATTTCGGTCTGCATGTCGACGACTTCCACTGTGATCTCCACCGACTCGGTGCCGCACAGGGTCACGTCGGTCAGGGTGTAAGTCGTCGTGGCGTTGGGTTCAGCGACGGGGTTCCCGATGTCGGCGGCGGACAGTCCCGAGGCGGGGAACCAGCTCAGTTCACCGTTGCCCGACCCGTCCAGTTGGACGGACTCTCCGAGGCAGAGGGCGTCCACCGGAGGAACTTGGGGGTCGGCATTGGGGGCAATGGTGACGGTGACGTAGGCCGTATCGGGTTCCAGACACCCGGTGGTGTCCTCCGCGATGACCTCGACTTCGAAGACGCCGTTGAGCCCGTAGAGGTGCAACGGGGCGACCTCGTTGCTGAAGTTGGCGTCGCCGAAGTCCCAGGTGAACGCTGCAGGACCGGCCGTGCTGTTTTCGAACTGCACGTTTTCTCCCTGGCAGAATTGGTCTGGCCCGTCGATGTCAATTTGGGCGTTGAGCTTGCCCAGTTCGAACTTGAAGACGCCCATGTTGCAGTTGGGTGACGGGTTGTCCGCGCTCCAGGCGCCCGGGGTGGCGGGAAAGTCGTTCATGCCGCCGCACCCCGCACAAACTGCTTGGTAGACCGTGCCGTTCTGGTCGAACCGCGAGGAGCCGCCGTCGACATGCTCGTTGGAGAAGGGGCCGCCGAAATAGCTGGCGTAGACGAGGTCTTCGGCGTCGGGGGAGAGAACGGCGAGGTAGAAGTCACTTCCGTCAGTGCTGCCTTGGAAGGGGCTGTCCGTGGTGGGCAAGCCAAAGGTGGTGCTCCCGGCGACGTCTGCCGTGCCGCCGGTGCCGTTGGTCTCCCCACCCCATCCACTGATGTAGACCTGCTCGCACTCGCTCACGAGGAAGGCGGTCGGGCTCAGGTCGATGGTGGTGGAGCCCGTTCCGATGGCTGTCTGCCATTCGATGTCGCTGAGGTCCGGCAGGAAGCAGGTGATGTACTGCCCGCTCCCGGGATTGGAATAGACGTTGCCGATGACCGGCATGCCGCCCCTTGCCTGTCCGTAGGCATAAGGCCGGCCGCTGGCGTCGCGTTGGACGAAGTACACCTGGTCGTAGTCGGCGAGGCCGTGGTAGGTGCCGAATTGGGCAGTGATGTTGTCCTGGGAAGCGTTGAACTGGGCCACCCAGCCTTCGGTGTTCCCGAGTGGGGCCGGCTGGATGGAGCCGTTGGGCAGGGGCAGGTTGGAGGAAAGGGTGCCTCCGCCCACGAGGATTTCGAGGTTGTCGAGTCCGCCGAAGCTGTTGTCTGGAGCCACCTCGATGCTGTAGGCGGCATCGCTTCCGCTTCCTCCAAATGTCCGTCCGCAGAGGAGTTCGGTGAGGTCGGCGCTGAACCCGGCGATGAGTGCGTCGTGGGCACCGGCGTTGGCTGGACTGCCCGGCATTGGAAGGTCGGTCGATGTGGTCGTCGTCGCGATCCAGAGGCTGCCTTCCGGGCCGATGTCAATCTGCCCGCGGTAGAAGTCCCCGAAGTTGGCGCGGAGGCCATTGGCGTTGTTCAACCCGTCGATGCCAGACCCCCCGAAAAAGGTGGAAGCGTTGAGGGTGAAATCCCCGCCATTGAGGGTGAGGAGATAGCAATCGAGCCCGTTGGGTTGGGTGTCGGAGCCGTAGATGGTGATGTCCACGGCTGCACCCGGGCTGAAGTCGGGTTGGATGACGCCGGTCGTGGTAGGAAAGTCCGAGGAACCCGTGGTGCCGAACAGAGCAATCTGGCCCCAGGATTCGTTGTAGGCGAGGCTGTGCGGGATGTCGGCGCGGCTGCCTCCGATGTAGGTGCTGTACAGAAGGCTGGTGCCGTCCGGGCTGAACACGGTGAGCGCGGTGTGGCTGACTCCGTCGGCGAAATTGTCCATGGTGGCCTGGATGGCGCCGGCCGTGGTGGGATAGCCAGGGGCGAACGTGACTGTACCGCCGATCAGGGCGCCGCCCGGGCCGTTGCTCGCAGTCGTGCCAAAGTTGTCTCCCGTGCTGCCGGCAAACGTGGAGAAGGTGATTTCCGGGTCGATGACCAGGGGCCGGTTGTGGTCATAAGGTCCCAGCGAGAACCGGATGTCCCCGTCTTCGATTCGGTAGGCACAGACGACCTCGTCGATTGTGCCGCTTTCGTTCCACTGGAAGGCAAAGGGCGCGCTGAGCTCCGCGGAGAAACCGGCCGCCTCGTCGTGCAGGGAATGGTGGAGCTGGAGTTCGCCTCGCGGCCCCAGGGCGGGGCGTGCGCCGTGGTGCCGCCAACCGATGGCGTCGGGATCCGCACCCGGGGCAACGGTGAATTCGAAGGCAGCCTTGCCTTGCCGGGTGCCGCGCCAGCGGAGCCGCACGCCCGGCCAGAGGTCCTCTGTCTTGAGCAGGGTGGCAGCTTGGACGTGTTCGGCCCACTGAGACGGGTCGTCCGAGAGGTAGAAGTGCTGACGGTCGGAGGCGAGTCCGCTCCGGACCCAGTGGTCGGCGTGTTCGGGGTTCGCGTGGAGCCATTCGGCCTGCCAAAGGAGGCCTTTCCGGGCGCCAACGTGGTGGTCTTCGATCGCGTCGGTTTCTGGAGCCCATTGCCAGCAGGTCCAACCGGTCCGCTCGAGCTGGACGCTGCCACCGATGGCGTCGGCGCGGTGCAGCACATGGTCCGGCCATTGGCCCTCATTGGGCACAAAGCGAACCTGTGCCATCAGGGTGCCAGTGGACAGGAACAGTATGGTCGTCAGGAGGCGCACCATGGAACCAACAAGTTCGGAAACGGATTCGTTGCGGGCTCCGGGCAGAATGTCAATGGATGTTGTCCGCGAGGATCTGCATCTCGATGGCGGGGGCGATGTTGTCGTGCAGCACGCGGTAGACGCATTCCGCCACGGGCATGTGGACGTCAAACTTCTGGTTGATTTCGTGGATGCCCTTGGCGGCGGGATAGCCTTCCGCCACCATGTCCATCTCGATGATGGCGCCGAGGACGCGGTAGCCACGGCCAATCATGGTGCCGAGGCGCCGGTTGCGGCTGTGGGGGGAGTAGGCGGTCACGATGAGGTCACCCATGTAGGCCGAGGCGTTGACGTCTCGGGAGGTTTCGTTGACTGCGTCAAGGAACCGGCGGGTCTCTTGCATCGCATTGGCCATCATGACGGCGATGAAGTTGTCGCCTAGGCCGAGACCGTGGGCAATGCCGGCCGCGACGGCGTAGACGTTTTTGAGCACGGCAGCGAGCTCGATGCCGAAAAGGTCATCCGTGGTTTCCGTCCGCAACCAGGGACTCCGAAGCCGTTCTGCCACCTGGTTTGCCAGGGGGACATCGGGGCAGGCGAGGGTGAGGTAGGTCCAGTTCTTCCGGGCCACTTCTTCTGCATGGCTTGGCCCTGAGATCAGGCCGATCCGATCGTAGGGCACGCCGAGGATTTTGTGCAGGTATCGCGCTGGGATGTGGTGGTCATCGGTGATGAAGCCCTTGATGGCGTTGAACACCACTTTCTGGTTGAGGCCCGTGACCCCGTGAAGCGCGTCGTGCAGGTAGGCGCTGGGCACGCAGAGCACGATGAGGTCGGAGGCATCGACCACCGTCTGGACATCCCCATGGAGGGACAGGCGGCCCCGCTCGAGGGTCAGGCTCCGGAGATAATCTGGGTTTTGCCCGGTCCTGCGGATGTGGTCGATCGCTTCCGGCTGGCGGATCCACCAGTGGACTGGATGCGCGTCGGCAGCCTCATGCTGCGTGAACAAGAACGTCAGAGCCGTTGCCCAGCTGCCGCTTCCAATGATGCCGATACGGGGGATGGACAGGGCTTGGCTTGCCATGGGGCGAAGGTATGTCCATGGGCCGCGAACCCCTATTTTTGCGGCCCTGACGGGTGCAATGTCCACCTGTCCCATCTCCATTTGCCACCCCTCTGACCATGGCCCAACAGGACGACCACCTCAAGCGCGTGATTGGACACGCCAAGGAATACGGCTTCGTGTTCCCCTCCAGCGACATCTATGATGGACTCAGCGCAGCGTACGATTACGGGCAGTTGGGGGTGGAGTTGAAGAACAACATCAAAGCCTACTGGTGGACCGCCATGGTGCGCATGCACGAGAACATCGTGGGCCTGGACGCCAGCATTTTCATGCACCCGACCACGTGGAAGGCCTCGGGTCACGTCGACGCGTTCAACGACCCGCTGATCGACAACAAGGACAGCAAGAAGCGCTACCGGGCCGACGTTCTGATTGAGGACCACATCGGCAAGATCGAAGCCAAGATTGCCAAGGATGTGGCCAAGGCGGAGAAGCGCTTCGGCGACGCCTTCGACAAGGAGCAATTCCTCGCCACCAACGGCAACTGTGTCCGGCGCCATGGGGAGATCGACGACATCAACGCCCGGTTCAAGTCCGCCATGGACGCCGACGACCTCGATGCGGTCAAGCAGCTCATCCTCGACCTCGGCATCAAAGATCCGGAGACCGGGTCGGCCAACTGGACGGATGTGCGCCAGTTCAATTTGATGTTCAAGACGGAGCTCGGCGCAGTCAGTGG
>PKDZ01000079.1 GCA_002862785.1 Flavobacteriales bacterium
CCGAGCCCAGGCCATTGACCTCGGAGACGACGGAGCCTATGCCGCCATTGTCGACCTCGGCACCGCCGAAGACGTGCTCCTCGTGGCCAAAGCGGAGGGCGCCGCCTTTTCCGCCGGAATCGTCATCGACCGGGAGGACAACGCCCCCGCCCTGGTCAACGCCGACCTCACGGTCCGCTCCGTGGAGGAGCGGGGCGCGGCCTTCGAGATTCAGGACATCCACTACGCCACGGCGTCTGCCGTCATCGACCGAACGAGCCTCCTGATGCTCGACCTGTTTGCCGAGTACCTTCTCGAGAACGGCCTGTCCGTGGAAATCGGAGGGCACACCGATGACGTTGGAAACGAGTCGGACAACCTGTCCCTCAGCCAACGACGGGCGGATGCGGTCCTCGACCACCTCACCAACGCGGGAGTGGACCGGGACGCTCTGGAAGCCATGGGATATGGGGAATCCCGGCCTCGGGCAGACAATGCCACCGAAGACGGCCGGGCCCGAAACCGGAGGACGGAATTCCGAATCCTGGGAAACTGACGCTCCGCCCGCCATGTGGCGTGGATAATTCGGAAAAAGTGACCTCGGGCGGGTGCGCAGGGGCCCGATTTTCACGTTGTCCACGCACCACCCCATGATTCCGATCCCGCGACGACTCCCTCAAGCCGCTGTCCTCCTCGCCCTGTGCATGCCCCTTGGCTCTGGAGCCCAAACGACTTCCCTCAATGGCGGAACAACGGTCTCCGCCACCGACCGGAACAACCCGACCGTCTTCGCACGGGCCCTCCACCACTTCGAGCACGCCCAGTATTCTGCTGCCCTCGCCGGGTTCGACGCCGTGGTCCATGCCCCGCTGCGCGGAGACCAGGCCGCCGGAGAAGCGGAGCGGCTGGAGCGCGTCGAAGCGGAATACCGCGCCGCCCTCTGTACCATCTACCTCTTCCACAAGGATGCCGTATGGCGGATTGACCGGTTCATCGACCGCCATCCGGAATCGACCTGGGTGCCCAAACTTCACTGGGAGTTGGGCAACTATCAGTACCGGCGCAAAAAATGGGGCAAGGCCCTCGAAGCATTCGACCGCCTGAATCCACGGCACCTCGGCAAGGTCCAGCGCACGGAATTTCACTTCAAACGGGGACACGCCCGATTCGAGCAAGGCAAACTGGAGACCGCCCGCGGCGATCTGCTGAAGGTGACCGTAAGCTCAGATGCCCGGCCAGACTACCTCGAAGCCGCCCGATACTATCTGGCCCACATCGCCTACGCGGAGGACCGGTTCACCACCGCGCTGGACGAATTCGAAGCCCTCGCCTCCGTGGACGCCTTCCGCGACGCCGTTCCAGTCTGCATCGGGCAAATCCTGCACGAACTCGACCGACATGAGGACCTCGTGGACCGCGTGCCCGCCTGGCTTGGAGAAGAGCATGACCTGCGCGAAGCGGATGCCACCGAGCTGTCGCGCCTCCTCGGCACCGCCCTGTTCCACCTGGGCCGCTGCCCCGAAGCCGAGGTCCACCTCGAAGCCGCCTGGTCCGACATGGACACCCGGGACAAACTCCCGGGCTTCAGCTACATCGTCGGCTCCTGCCGGCTGGAGAACGGCCACCCCCAAGAGGCCATCCTCGCCCTGATGCGCGCCACGGGCAACGGAGATCGGCTGGACCAGTATGCCACCCACGCGCTCGGACGGGCCTACCTGGCCAATGACGAAAAGCCCAAGGCCCAGGCCGCCTTTGCCCAGGCGGCCCAGTTCGACCATGACCTCGAGGTCCGGGAGGATGCCCTGTTCAACCACGCCAAACTCGCCTTCGAGACGGACTTCAACCCCTTCAATGATGCCATCGCCGCCTTCGAGCAATACCTCGAGGAATACCCCGACAGCCCCCGTCGGGATGAGGCCTACGGTTTCCTCCTTGATGTGTATTTGACGACGCGCAACAGCGAACGGGCCCTCGACGCCCTCGACCGCATCCAACGCAAATCCCCTCGAGAAAAGGAAGCCTATCAAGGACTGGCCTTCAACCATGGTGTCGACCTGTATCGCTCCGGCAAACCCGAGGAAGCCGATGCCTACTTTTCCCGCAGCCGATCCTTCCCGGAAGACAACACACTGGCTGCAGAAAGCCACTTCTGGCAAGGAGAAATCGCGATGAAAGCGGGCCGGGACGCCGCGGCCCTGAGCCATTACCGGGCGTTTTTGAATGCTCCCGGCGCCTTCGGATCGGCCTTGTACGACGAAGGGGAATACGGCGCCGCCTACGCCCTGTTCCGCCAACGCAAGTACCGCGACGCCCAAGTTGGATTCCGGAAATACGTGGATGCTGCAGGAAGCGGCGAAGCCGGTGGACACAAGGCCGACGCCCTGCTCCGCATCGGAGACTGCTTCTACATCGACAAGGACTACGCCCGGGCAGTCGACGCCTACGACCGGGCGCTGGGAGCCAACACCAGCCAGCGCCAGTATGCGGGATTCCAGCGGGCGCGTTGTCTCGGACTCGATGGCCAATTGGACGCTTCGGTGAACGGCATGACCGCACTGATTGAGGAGTTTCCAGAAACCACGTTCAAAGGCGACGCCCTGACCGCCATCGGCAAAGCGGAAATCGAGCGGGACCGCATGGAGGCGGCACACACCGCCTTTGACCGCATCCGGGCAGAGCTCCCCGGCAGTGCCTATGCCAAGAATGCCCTGGTCGACCTCGCGCTCATCGCCATCAAGCAAAACCGGGAGGACGACGCCCTCGCCCTGTGGACCACCATTTCCACCACATTCCCCGATGACGACGTCACACAGGACGCCTTCCTCCTCGTGGAACCCTTGCTCGTCGAGCGGGGACAACTGGATGGACTTCCCGACATCGTGGGGCTCTCAGACGATGACATCGCCGAAAAGACGCACGCCGCAGCGCAGGACCTCGCCCTGTCCGGACAATGCGCGCAGGCCATGCCCAAGCTCGAGGCCTTCCTTCAAAAGCACCCGGAGAGCATCCGCGTCCTGTCAGCACGCTTCCACCTTGGGCAATGCCAATTCGAAACCGGCCAGACGGACAAAGCCCTGACCACCCTCGAAACCGTGGTGGAGGCGCCGCTGAGCGATTACCATGAATCCGCCCTCGTCCTGACGGCCACCCTCCGCTACAACCGGGAAGACTGGAACGAGGCCCTCTCCCATTACCAGCGGCTCGAGACGGTGGCCACCCTGAAGCGTCATGTGCTCGAAGCCCGCATCGGCATCATGCGCTGCAGCCGCAAACTGGACGATGGAGAAACGGTCCTCGCCTACATGGACCCGATTCTCACCGATCCGGAAACTCCGGCCGACATCGTGACAGCGGCCCGCTACAATCGGGCCCTGCTTCTTCTCGAGCGGTCTCCCCAAGAGGCCAGGGCCGACCTGGAGTGGCTCGCTGAAGACGGGCCCCATGCCGAAGAAGCGAGCCATCACCTCGCGGCCCTGACCTTGAATGGCGGCGACGCCCCGGGATGCCAAACCGCCGTCTTCGCCCAGCTCAACCGATTCGGTGGTGGGTCCGAATGGGCCTATCGCAGCTTCCTGCTCCTCGCAGAATCCTACCTGGTCCAAGGCGACCTCTTCCAAGCCCGCACCACCATCGAACAGCTTCAAACCAACGTGACCGAACCCTGGGTCCAGGATGCCTGCCTGGACTTCCTCGACCAGATTGCCCAAGAGGAAAACCCGCCGGCACTGACCGACTCGACCACCGTCGACCCCACTCCCCAACCCGACAACGAATGAAGCGCCCCAACACCCCCTTCCGCACGACGGCTTCTCTGGGCCTCCTGTTGGCCGCATGCCCCCTCTTCACGGTCTCCGCCCAGGACAGCCTCGAAGTCACCTTTGTCGGAGACCGCGAGCTGGAGGTGAGGGAGGTCGTCAAACCGGCCTCCAGTCCAAATCGGGTCGACCTCGGCATGGAGAAGCCCGTCATCCGGTATTCCCCCATCGCCAAGTCCATTGCGCCGGAGACGCAGGTCCAGTCCCTTGACCCCTTCGCCGTCCGGATGGACGCTCCGCTGCCCCGGCTTTATGCAGGCTATGCCAAGGGCGGATTTGGCCTCTACACCTCTCCCCTCGCAGAAATCCACTATGGAGAGACCCAGAGCCGGAAAGGATCCTGGGGAATCCACACGATTCACCACAGCTCAGCCGGCTCCACCACGACCGGCAACACCGACACCCTCGGCCTCGACGAGGGGTGGTCCCACAATGCACTGGGTGGACACTACAAGCGGTTCCTCGACCGCAGCAGCTTGACCCTGGCCGGCGGCCTCGAACGCGACGCCTGGGGCCTACACGGTCTGGACCTCTCACGGGCCTCCGGATTCTCCGCCCCCGGCACCCGCCAGACGTACACCCGGATGCACACGTCCGCTCGACTGCAGAACCACCAACGCGACAGCACCAAGGTCCAACGGGACATCCAAGTCGAAGTGTCGAGACTCGGCATTGGACTCGCCCCCCTGCCAGCCGGTGCGGTCACCCCGGACATCCTCATCGAACCCGGCCGGGAAAACCTCATCACCGGAACGGGCAGCTTCCAAGCTTGGCGGGACGACGCGTTGTTCAGCCTCGACCTCGAAGGCCACATCATCGGCTCCAGCATGAATGCCGAAGGGGATTCCACGTTCACCAGTGTCTCCCGGAATTCCGCCTTGATCGGCGCCATGCCCACCATCACAAAAGAACGGGGAGCCTACAAGATCAAGGTCGGCGCCGGACTCTGGGTCGATGCCCGCGGTCGCCAAGCTTTCCACTTCTACCCCACGGCCGAAGTCCGGTTCCGTCTTCTTGACGACGTCTTCGTGCCCTACGGCGGCGTGGACGGTGGCATGCAACGCAACGCGCTCCATGACCTCGTGAAGGAGAACCCGTGGTTCGATCCGCGCTACAATGCCGGGACCGACGCCTTGCGCGGCACCCTCTACCACACCAACCGGGCGTTGGAGCTCTACGGTGGCCTGCGCGGCAAATTCACGCGGGATCTGGCCTTCAATGCCCAGGCCCGGACAGTGACCTATCGCGACTTCGGCTATTGGGTCAATGAGGCCGGCATCGACAGTGCAGGACAGCGCTTCAGTCTGGCCTTTGACACGCTGACCGTGGCGAGCGTCATCGGGGAAGCGGCCTATCGCGGCCGTGGCCCGCTCGAACTTGAGGCCCGCCTTGAATTCCACACATACGGCACCGGAGACCAACCCCATGCGTGGTACCAGCCCCGCACCCGATTTTCCGGCTCGGCTCGATGGAACCTCGACGGCTTGCTTTTTCTGCAAGCAGGCATGGAGATCATCGGGGCCCGGTATGCACCGTCCCGAACCCCGTTCGCCCTGGTGGTGGGAGATGGAGACAATGAGGTCCAATCCAGTGCAGAGCCACTCACCAGCCCTGTATTCGGAGGCACAGACCCCATCTACGCCAGGAAGCTGCCGGCCTACACCGCCATCGACCTCGGCGTGGAGTATCGCTACAACGCCCGACTGGCGCTGGGTCTGGACGCCTCTGGCCCTCTGACTGACACCCAGATTTTCAATGGGTACAATGCCCAACGATTCCGGGTGATGATGTGGGCGGGATACCGGTTCTGAGACGCCGTTCACAAAACGGTTGGGAAACCGGGCAAAAGTGTTGAAAACACTGGGCTTTCCGAGCCTTTGAAATCGAGCTTTCGGAAGCCCGCGGGCTATCTTCGCGAGACGTCCAAAATTGTGGAGATGAGCGAAGAGAAGAAGCAAGGCTATGACGCCGGCAGCATTCAGGCCCTCGAGGGCATGGAACACGTGCGGAAGCGTCCCTCGATGTACATCGGGGATGTGGGCACGCGGGGACTGCACCACCTGGTCTACGAGGTGGTCGACAACTCGATTGACGAGGCCCTCGCCGGACACTGTGACACCATCGGTGTGGCCATCACGGCCAGCAATGGGGTGACCGTCCACGACAACGGTCGGGGCATTCCGGTCGGCATCCACGAGAAGGAAGGCGTCAGTGCCTTGGAGGTCGTGATGACCAAGATTGGTGCCGGCGGAAAATTCGACAAGGACAGCTACAAGGTTTCCGGCGGTCTTCACGGAGTCGGTGTGAGCTGCGTCAATGCCCTGTCCACCCACCTCCGCGCCGAAGTATACCGTGGTGGCAAGGTTTGGGAGCAGGAATACAGCCGGGGCAAGGCCCAGTACCCCACCCGCGAAATTGGCGACACCGACCGCACGGGCACGTCCGTCACGTTCCAGCCCGACCCGGAGATCTTCACCGACAACCTGGAGTACAGCTACGACACACTGGCTCGTCGTCTGCGAGAACTCGCCTTCCTGAACAAGGGCATCACCCTGACCCTCACCGACGAACGCACCACCGACGAGGAAGGAAACCACCCCACGGAGACCTTCCACAGCGAAACGGGCTTGAAGGAGTTCGTCACCTACATCGACCAGAACCGCGAGCAACTGATTGCCGAGGTCATCCACATGGAGGGTGAAGTCGAGGACATCCCCGTGGAGGTCGCGATGATCTACAACACCTCCTTCAACGAGAGCCTGCACAGCTACGTCAACAACATCAACACCCACGAGGGCGGAACCCACCTCAGCGGCTTCCGTCGGGGCTTGACCGACACGCTGAAGAAGTACGCGGAGACGTCCGGTATGCTGGACAAACTCAAGTTTGAGATCAGCGGAGATGACTTCCGCGAAGGCCTCACGGCCATCGTGAGTGTCAAGGTCATGGAACCCCAGTTCGAGGGCCAAACCAAGACGAAGCTTGGCAACAAGGAGGTGACCAAGGCCGTCTCCCAGGCCGTCCGCGGCATGCTCAGCGACTACCTGGAGGAGCATCCAAACGACGCCAAAACCATCGTCCAGAAGGTCATCCTCGCAGCCCAAGCCCGACATGCCGCGCGCAAGGCCCGTGAAATGGTCCAGCGCAAAACGGTGATGGGTGGTTCTGGACTGCCAGGTAAACTCGCCGACTGCTCCGAGAAGGACCCCGCCATGTGCGAAGTGTTCCTGGTCGAGGGTGACTCTGCTGGTGGAACAGCCAAACAGGGCCGCGACCGACTGTTCCAAGCCATCCTTCCCCTTCGAGGCAAAATCCTCAATGTGGAGAAGGCGATGCACCACAAGATCTTCGAGAACGAGGAAATCAAGAACATCTACACCGCCCTCGGCGTGACGGTGGGCACGGAAGAAGACGAACGCGCACTGAACCTCGCCAAACTCCGCTACCACAAGGTGGTCATCATGTGTGACGCCGACGTCGACGGCAGTCACATCGAGACCCTCATCCTCACCTTCTTCTTCCGCCACATGAAGGAGCTGATTGAAAAGGGCTATGTCTACATCGCGACGCCGCCGCTGTACCTCGTGAAGCGCGGCTCCAAGCAAGGCTACGCATGGGACGATGACCAGCGCGACCGCCTCATCCAGGAATACCGCGGCAAGAGCGATGCCGCCGTGGGCGTCCAGCGCTACAAGGGTCTCGGTGAGATGAACGCCGAGCAACTCTGGGACACCACAATGAACCCCGAGAACCGCACACTTCGCCGGGTCACCATCGAGAACGCCGCCGAAAGCGACAACATCTTCTCGATGCTGATGGGCGATGACGTGCCCCCTCGCCGCGAATTCATCGAGGCCAACGCCAAGTACGCCAACATAGACGCGTGAGTGCCAACCGCCGCACGGTCTGGATTTCCGGCGCCTCTTCCGGCATCGGAATGGCCGTGGCGCGCGCCTGTCACCACCGCGGAGACCGCCTCATCCTCTCTGCCCGCCGCAGCGAGGTCCTCGACGCCTTGCGCGATGAACTCGGTGCTGAAGACGCGCTCATTGTTCCCTTCGACCTCACCAACACCGGGGCCTCACCGAGCAAGTCAATCAGACGTGGAACGACGTCAGCGGTGTGGACGTCGTGATCCACAGCGGCGGAATCAGCCAACGCAGCCGACTCATCGACACCGTGGAAGCGGTGGACCGCGCGATGATGGAGGTCAACTACTACGGCACACTGGCCTTCACCCGTGCGCTCCTGCCCCACATGATCGCCGCAGGGGGCGTTCACTTCGCCGTGGTCACCAGCGTGATGGGCCTGTTCTCAGCGCCCCTGCGTTCCGGGTATGCCGGGGCCAAGCACGCGATGCATGGCTGGTTTGAGGCCCTGCGGGCCGAACACCAGCACGCCATCCTGCGCGGCATCGACCGCAACCGCCCGCTCGTCACGCCGGGAAAGAAGAAAGTGTTGGGCTATTGGCTGTCCCGGTTCGCATCAAGACTCTTGCGCCGCATCGCCCGCCGCGCCAAGGTCACCTGACCGTCAGACGTATTCGCGGCCGGACACGTCGAGGACCTTGGTGGTCTTCTTGAGTGTGCGCAGGACGAGGAAAACCGCAAAGGAGACCGCCAAGGCATACGCCCAGAAATCCTGGAAGATGCAGGCGGGCGCAGCAAAGAAGTCTGAGGCCAATCCCGCCGCCCGATATCCGTGCAGCATGTCGACCCAGGCGAAGCTGACGAAGACCGCGAAAAATCCGTTGTACTCCCGCTTCAACACATTGCGCATCGAAAAGGACACCTCGGGCTCCTTCCAACGGCCGAGAGCAGGCCAGAACGCCGGCACGGAGGCCGACCAATCGAGATAGGCCTGTCCGAATTTGCCCCGCAGGAACTGCTCTTCAGCAAACATGATCCGCTCATAGTACAGGGCGTACAGGAGCAAGAAGACCAACGCGAACCAGGTGTGCCCGATGTAGAGGACGATGCCCAACCACATGAGCAGGTTGCCGAGGTACAAGGGATGGCGACAGATGCTGTACATGCCGAGCGTATTCAGAGACTCGGCGACTTGGCCCTCCTTGGTGTTGCGGCCCGACGTGCCCCGCGGAGTGTAGCCGACACAGAGCGCCCGGATGACTTGGCCGGCCATCGCGATGTCCAGACAGATCAGGGGCCACCACCAAGTGCGATCGAAGCCTTTGGACATCGGCGTCCAGGACACCTCGGCCAACAGCACGACCGGAACCGCTCCGAAAAAGAGAAGCAGCGGCAGGAAACTGCGCCACCGGAAGAGCCAATTGCCCGACCGGTCCATTTCTTCGATCAGCGCCATCAGTCGAAGATGGGCTGGTTCCACCGCTTTAGGGAATCCCCCTCGGCCACTCCGGACAAGACCTCCACGGTCAATCCATCGGACAGGCCGAGCTCCACATCGCGCCGCTCGAATTGCTGCGGGGCGGTCTGCACCTCCACGAAGGGCTTCGGGCCTTCGTACTGGACCAGCGCTTCGCTGATGGCCAGCACCTGCTCCCGCTTTTCGAGCACCACGTCGGCGTTGGCACTGAATCCGGCCCGGATGAAATCGCCCTCGGCGAGGGTGACCGCGGCACGGATGTCGAATTGGACCGCGCCATTCTGCGGAATGCCTTTCGGGGAGATGTACTCCAGCGTGGCGTCAAACCGACGCCCGGGCATGGCCCCGATGCTGAGGATGAGCGGAATGCCAACCCGCAGATTCTCGATTTCGCTTTCGTCAATCTGGCCGCGGAAGATCAGGTCCGTCATGTCGGCCACACTGGCGATGCTGGTACCCTCATTGAACGTGTTGGCCTGGATGACCTGATAGCCGACCTCGACCGGCACGTCGAGGACCATGCCGTTGACCGTGCTGGCGATCATGGTGTTGGAGGCCTCTCCTGCCCGGCTGGCAGCGCCCTCTTTCACGATGCGAAGGTTGTCCTCCGCGGCCAGCATCTCTTCCTTGGCCTGCAGGAACGACGTCTCGGATTGCTGGAAATCCTGCTCGGAGACGACACCCGAGGCGAGCAGCGACTCTTGGCGCTCGAAATCGCGTCGGCTGTTATACATCGAAATCCGGCTGCGCTCGACCCGGCTCTGGGCGGCCGCCAAGGCCGCCATGTCCGGCACGACCCGCACCCGCGCGAGAACGGTGCCCTGAGCGACCGTATCCCCCGCTTCCACGTAGAGTTCGTCCACGATGCCGCTGATCTGCGGCTTGATCAGGATTTCCTTCCGCGGCCCGATGGTGCCCGAACTCACCGACTTCTTGATGATGTCGGCGATGTAGGGCGCCTCCACCCCGTAGCGGGCCTCGGGGGCCTGTTCCTTCTGGTAGAGATCGTTCAACGTGTAAGCCGCCCCGGCGATGACCAGGAGGACGAAGAGGAGCAGGAGCGTAACACGGCCTTTCTTCATGGTGCAGATTCAATCATCCTTCCGAGCGCAGGGCTTCCACCGGCTTGATGGCCAGCGCCCGCAACGCGGGCAGGATGCCCGCGAAGATGGCCATCCCAAGGAGGATGCACAACACGGTGAGGACGGTTCCAAAATCGATTTCAGGATGGCGGAAGACGCCGGCGTCTCCGCCGCTCTCGAGATAGCCGTCGACCGCTTCGAGCAGCCCCACGCCCAACACCAACCCGCACAGGCCGGCCAGCAGGGTGAGGAACAAGGTCTCCCCGATGATCTGGCGGAGAATCCGGACGGGGGTGGCGCCCAGGCTCCGGCGGATGCCGAGCTCCTTCGTCCGCTCCTTGATGGAGATCAACATGATGTTCGTGATGCCGATGACCCCGGCGAGCAGGGCAAGCGAGCCGAACAGCAGCGAAATCAGCCGCATCCCCGAGAAGAGCAGTTCCGCCTTCTGGAACTCCTCCGCCATCGACCAGCAGCCGATGGCGCGTGGATCGTCCGGGTGGACACTGAGCCGCGATTTGATGAGCTGCTTCGTGGCTTCCTCCGCCTCTTCCGCGTCGACGCCGTCCTTGATCAGCATGGACAGCCAACCCACCCGGTCCCGGGTGTTAAAGGCCTTGCCGAACGTGGTGAACGGGATGTAGATGCTCTCCGCCTCATTCTGCGCGTCCTCGTCGTTGCCCTTCGGGGTGTAGACGCCGACCACACGGAACAGCACGCCTTGGATCTGGACGGTCTCCCCGAGCGGATTCTCACCGAATTCGAACAGGATGTCTTGCACCCGGCTCCCGATCACACACACCTTGCGCTCCGCATCCAAGTCGGCCTGGTTGAGGAACCGGCCATTGGTGATGTTCATGGGCTTGACCTGCTGGTACTCGGCGATGGCGCCACTGACGTCGAAGGCCCCGCTCTGCTTGCCGTGAATCACGTTGTTGGTGCCCTGCCAGCCGCCCAGCTGGATTTCCGGGCAGACCAAGTCGAGGTGTTGCGTGTTGGCTTCCAGCCACTGGACGTCATCGATGTCGAGCTCGAGCCAGCGGCCGCGCTGGTATCCCTTGTACGGGATGCTCGTGCTCATGGTCCAGGCAAACATGCTGTTCGCCACATCGTTGCCCATGTCCGCCTTCACCCCGTTCTCGAGACCGCGTGCGGCGCCCACCGTGATGATGATCATGAACAAGCCCCAGCCCGCACCCAGCGCAGACAGGAATGCGCGCAAGGGATTCCGCACGACCACCTGGACGAGTTCAATCAGCCGGTCGCGGTCGAGTCCCATCATTCGTAGCGAAGGGCTTCAATGGGACGGATGCGGACCGCCCGCAACGCGGGAACCAGACCGCTGAATGCGCCGGCCAACACCAGAACGATCAGGGCCGTCACCGTGACCCGCAGGTTGACTTCCGGGTTGGTGAAGTAATCGTGCTGGGCATAGGGCGCGGCATAATTCAGCGTGGCCACACCGGCGATGAGGCCGAGCGCCCCGGAGATGAGGGTGAGGCAGATGGCCTCGATGACAATCAGGGACAAGATGCTTCCGGACGTCGCGCCCAAGGCCTTGCGCACCCCGATCTCCACGGTGCGCTCCTTGACCACGATGGCCATGATGTTGGCCACCCCGATGGCCCCAGCCAGCAAGGTGAGCCCCCCGATGACCCAGATGAAGAGCCGAATGCCCTTGAAAATCCGGTCGAACATGGCGTACTCCTCCTGGTTGTCCCGGACCCGCACGGCGCGTTGGTCCTCCGGGTGCACAGCATGCCGCAGGCGCAAATCCCCATCGATGGCGTCCACCATGTCAGTAGAACCGGCCAAATCCCGGTCTCCTGTGGACAGCACCATCGAACCGATGGCGTCGTTGCCTTGGAACAGGCGCTGCATGGTGGTCATCGGGATGTAGACCATGCTGTTGCCCCAGCGCCCATTCTTGGTGAAATGCCCGACCACGCGGAAGGTGATGCCCCGGAGAATGATGTACTGCCCGATGGGCGACCGCTGCTTGAACAACTCGTTGATGACGTTCTCGCCAATCACGCAGACCTTGGCCTCCTTCTCCACATCGTCCTGGTGCAGCCAGCGTCCGCCTTGCAGCGGAATGAGGTCGAGTTCAGCGAAATCGGGCTCCACCCCCATCAACGGGTAGTTGCCCTGCTCGTTCTTGTACTGGACGGTGGACCCCCACATGCTCAGGCGGCCGGACGCAGCCGGAGTCTCGACGACTTGCTCGGTCACCCGCTCCTCGTCTTCATCCCGGAGCTCGATGTAGCGGTTGGGCTGTCGCCCGCGGTAGGCCAACGTCGTCGTGCCCGTCCGGACCCAAATCGTGTTCTTGGCCTCGTCGGCAAAGTCCTGCTCCACCCCGTTCTGCAAACCGAAGCCGAGCCCCTGCATCACCACCAGAATGAAGATGCCGAGTCCGACGGACAGCCCGGTCAACGCCGTCCTCAAGGGATTGGCGGTCACCGTGTGGGCAATCTCGATCCAGGTCTCGCGGTTGAACATCAATCAGAAGAACCGGCGCCGTTGGCCGTGGGTTCGACGACCTCCCCACTTCGGCCATCTTCGATGATGACCCCGTCGTGCAGGCGAATGGTGCGGTCACATTTGGCGGCGATGTCCGCCTCGTGGGTCACGATGATCACGGTGATCCCGGACGCGTTGACCTCCCGCAACACCGACATCACCTCCGAAGACGTTGTACTGTCTAGCGCCCCCGTCGGCTCGTCGGCCAGAATGACCCGCGGCGACGTGATCAGCGCCCGAGCGATGGCCACGCGCTGCTTCTGCCCACCGGACAATTCGGACGGAAGGTGATCGGCGCGGTCGTCCATGCCCATCTTCCCCAGCATCTCCAACGCCCGCCTCTGGCGCTCGCGACGCGGCACCTTCTGGTAAAACAGCGGCAACGCCACATTCTCCAGCGCCGTCTTGAACGAGATCAGATTGAACGACTGAAAGACGAATCCGAGGAATTGGCTGCGGTACCTGGCCGCCTGCTTCTCCGACAGTCCGGACATGTCCACCCCGTCCAAATCGTATCCGCCGGAATCAAATCCGTCGAGCAGGCCGAGCACATTGAGCAACGTGGACTTCCCGGAGCCCGACGACCCCATGATGGCCACCATCTCGCCCTGAGTAATGTTGAGGTCGATTCCCTTCAGGACGGGCAGCGACCCTACGGCCAGCGGATAAGATTTCTCGATTCCACGCAACGCGAGCATGCCGCGAAGGTAACGTCTGCCTCAAGCGGTGGAGAGCGCCGGTTTCCCGACAATCCACAACAAGGGTCAATCCGTGATGCAGGGGGCGTTGGCCGGGTCGGCGTAATTGGAGGCCGACTTATCGGTGCAGTTGTCGCTGTCGTCGCAGATGCCGTCGGAATCGGTGTCGCTCACACCGCAATCGCAGCAGAGGGCGTAAGGCACCATCACGGTGACGGCCTCGCTCTCACAGTCGTCGGCGTCGAGGGCGGTCACATTGTAGTAGCCCGCGAGCACACCGTCCACATCTCCTGGCAGTGGGAAGGAGGCATCTTGGCTTCCATTAATGCCGGTCAATTCGATGGAAATGGGCGTGCCGCCGGTGACCTGCAAGGACAGCGCTCCATCCGCATTGGTGAGGGCCGTGGGAACAGCGGTCACGGAAACGTCACCCAGCTCAGGCGGAAAGGGACACACCGTCGGGGTCAGCGTGGCCTCGGCACCATTGAGCGACATGATCATCGCCGATTCATCCCCGTTGAAGGATAGCAATTGCACTTCGCAGTCCGATACCGTCGAAGCCAAGGCGCATTGTCCACCGACCTCCGTCACGGTGTATGCGAACGATCCCAGCACATTGCCCTCTGCATCCAACTCCTCGGCCATCCCATCCGACCCGAAATGCACCAGCGTTTCGATGGTCACACACGATTCTCCGAACGACGCCGTGTGGCTCAGGGCCATGACTTCGTCGTCGAGGAATTCAATGATGGAGGAACAATCCACCGGAACCAGCGGCTCCACCGGAGACAGCGCCACAACGGGACTGCTGGCGAAAGAGCCGGCAGAGAAAATGAGGGAAAGAAAGAGGCAAGCCAGACGCATGACATCGGGGAATTAGGCCAGTTAAAATAACCTGACGACCTACAGGAAACACCTATAATTAGATGGATGAGCTATGACTGTCGCCCGGATTGGATAATCCCTCAGGACCTCTCGGTGAGGTGCCGGACAGCCGCCTGCATTCTCGAGGATTGCTCTACATCCCCGTCCTGAGGTGGAACCGCCAAGCGGAAGGAGTCCAACCAGTCGGATTGCCGATTCGACAGACCCGGTTCGGGACGGAAGTGCAGCGCTTGGCTGGCGGTCAAGAGCTCTGAGGCGAGGATCTCCCGGGTGCCATCGATGACGGCCAAAAGCTGGAGTCCGGCGTTGGCGCCCATGCTCACATGGTCTTCCTGACCGTTGCTGCTGTCGATGGTGTCCACGCTGGCAGGCATGGCGCGCATTTTGTTCCGGGCGACGATGCTGGCGGCCGTGTACTGGACGATCATGAGGCCACTGTCCAGTCCAGGGTCCGTCGCCAGGAACGGCGGAAGGCCCCGGGTGCCGCTGAGGAGCTTGAAGATCCGGCGTTCGGACATGGTGCCGAGTTCGCTCGCGGCCACCTTGAGGTGGTCCAACATGACGGCGAGGGGCTCCCCGTGGAAGTTGCCTGCGCTGATGACCTCACCCGTATCCGGCAGCAGAATGGGGTTGTCCGTGACCGCGGTGGCCTCCCCTTCCAAGGTCTCGATGCCCCGGTCAATGGCCGTGCGGACGGCGCCGTACACCTGCGGAATGCACCGAAAGCTGTAAGGGTCCTGCACCCATTCATGCGTCTCCCGCAAGAAGTCAGCCGCGTCCAGCCACCCTCGCATCTCCGCCGCACTGGCCTGTTGGCCGCCATGCTGACGCAAGTCGTGGACCGCCGGGTGGAATGGAGTATCTAATCCTTCGAAGGCGGCGAGGCTCAAACTGGCGATGCCGTGGGCCTGTGTCCAGAGCGATTCGAGTTGCTGGAGGCAGTGGGCCAGCAGCGCGGACATCATTTGGGTGCCGTTGATGAGGGCGAGGCCTTCTTTGGGGCCCAATGCGATGGGGCTCCACCCCTTCTCCCGCAGCACGTCCCCCGCCGGGCGCGTGGTCCATTGGCCGTCGGCCTTGCGCTGCATCAGCTCGCCTTCGCCCAACAAGGGGAGACACATGTGGCTGAGCGGAGCCAAGTCGCCGCTGGCGCCCAGCGAGCCTTGGCGCGGGACGACCGGCATCAGGCCCTCGTTGTAGAAATCGACGAGACGACCCACGGTTTGCGGCTGGACGCCGCTGTGCCCGCGGATCAGGCCACAGACCTTGAAAAGCAGCATCCACCGGACGATCTCCGGCGGCAGTGGTGCACCCAGACCGGCGGCATGGCTGCGCAGGATGTTGTCCTGCAGTAGGTGCAATTGGTCTGCATCCACGCGGACATTGGCCAACTGACCGAAGCCCGTATTGACCCCATATACCGTCTGGCCCGAGGCCACCACCTCCTGCAGGAAGTCGTGGGCACGGGCGACGTTGGTTGCGGCCTCATCGGACAGGGCGATTCGAGGCGCGGCATAGAGGGACTTCAGGTCGGCCCAACTCTGGGGACCGGGATCAAGGCGGTGGTCCATGGTTGCCGCGAATTTACCCGAGGAGGGGGCTATCTTGCCCATCCCAATCCGAATACCGGACCATGCGATTCACATTGACCCTCTGCCTGACGGCAGTCCTCGGGGCCCTTTCCGCCCAGCGGGCCCCCATCGAATTCGAGGAATATGACCTCAAGAATGGGCTCCACGTCATCCTGCACGAAGACCACAGCGCGCCCATCGTGGCCGTCTCCGTGATGTACCACGTGGGCTCCAAGAACGAAAACCCCGAGCGCACCGGCATGGCGCACTTCTTCGAGCACCTGCTGTTCGAGGGGTCCGAGAACATCGGCCGCGGCGAGTTCTTCAAATACATCCAGAACGCGGGTGGTCAGAACAACGCCAACACGTCCAACGACCGCACCTTCTACTATGAGGTCCTGCCCTCCAACCAACTGGAGCTCGGCCTGTGGCTCGAAAGCGAGCGCATGCTGCACGCCCGGGTGGAGAAAATCGGCATCGAGACCCAGCGGGAGGTCGTGAAGGAGGAGCGCCGCCAGCGGGTGGACAACCAACCTTACGGCAACCTCATCGAGGAGACCATGAAGCGCGCCTACACCGAACACCCCTACCGATGGCCCGTCATCGGCTCCATGGACCACTTGAACGCCGCCGAGGACGCCGAGTTCACGGAGTTTTACGAGACGTTCTATGTGCCCAACAACGCCGTGCTCTCCATCGCCGGGGACTTCAACCGGAAGGACCTCAAGAAGATGATCGAGGCCTACTTCGGTCCGGTGCCAAAAGGAACCAACGACATCCCGCGTCCAACCATCGAAGAGCCGTACAAGGTGACCGAGGTCCGCGACACCATCTGGGGCGACGACCAGCTCCCCCTCGTGCTCATGGCCTACCCGATTCCGGCCGAGGGCACCCCCGACTATTACGCCGTCGACCTGCTCAACACCGCCCTGAGCGGAGGCCAGTCCAGCCGCCTCAACCGCGCCGTGGTCGACGACCAGGAGCTCGCCGTCTTCTGTGGCGCCTTCAGCTTCGGTCTGGAGGACCCCGGCCAGACCATCGCCTACGCCGTGGCCAACATCGGCACCGACCCCTCCGAAGTGGAGGGGGCGATGGTCGCCGAGATTGACCGGGTCAAGTCCGAGGGCATCAGCGCCGCGGAGCTCGACAAGCTGAAGAACCAGGTCGAGAGCGGATTCGTCCAATCCAACAGCACCATGCGCGGCATCGCCGAGTCCCTGGCGAATTACCACATGTACTTCGGGGACGCCAACCTCATCAACAACGAAATCGACCGCTACATGGCGGTCACGGCCGAGGACATCCAGAAAGCCGCAAACGACTACTACAACCACGACCGCCGCGTCGTACTGTACTTCATGAACGAGAACGCACAATGAACCGCATTGCCCCCCTCCTTCTGACCCTCGCGGTCCTGGCCCCTGTGGCTCTGACCGCGCAGGTCGACCGTTCCGCGGCTCCGGCCCCCGGTCCCGCCCCGGAAATCATCCTGGGTGATTACTCCGTCGAAACCCTCGAAAACGGGCTGACCCTCATCGTGGTCGAGAACCACAAGTTGCCGCGGGTGAGCTACCGCCTGACCCTCGATGTCGACCCCATCTTCGAAGGCGCCAAGGCCGGCTACACCAGCATGGCTGGCTCGCTGATGCGACAGGGCACCACCACCCGCTCCAAGGCTGAGATCGACGAAGCCGTCGACCGCATTGGAGCGAGCCTCGGCACCTCCGGCTTCGGCATGAGCGGCCGCTGCCTGGTCCAGCACAGCGAGACCCTGCTCGAACTCATGAACGACATCCTCATGAACCCCACCTTCCCGGAGGAGGAGCTCGAAAAGGAGCGCAAGCAGACCCTCAGCGGGTTCGCCAGCAGCGCCACGGATGCCAACCAGATTTCCGGCCGGCTTGCCCGCGCCATGACCTACGGACTGAAGCACCCCTATGGTGAGAGCTCCAATGAGAAGACCGTGGCGGCCATCACCCGGGAAGACCTCATGGCCCACTACGCCTCTGTCTGGAAGCCCAACGTGGCGTACCTGGTCATCGTCGGAGACATCACCCCGGAGACCGCACGCCAGCAGGCCGAACAGTACTTCGGCGAGTGGCGCCCCAATGAGGTGGATTCCGACCGATTCGCCCGTCCGGTGCCCCCGAAGGAGAACCGCGTCTGCTTCTCCCCCGTTCCTGGCGCCGTGCAGAGCGTCATCGACATCACCTTCCCCGTCTACCTCAAGCCCGGACACCCGGACGTCGTGGCCGTGAGCGTGATGAACACGATGCTCGGCGGCTTCTTCGGCAGCCGCCTGAACCAGAACCTGCGCGAGGACAAGGGCTACACCTATGGCGCCCGCAGTTCCATCGGACCCGATGAGCTCGTCGGCCGCTTCAGCGCCCGGGCCAGCGTTCGCAACGAGGTCACCGACAGCTCGCTCGTCGAGTTCCTGTCCGAGATCCGCAAGATGGTCGAGACCCCCGCTCCGGACAGCACGCTTCAATTCGTCAAGAACTACCTCAACGGCAGCTTCGCCCTGTCGCTGGAGCGTCCCGAAACCCTGTCCCGATTCGCGCTCAACATCGAACGCTACGGCTTCCCGGAAGACTACTATGCGACCTACCTCGAGCGGCTCGACGCCGTGACGGTCGAAGACGTGCAACGCGTGGCCCGCACCTACCTCCGCCCGGACAACATGAACATCACCATCGCAGGCAACCGAGACGTCGCCGATGGGCTCGCCCGGTTCGCAACGATGGGCCAGGTCGAGTTCTTCGATGCCTTCGGTGAGCCGCTCAAGGATCTGGATCCAGCACCGGAGGGCATGAGCGCCGAAGATGTCTTCAATGCCTACTATGCCGCCCGGGGTGGCGTGGACAAACTGGCCAAGGTCAAGGCCATCCAGATGACCGGAGAAATGGCCGCAGGCCCGATGTCCCTGGAAATGGTGCAGGCCCATGAGAACGGAGGTGCCGGCTACACCCGGATTTCCGCAGGAGGCAACCTCATGCAGGAGACCCGGTTCGACGGAAAGAAGGGCAGCGAAACGGCCATGGGTCAAGTGGCCCTGATGGACGAGACCAAAGCCCTCGAAGCCCGCCGAAACCACGACCTGCTCGAGTTCCTCCATCTGGCCGACTACAACCTCAGCGCCGAGTTGCTGGGCATCGACCCCATCGACGAGCAGCCCCAATACCTCATCGAAATCCGGAAAGACGGCGCGGTGTCTGAATCCCATTGGTTCAATGTGGAGACCGGCATGCGCACGCGCACCGTCCGGACCGAGAGCACGCCCCGCGGCGACATGACCCTCACGATGGATTACGGGGCCACGGTCGAGGCCAAGGGGCTCCAATTCGAAGGGGAAATGACCATGAAGACCGGCGGCCAGGAGATGAAGATCACCATGACCGAGGTCAAGCTGAACCCCAAACTCAACGAGGCCGACTACTCCATCGAGTGAGTGACGCGGCCACCCCGTTGATTGCGCTCGCCGGCGCGGACCTCCACCAGGAGGAACACAT
>PKDZ01000046.1 GCA_002862785.1 Flavobacteriales bacterium
GTTGTCACTGTAGTCGGCGGAAGCGGCGCCCGCACCCAGCGGAGTCGGATCGAAGTATCCGTTGTCGTCGTCGGCATAGATCACGATGTCCGCCGGGAAGGTGGCCGTGACGTCCGGAGCGATTTCGTCGATGACGTGGATGGTGTGGCTGGTCGTGGCGGAAGCCTCGTTGCCGCAGTCGTCCGTCACCGTCACCGTGTAGGTCCGCAGGATGTCGTAGCTGCCCACACCGTCGGCCACGCCCGTGTAGGTCGTGTCGTCACTGAAGGTGATGCTGTGGGACACATCGCTGTCACAGTTGTCGCTGGCCGTCACGAGGAAGCCGGAAGCATCACCGGAGACCGGCACGTCCACCGGAGCCGCGTAGCAGCTGGCGTCGAGGTAAACGGTCGCATCGGCCGGAGCGTCGAGGCTGACGGTCGGTGCGGTGTCATCCGTGATCGTGATGGTTTGGTCAATCGACTCCGTCGTGGTGTTGCCGGCGCAGTCCGTGGCGGTCACCGTGAAGGTCCGGGTCACGACGTGGCTTCCTTCAGCCGTGGAGGCGTTGAAGGCGATGTTGTCGATGAACAGACCCTCAGAGCCGGAGTTCGACTCGAGGCTGATGTGCAGCTGCGCATCGGAATAGCCGTCAAGGTCGAGGCTGGCCACATTCCATTGGCCTTCGATGCCGAGGTTGTCGATGTCCTGGCCTTCGGTGTCGACGAGATCGATCTCGTTTCCATCGGTCACCACCCAGATGTGGATGCGGTCGGACGTCTCCCATCCGGTCGACTGCGGGAAGTAATCCAGCGTGAGCGTCACACCGCCCATGCTGACGTCGACGTTGTCGAACACCACTTCCATGATGCCGTCCGTGTCCTGCATCTGGAAGCCTTGGCTTCCGTCCGTGTAGGACCCCACCGCACCGGTGAAGCTGGTGACGCCCACGTAGTCCCCATCGGTCAGACCGTTGCTGCCCGTGCTGTAGTAGTAGCTCGCAAATCCGAGCTCACCACCGGCCGCCGTGAAGTTCACATCGGCCTCTCCAGCGTTGTTGGACAGAGCGTGGTCGACAGCGGCATCGCCCGTGTCGTAATACTGTCCTCCCGTGGAAGCCTGCTCGAAGCTGGTTCCAGCGAGGAAGGCACCGTCACCTGCTGCACAGGAGAAGGCGTTGGCATCGGACGTCGTGTAGGTCACCAACACGTCTCCGCAGTCGTCGCTCGTGGTCCAGCTCACGGAGCCCATGGCCGCCTCGCTGAGGTCGGCCGAGGACAGGCAACCGTTGACGGCCATGTCAGCCGGAGCCGTCAGGGCAAGGGTGGGAGCCGCAGTATCGGCCACCGTAATGTTCTGGATGGCGGTGGCAATGTTGTAGCCACAGTCCTCCGCGTAGAACGTCCGGCGAATCGTGTACTCCTCGGGGCAAGCCGTCGGAATGATCTCGTCCTCGAAGGTCATGTTGACGCTCGGGTCACAGGCATCGACCGCCGTGGCCATCTCGAGGTAGGCTGCAACGTTGTCGGTGCAGGCAAACGTCGTGTCTGCCGGGACGTAGGTGAAGACCGGATCGGTGAGGTCGTCCACCTGGATTACCTGGTAGAGGCTGTCGCCCTCGTTGCCACAATCGTCCACCGGGTGGTAGATCAGCTGGTGGTCATAGAAGCAACCACCGGACATCACGCCGAAGTCGATCGGGAAGTTGGTGTAACCGCAAGCCTCATCGAGGTTGATGATCGGGTTGCCCGCCGTGTCGACAACCGTCAGGAGCTCGTCGATGGTCGGCTGGTAGAGGGCATCCCACGGCCAAGCGGAGCAGTCAATGACGACCACCTCATCGCCGGTCAGGACCGGAGCGGTCGTGTCCTCGATGGTGAACGTGGCCGTCGTCGACGTGCTGAGACCGCAGTCGTCGGTCGCGGTGAAGGTCACCGTGGCCGCACCCGTGGCACCGCAGAGGTCGCTGAGGGCCGTGAAGTCGTTGGACCACGTCACGCCGCTGCACTGATCGGAAGCGGAGGCGCCACCGTTGGAGCTCAACCAAGCGTTGAGTTCAGTCGGGTTGCCGGCACCATCACACTCGACGGTCATGTCGGCCGACTCGACGTCCATGCTCGGGTTCGTCGTGTCCTCGATGGTGAACGTGGCTGTCGTCGAGCTCGTGTTGCCACAAGCATCCGTAGCGGTGAAGGTCACCGTCGCGCTGCCCGTGGCGCCGCAATCGTCGCTGAGGGCCGTGAAGTCGTTGGACCAGGTCACGCCGCCCGTGATTTGCTCTTCACCATTCAAGACGAAAGAGTCAAATTCAATGTCACCGCTATCGAACTGGAATTTCACTGCGCGCTGAAAGTTCACCGCATTCGTGTAAATCGCGTTGCTTCCCAGCGAAAGCGCTTGCGCCGGACCATTGTACCAGTTTCCGTTCGCGGTGGTCTTCACGACGCGATAGTTTGCACCACCAGAGGGCAAGGAAAGAACGTTGATTTCCAGAACCTGCTGGTCGCCGCCATCAGGATCAGCCAACGTAGCTGCAGTGAATACATATGGCCATGCGCTTGGTCCTTGTGAGAACAGGTCGCTTGACCCCGTCAGCAGGGAAGGGTTCAAGAGCTGTGCTCCATTGATGACAAGGGAGTTAAACTCTGTCTCTTCATCAGAGAATTGCACCTTGACCGTGCGCTGGAATGTGACAGCAGAAACGGTAATGGAATTCATTCCAAGATCAAGGTCCTGAGGGGGAGATACATACCAATTTCCATTGGCCGTCGTCTTCAACACCCGGTATCGAGCCCCTGCGGGCATAGACGTGATGTTGATGGCGAGGGTCTGCTCCTGATTGCTGTTGGGATCAGATTGTAGAGTCAATGTCGCCACGCGGTCCCAGTTGGGGTTTGGCACTGTCGCCATCAAATCACTGGCACTCATTGCAATTGACGCGATAACTGGATCACTGCAGACGTCAGTGGCCTCGCCGGCTCCTCCATTGGAAGCCAACCATGCGGCGAGCTCCGCTTCATTGCCGGCACCGTCACACTCGACTGTCATGTCCATGGCCGCGCTGGCGATGGCAGGAGCCGTCGTGTCTTCGATGGTGAACGTGGCCGTCGTGGACGTGGCGTTGCCGCAGTCGTCCGTGGCGGTGAAGGTCACCGTCGCACTGCCCGTGGCGCCGCAATCGTCGCTGAGGGCAGAGAAGTCATTGCTCCAGGTCACGCCACCGCAGACGTCGCTGGCCTCGGCCCCACCGTTGTCGGTGAGCCAGGCGTTCAGCTGTGCGGTGTTGCCCGCACCGTCGCACTCCACCGTCATGTCGGCCGACGCCACATCCATGCTCGGAGCCGTCGTGTCCTCGATCGTGAAGGTCGCGGAGGAGTAGGAAGCGTTGCCGCATTCGTCCGTGACCGTGAAGGTCACCGTCGCACTGCCCGTGGCACCGCAGTCGTCGCTCAGGGCCGTGAAGTCATGGCTCCAGACGAAGTCGCCGCAGACATCGCTGGCGGTCGCACCAGCCTGGCTGTCGAGCCAACCGTTGAGGTCGGCCAAGTTGCCGGCACCGTCACATTCCACGGTCAGGTCATCGGCCGTCGTCAGCAGGGTCGGAGCGGTCGTGTCTTCAATCGTGAACGTGGCCGTGGTCGTCGTGAAGAGACCGCAGTCGTCCGTCGCGGTGAAGGTCACCGTGGCGCTGCCCGTGGCGGCGCAGAGGTCGCTGAGGGCCGTGAAGTCGTTGGACCAGGTCACGCCGCTACACTGGTCGCTCGCCTCGGCACCGCCGTTGTCGGCGAGCCAAGCGTTGAGCTGGGCCGTGTTGCCGCTGCCGTCACACTCGACGGTCATGTCGGCGGACTCGACGTCCATGCTCGGCGGGGTCGTGTCCTCAATCGTGAACGTGGCCGTGGTCGACGTAGAGAGACCGCAGTCGTCCGTGGCGGTGAAGGTCACCGTCGCGGCACCCGTCGCGCCGCAGAGGTCGCTGAGGGCCGTGAAGTCGTTGGACCACGTCACGCCGCTGCACTGGTCGCTGGCTTCGGCACCGCCGTTGTCGGCGAGCCAAGCGTTCAGCTGGGCGGTGTTACCGCTGCCGTCGCACTCGACCGTCATGTCCGCGGACTCCACATCCATGCTCGGGTTCGTGGTGTCCTCGATCGTGAACGTGGCCGTCGTGGAGACGGTCAGTCCGCAGTCGTCCGTGGCGGTGAAGGTCACCGTCGCGGCACCGGTTGCACCGCAGAGGTCACTGAGGGCCGTGAAGTCGTTGGACCACGTCACGCCGCTGCACTGGTCGCTGGCGTCAGCTCCGCCGTTGTCGGCAAGCCACGCGTTGAGCTGGGCGGTGTTGCCACTGCCGTCGCACTCGACCGTCATGTCGGCCGATGCCGCATCGAGGCTCGGGTTCGTGGTGTCCTCGATGGTGAACGTGGCCGTCGTGGTGGCCGTGTTGCCGCAATCGTCGGACGCGGTGAAGATGACCGTGGCCGCACCCGTCGCACCGCAGAGGTCGCTCAGGCCGGTGAAGTCATTGCTCCAGGTCACAGCGCTGCAGTCGTCGGTGGCCGCGCCAGCTCCGCCGTTGGCGGAGAGCCAGCTGTTGAGGGCCGCCGTGTTGCCGGCACCATCACACTCCACCGTCATGTCCATCGCCGGGCTGGCGATGACCGGATCGGTCGTGTCCTCGATGGTGAACGTGGCCGTGCTGGTGGAGACGTTGCCGCACTCATCCGTGGCATAGAATTCCACCGTGGCACTTCCCGTGGCACCGCATTCGTCGCTGACCGCCGTGAAGTTGTTGCTCCATGTAAAGTCGCCGCAAGCGTCTTCCGCCGTGGCCCCTCCATGGGTATCGAGCCAGTTCTGGAGGGCCGCCGTGTTGCCCGCACCGTCACACTCGACCGTGAGGTCGGAGGCGGTGGTCAGGAACGTCGGTCCGTTGGTGTCTTCGATGGTGAAGGTGAGCGTGGTGTCCACTTGGTTTCCGCAATCATCGGTGATGAGGAAGTTCACACTCGCCTGACCAGTTGCAGCGCAACCGTCGGTCAACATGCTCGTTGCCTTCTCCAAAGTCACACCACCACAGTTGTCCGTGGCCGTAGAGCTGTTCACTAAGTTCAACCAGGCGTCGATTTCCGCCACATTGCCCGTCCCGTCACACTCCACGGTCACGGAGCTTCCGTTCGGAACGAAGGTCGGCGGCGTCGTGTCTTCGATCGTGAAGACTGCAGAGGACGTGGCGCTGTTGCCGGCGTCGTCCGTGTGCGTGAAGGTCACCGTGATGGCACCCGTCAGTCCGCAGAGGTCGGACATGTTGGCGGCATCGTAGTCGTTGGTGATGCTCGTCACGGCACAGTTGTCGCTGGCCGCGGATCCACCGTGGCTGGCGAGCCAGTTGTTGAGCTCGGTCGTGTTGCCGGAACCGTCACACTCGACCGTCAGGTCGGAAGCCGCGGTCGTGATGACCGGGTTCTCGGTGTCGTTCACCGTCACCGTGAAGGAAGAGGTGGACTGGTTTCCGTGGATGTCAATGGCCGTGTACGTCACCGTGGTCGTGCCCACAGCGAACATGGCGCCCGGGCTGAAGGTGGACGTAAACGTATCGATGGCGCAGTTGTCCGCCGCCGTCGGCTCGGTCCAAGTCGCCTGAGCGCCACAGATGCCGGCATCGTTGGACAGGGTGATGTTGGCCGGCGTTCCGGAGATGGCCGGGTTCTCGTCATCTGTCACCGTCACCGTGAAGCTGCTGGTCGTCGTGTTGCCAGCCGCGTCCATGGCGGTGTAGGTCACCGTCGTCGTGCCCACAGCGAAGGTGTCTCCGCTGTCGTGGGTCGACGTGAAGCTCGTCACCGCGCAGTTGTCCGTCGAGGTCGGAGCGGTGTAGTTCACCACTGCACCGCACTGACCGGCATCGGCCGTCTGCGTGATGTTGGCCGGCGTGCCGGCAATGGCCGGATCCTCGTCATCGGTGATGGTCACCGTGAAGCTCGAGGTCGTCTGGTTTCCAGCCGCGTCCTCGGCGGTGTAGGTCACCGTCGTCGTGCCCACAGCGAAGGTGTCTCCGCTGTCGTGGGTCGACGTAAAGCTCGTCACGCCGCAGTTGTCCGTTGACGTCGGAGCGGTGTAGGTCACCACCGCGCCGCACTGACCGGCATCGGCCGTCTGCGTGATGTTCGCCGGAGTGCCTGCGATGGCCGGGTCCTCATCGTCGGTCACCGTCACCGTGAAGCTTGAGGTGTTCACGTTGCCGTGGATGTCGGTCGAGGTGTAGGTCACCAACGTGCTGCCCACCGTGAACGTGTCACCGGGGCCGTGTGAAGAGGTGAACGTGGCCACCCCGCAGTTGTCAGTGGATGTCGGCTCGGTCCAGCTTACGACAGCGCTGCAGTCGCCTGCATGGTTGGTCTGGCTGAAGTCGGCCGGGGTTCCGGCAATGGCCGGGACCTCGTCGTCCGTCACTGTCACGTCGAAGCTCGAGGTGCTGACGTTGTTGTAGATGTCCGTGGCCGTGTAGGTCACCGTCGTCGTGCCGACCAGGAATGTGTCGCCGGGGCTGTGCGAGGAGGTGACGGTGGACATGGTACAGTTGTCCGAAGCGGTGGGCTCGGTCCAGTTGACCACCGCGCTGCAATTGCCTGCATCCGCCGTCTGGCTGAAGTTGGCCGGTGTGCCTGTGATGGCCGGAGCCTCGTCGTCGGTCACCGTGATGGTGAAGCTGTCCGTGCTGCTGTTGTTGCTGGCATCGGTCGCGGTGAAGGTCACCGTCGTCATGCCAACCGGAAACAGGTCTCCGCTGTTGTGGGTGGACGTCAGCGTGCCTCCGGCGCAGTTGTCCTGCGTTCCGGGCAGGGTGAAGGTCACGGTCGCACCGCAGACGCCCGCGTCGTTGGTCGTGGTGATGTCATCCGGCGTGTTCAGAATCGTCGGAGCGGCATCATCAACCGCCGTCACGATCACCGTCACCGTGGAGGAGGCGGCGTTCATGCACTCGTCGGTGACCGTCAGGACCACATCGTTCGGGCCGACGTCATCGCAGTCGAATGAGGTGATGTCGAGGGACATGGTGATGTCACCGCAACCGTCAGAGGATCCGGCGTCGATGTCCGCCGCCGTGATCGTGGCCTGTCCGTTGCCGTCCAGAATCACCGTGATGTCGTTGCCCAAGGCCGTCGGGGACGTGGTGTCCTCGATGGTGAACGTGGCCGTCGACGTGGAGGCATTGCCGCACTCATCCGTGGCGGTGAAGGTCACCGTCGCGGCGCCCGTCGCACCACAGAGGTCGCTCAGGGCCGTGAAGTTGTTGGTCCAGGTGATGGTGCCGCACGCTTCCGTGGCGGTGGCGCCACCGTTGTTGTTCAACCACGTGTTGAGGTCCGTCGTGTTGCCGGAGCCATCGCATTCCACTGTCAGATCAGCCGACGAAGCCGTGAGGGCCGGAGCGGTGTCGTCCTTGATGGTGAATGTGGCGGTCGTCGAAGCCGTGTTGCCGCAATCATCGGTTGCCGTGAAGATTACCGTCGCCGCACCCGTGGCGCCGCAGAGGTCACTCAGAGCGGTGAAGTTGTGGCTCCAGATCACGCCTCCACAATCGTCGGTGGCGGCTCCTGCCCCACCGTTGGAGGTGAGCCAGTTGTTCAGATCGGTGCTGTTTCCGGACCCGTCGCAATCGACCGTCAGGTCGGAGGCAGGGCTCGCAATGACCGGATCGGTCGTGTCCTCGATGGTGAACGTGGCCGTCGTGGTGGACGTGTTGCCACACTCATCCGTGAGCGTGAAGGTCACCGTTTCGGCACCCGTGGCGCCACAGAGGTCGCTCAGACCGGCACTGTTGTGGCTCCAAGTGGCCGTTCCGCACACCTCCGTGCCTGCGGTGGCCCCTCCGTTGTTGGAGAGCCAGGCGGCAAAGGCGGCCGAGTTGCCGGCACCGTCGCATTCCACAGTCTGGTCAGTCGCCTGGGTGGCAATGACTGGATCGGTGGTGTCCTCGATGGTGAACGTGGCCGTCGTGGTGGAGGTGTTTCCACAATCATCGGTCGCAGTGAACGTGACCGTCTCGGCACCCGTGGCACCGCAGAGGTCGCTGAGGCCCGTGCTGTTGTGGCTCCAGGTCACACCACCGCAGGCATCGCTGGCCACGGCGCCTCCCTTGTTGGAGAGCCAGGCGGCGAATGCGGCGGCATTGCCCGCTCCGTCACATTCGACCGTCTCGTCGGCCGCAGCCGTGTCGATGCTCGGGTCGGTCTTGTCTTCGATGGTGAACGTGGCCGTCGTGCTCGACGTGTTGCCACAATCGTCGGTCGCCGTGAAGGTCACCGTCTCGGCACCCGTGGCACCGCAGAGGTCGCTCAGCCCCGTGCTGTTGTTGCTCCAAGTCACTCCACCACAGGCATCGCTGGCCGTGGCACCTCCATTGTTGGAGAGCCAAGCGGCGAAGGCTGTGGCATTGCCGGCACCATCACACTCGACCGTCTCATCAGCCGCAGCCGTGAGGGTCGGGTCGGTGGTATCCTCGATGGTGAATGTCGCAGAGGAGGTCACCGTATTGCCGCAGTCATCGCTGGCGGTGAAGATGACGGTGGCGCTGCCCGTGGCACCGCACCCGTCGCTCAACGCCACGAAGTCGTTGGTCCAGGTGATGGTGCCGCACAGCTCATCGGCCGTGGCACCGCCGTTGTTGGTCAACCAGCTGCTCAAGGCGGCTGTGTTTCCGGCTCCGTCGCATTCGACCGTCTGGTTCGTCGCTCCGGCCGTCAGGGTCGGGGCCGTCGTGTCCTCAATGGTGAATGTGGCGGTCGTCGAGGCGGCGTTGCCGCAGTCGTCCGTCGCCGTGAAAATCACGTCGATCTCCCCCGTACCGGCGCAGGTCAGGGCGAAGTCATGGAAGTTGTTGGACCACGCCACATTGCCGCAGAGGTCGGTGGCCGCGCCAGCACCTCCGTTGGCGACAAGCCAAGCGTTGAGTTCTTCGGTGTTGCCAAGTCCGTCACATTCAGTCGTCACATTGGTGGCATCACTGGCAATGCTCGGCGGCGTGGTATCGCTGACCGAGAATGTGGCCGTCGTGGTGCTGGAGTTGCCGCTTCCATCGGTCACCGTGAAGGTCACCTGCTCGGACTCGGAATCTCCACAACCCGGGACAAGCCCCGTGCTGTTGTTGGTCCAGGTCAGCGGGCCGCATGCATCCGTTGCCGTGGCCCCACCGTTGCTGGCGAGCCAAGCGCTGAATTGAGCAGAGTAATCGGTACCGTCACACTCATACGTGGCATCCGCTGCCGCAAGCGTGATGGCCGGTGCGGTGTTGTCCTCCACGGTCACCGTCGCCGTAGCGGTGGCCGAGTTGCTGCACTCGTCCGTCACCGTCAAGGTCACCGTGTTGGCACCGAGGTCGGCACAGGTGAAGCTCATCTGGCTGGCACCGAAACTGACCGTTCCACACCCGTCGGACGATCCGTTGTCCATGGCCTGAGGATTCAGGGTGCCCGCGCCCGTGGCGTCGAGCGTCACCGTCACATCCTTGGCCAATGCCGTCGGGTCAGTCGTGTCCTCAATGGTGAAGATGGCTTGGGTCTCGGAGGCATTGCCGCAATTGTCCGTGGCCGTGAAGGTCACCGTAATGGCGCCCGTGGCGCCGCATCCATTGGAGAAGTCGTTGGTGCCGCCTTCTCCGTCGTCACCGAGGTAATTGTGGCTCCACGTCACGCTGCTGCAATCCTCGGAAGCGGTGGCGCCCCCATTGTTGTTCAGCCATGCGTTGAACTCGGTCATGTTGCCCGCACCGTCGCACTCCACCGTGCTGTTCGCCGCTTGGGCGGTGATGGTTGGAGCGGTGGTGTCCTCGATCGTGAAGGTGGCGGATGTGGTGCTGGTGTTGCCCGCCGCATCGGTGGCCGTGAAGACCACCTGAACCGCGCTCGCACCGCCACAGGTGTTGGCCATGGTCGTGAAGTCATTGCTCCACGTCACCGCACTGCAGTTGTCCGTGGCGGCAGCTCCTCCATTGTTGTTCAACCAAGCCATCAGGGCGACCGTGTTGCCGGCTCCGTCACACTCGACGGTCTCGTCGGCGGCGGCGGTTCCGATGGTCGGGGCCTCGTTGTCTTCGACGATCACATTCATCGTGCCCGTCGTGCTGTTTCCAGCATCATCCTGTGCCGTGAAGGTCACCACGGTGGTGCCCAACCCGAACGTGGTTCCGGAAGCGATGTCGGAGTTCAGGGTCGACATGCCACAGTTGTCCGTGGCGGCCGGATCACTGAACGTCACGACCGCATCACAAGTACCAGGGTCGGTGGAAACCGTCATGTCCGAAATGGCCGGAATGAAAGGATTCTCGGTGTCGTTCACCGTCACATCGAAGCTGCTGCTGACCGAGTTGCCAGATGGATCCGTGGCCGTGTAAGTCACCGTCGTGGTGCCCACCGGGAAGGTGTCCCCGCTGCTGTGGTCCGAAGTGAACGTGTCGACGGAACAGTTGTCGGCGGCGGTCGGGGCCGGCCAGGTCACAACAGCACTGCAGTTGCCGGCATCATTATCCTGTGTAATGGCACCTGGAGTACCCGTAATCACCGGGCTTTCATTGTCATTCACCGTCACCGTGAAGGAAGTCGTGTCCGAATTGCCTGCAGCGTCGGTTGCGGTATAGGTCACTGTGGTCACTCCCAGGTCAAACTGACTACCGGGTTCGTGAGAACTCGAAAGGGTTGAGCCACAATTGTCGCTGGCCGTCGGAGGAGTCCAACTAACGCTTTCTACCAGACACACACCTGGATCCGTATCCAGAACAATTGGAGCCGGAGTCCCAGAAAGAACTGGGTCCTCGTCGTCGGTCACCGTGATGGTGAAGCTCGCCGTGGACCAGTTGCCGTGGATGTCCGTGGCCGTGTACGTCACCGTCGTCGTTCCAGGAGCAAACGTGTCTCCAGGGCTGTGCGTAGAGGTCATCGTCGAACCGCAATTGTCCGAATCGGTAGGCTCCGTCCACGTCACCGTGGCCACGCAGGCATCGGCGTCCGTGTTCTGGTCGATGTTCGCCGGAGTGCCTGAGATGGCCGGGGCCTCATTGTCGGTCACCGTCACGTCAAATGAAGACGTGGTGATGTTCCCGTTGACATCCTCCGAGGTGTACGTCACCGTCGTCGTGCCGACGGGGAAGAAATCTCCGATGGAATGGGAGGACGTGAAATCCAACACGCCACAATTGTCATCCGTCGTGGGAGCCGTCCAGCTGACGTTGGCGCCACACTGTCCTGCATCGGCCGTCTGCGTGATGTCGGACGGGGTGCCGCTGATGCTCGGATTCTCGTTGTCCGTCACCATGATGGTGAAGCTCGCCGAGGTGGTGTTGCCTGCCTGGTCAGTCGCCGTGTAGGTCACCGTATTCAAGCCTGTGCCGAAGGATTCACCCGGCGTGTAGTTGGACGTCAGGGTGGAAGAGCAGTTGTCGGCATCGGTCGGCGGCGTCCAATTGACCACCGCAGAACATTGACCCGCATCCGTGCTCACCGACATGTTGGTCGGCATGTTGGACAGAGTCGGATTCTCGTCATCGGTCACCGTGACCGTGAAGGAAGTGGTCGCCGTGTTGCCGGCATCGTCTGTGGCCGTGGCGGTCACGATCGTGGGGCCAAGCGGGAAGGCGGAGCCGGAAGCTGTGCTATACGTGATGCCCTGAATGCCACAATTGTCGCTGGTGGACGGATCGGTCCACGTCGCCACAGCTGTGCAGAGTCCGGCGTCCACATTCAGGTTGATGTCGGACATGGCATCGATGGTGGGGTCCTCGGTGTCCTGAACGGTAATGGTCAGGCTTTGGGTCGAGGTGTTGCCACACTCATCCTCTGCAGTCAAGGTCACCGTATTGGTGCCAAGGTCCACGCAATCGAAGTTGGTCTGGCTGAGGGACAAGGTGACCGTACCGCAGGCATCGGTCGTTCCGAGGTCCACATCCGCCGTGGTGAGGGTGGCCTCCCCGTTGCCGTCCAGCGTCAGGGTGAAATCCTGGGCAGAGATGGTCGGAGCGGTCGTGTCCTCGATGGTGAACGTCGCCGAAGAAGAAGATGAGTTGCCCGCATCGTCCGTGGCGGTGAAGGTCACCGTCACGGAACCGGTCGCGGCACACTGACCATAGAAGCAACCGGCCGGAGCGAAGAGCCCTTCGTCCACACCGCCTCCGGCGAAGTTCCGGTTGAAGTCGTTGAGGGCCGCACGCACCTGATTGGGCGTATAGGCATTGCTGCACGCGCCGACCACATCATCCGCAATGGCGATGATCTCGTTGGCCGTCATGCCCACGAAATCGCCCGAGGTCGCCACGAGGTCTCCCAGCAGGAGGTCGGACGCACTGAAGCCGGCGAGTGTGGCATCGAATTGGGCGTTGAGCTTGGCCGCCAGAATCTGGCTGACCAACGAGTTGTTCCAACAGGAGGGGTCGGAAGACGCCGTCGGATTCGGGCCGCTGTGGGACAGAACGAGGTCCTCGGCATCTCCGGTACACGGCAGGTAGGTCTCGATGGCCTCGGGGCTGGTGAAGACGATTTCGTACCCGGCTCCGCAACCGACGGTCACCCCGGCGGGGAACACGGTGGCGAAGTTGGCATCGAGCAGGTCGTGAACACCACCGGAAGTGAGGCCCCATCCTCCCTGCTGGTAGGTGGTGAAATCTCCAACCGCGACCGTACAGTCGCCAGCGTAGTCGTTGGACCAGGTCAGGTTGGTGCAGTTGTCCGTGGCGGTCGCGCCACCGTTGGACGCCAGCCAGGCATTCAGATCCGTGCTGTTGCCAGCACCGTCGCACTCCACGGTTTGATTGGAGGCCGCCGTGATGGCCGGGTCCTCATCGTCCTCGACCGTCACCGTGAAGGAAGCCGACGCTGTGTTGCCGGCCGGGTCCGTCGCAGTGTACGTCACCGTCGTGGTGCCCACGGCGAAGGTGTCTCCGCTGTCGTGCGTGGACGACAGGACGGAACTGCAATTGTCGGAGTGGTTCGGCGCGGTCCAATTGACCACCGCAGAGCAGTCGCCCGCGTCGTTGGACTGGGTGATGTTGCCCGGCATGTCCGTCAAGGAAGGCGCCTGAGCGTCCGTCACGGTCACCGTGAAGCTGGACGTGGTCGTGTTGCTCGCTGCATCCGTCGCGGTGTACGTCACCGTCGTCGTTCCAGGAGCAAACGTGTCTCCAGGGCTGTGCGTGGAGGTCATCGTCGAACCGCAATTGTCCGAATCGGTAGGCTCCGTCCACGTCACCGTGGCCACGCAGGCATCGGCGTCCGTGTTCTGGTCGATGTTCGCCGGAGTGCCTGCGATGACGGGAGCCTCATCATCGGTGATGGTCACCGTGAAGCTCGAAGTCGTCTGGTTTCCTGCAGCGTCCTCGGCAGTGTAGGTCACGGTCGTCGTGCCCACTGTAAAGGTGTCCCCGTTGTCATGAGTCGACGTGAAACTCGTCACGCCGCAATTGTCAGAAGATGTCGGGGCGACATAGTTGACCACAGCACTGCACTGACCGGCGTCTGCGGTCTGCGTGATGTTGGCTGGAGTGCCGCTGATGCTCGGATCTTCGTCGTCCGTGACTGTGATGGTGAAGCTGGACGACGTCGTGTTGCCGGCAGCGTCCGTCGCAGTGTACGTCACCGTCGTGGTGCCCACAGCGAATGCGTCATTACTATAATGTGTAGAGGTGAAGGTGCTGACCCCACAATTGTCTGCTGCAGTCGGCGCCGTCCAACTGACTGCCGCACTGCACTGACCGGCCTCCGCAGAAACGGAAAAGTCGCTGGGCGTTCCAGAAATGGCGGGATCCTCATCGTCGGTGACGGTCACCGTGAAGCTCGCTGTCGTGACGTTATTGGAAGCATCGGTCGACGTGTAAGTCACCGTCGTCATTCCCACCGCGAACGTATCGCCGGGGTTGTGGGTGGAGGTGAGCGTGGTGGAACAGTTGTCCGTGGTGGTCGGCGCCGTCCACGTCACCACTGCGCTGCAGTTGCCAGCGTCATTGGATTGGGAAAGGTTGGTCGGCATGCCCGCGATGACTGGGGCCTCATCATCGGTGATGGTCACATCAAACGTGGTGGACGTGCTGTTGCCACAATCGTCCGTCGCCGTGTAGGTCACCGTGGTTGTTCCAACCGGGAATGAATCGCCAGAATCGTGGGTGGAAGTGAAGGTGTCCAGGGTGCAGTTGTCCGATGCCGTCGGAGCCGTCCAGGTCACCACAGCGCCGCAATCGCCTGCGTCGGCCGTCTGGGTGATGTTGGAAGGAGTGCCGGCAATCACGGGATTTTCAGTATCGGTCACCGTGATGGTCTGGGTGTGGGTCGTGGAGTTGCCGCAGTCGTCAACCGCCACCCACGTCCGGGTAAGGCCAGCACAGGTGGTGCTGGACGTCTCGGTGAACGACACGTTGGCTTCCGAATCGCAATTGTCCGTGGCGGTCAGCGTGGCGGCAGCGGGAATGGATCCGCAATCCACCGTGACATCCGAGGGGAGGGTCTCATTGAAGGAAGGGGCCTCGCTGTCTGTGACCGTGATGGTTTGAATCACCGAGTCTTCGGTCTCATTGCCGAAACAGTCTACGGCGAGGTAGGAGAATTCACGAAGGATGGTCAATCCACCCTCGGGGGAAGCGTCGTCCGCCTCGCTGCAAAAGACGAACGTGTCCGAAATGGTCTCTGTCACGGTGGCCGTGCCGCATTCGTCGTAAGCGACGTAACCCGGTTTGCCCATGGCCGCAATGGAGTAAGTGAAATCCGAATAGCATCCGGAGAGATTCACATCACTCGGCGGTGTGATGGTCAGGGTCGGACCTTCCGTGTCCGGAGGCAAGGAGGAAAAGAGTGCCGCGTTGACGACGGACTCTTTGGCTTCAGGATCTCCGAAATCGACTCCGGAGGGGGTTCCAGTAACACTGGCCAAGGAACTGTTCACGAGGGTCATCGAGAACAACAGGCAGCAGCTGAGAAGCGCAACGGACTTCTGGTAAGACATGGCGATACTTTTGGCTCTCGGAAAGTGAGAAGCATACTCGCCAAAATGAAATTATTACACCCCTAATTTTCACGGCTTTGCAGACGCTTAAACACCTGAAGAGCAAAGTGTTACTATCGACAATGGGAACAAAACGGAGGTGATTATACGCGTATAATATTTTGTATACTCATATTTAATCGACCAAATTTTTATCTACTCGCCAAATCGGGTCCACACGAGCCTGTGAGGACCGCGTTTTGGAACCGTGTAGAATGGCCCGGTCACCTCCCATCCAAGGCCGGCATAAAATCCCAGCGCCACCTTCCTCGCATCCGCCCAGATGCCCCCCTCTCCTGCCGCTTGGAGAGCCTCCTCAGCGTGACGGATCAGCTGGGTCCCAACTCCCCCTCCCCGGTGGTCGGGGTGGGTGGCCATCGCCCGGAGTCGATATCCAATGGCGCCATCAAGATCCGGGTGCTGCTGCGGCATGAAGGTGCCCACCCCCACCACGTTGTCGCCCTGGACAACCCCGAAATGCATCACTCCGACGCCATTGTCGACCGGCATCGCACAGGAAGCATCCGGCAGCTTTTCGGGCCACAGCACCGAGGCACGGATGGCCCATGTCTCTTCGGGTAGAATTCGACGAACAGAACACCCGCTCTCATTCACCCCATCCATCTCTTCCATTCTCTTCGGTTCTTTTTGGTCGGTCTTCCCTTCATTGACGGCATTTCCCTCCGTTCCATTCGGATGACCTCCAGTTTTTCCAGCTCCTCTTTCGGCGTCATGTCGACAATATAATCATCGACCAATTTTGGTCCGACCCGACTCTTGGGCAGGCCGACCACATCGACTTCCAGCGTCACAGGGCCCCGCCGGACGGCCACCTTTTCCCCTACTTTGATGTCGCGGCTCGCCTTGACCGCGTCGCCGCCGACCATCACCTTGCCGTCGCGGACGGCGGCCGTGGCCAAGCTGCGGGTCTTGAAGAGGCGAACGCTCCAGAGGAACTTGTCAATGCGCACAGCCTAAAGTTCGACAATCAAGCCGACAGCCGGAATCGCCGAACCCGTGCCGATTGGGATGTAGCGCGCCTGGTACCGGGTTGGATTCACCGGATCAGCCAACGGAACGCCTGTGGAAGGGTCCCGCACGACGTCCAACGCATCCGGGGAGTCCGCCACTTGGCCGAAGAGGTTTTGGACATCCATGAAGACGTCGAGGCTCCAGTTCTCGAAGAACCACTTCTTGTCGATGCGAAGGTCCAACTGGCTGAAGGCGTCATTGCGGCCGCTGTTGAGCCGAGCGTAGTCGAGCTGGGCCACGTTGTTGGCATCCCAGTAGGCTTGGTCGAGCGAAACGTCGAGGTCATAGGGCGTGAACGGCAGGCCTCCACTGTAAAGCCAGCGCACGCCAATCTCCCAGTCACGCTTCAGCTTGGCCCCGCCCGTCATCGACACGATGTGACGGCTGTCCCAGGCGCTCGGGGTGAACTCTCCATTGAACTCGTATTCACTGCGGACGTAGGTGTAGGCCAACAGGCCATACACTCCTTTATACAGGCGTCGCTGGGCGAGGAACTCCATGCCGTAGGCCCGTCCGATCCCATCGAAGCGCACCGCCTCATTGCCCACAGCGCCGAAGTCCGCACCGAGGTTGGCCAGGGCAATGCCCGAAGTCAGGCTCACAGGCGCCCCGTCATACCCTTTGGCGAAGCCCTCGAGTCCCAGCGTGGTGTTCTTCCCCGCCCAATCATATCGAACGCCCAACACGGCTTGGTCGCACCTCAGATAGCGCGCATCGGGCTGGTTGACCCGCTGCCCCCCTTCCGCATAGCCGAGGATGAGGTAGCTGGGCAGCTGGAAATACCGTCCGACGTTGGCGTTGATGCTCACCTTGGGCGCCACGCTCCAACGCAGTGCCACCCGCGGACTGAGCTGGCGAAGTGGATTGGCCATCTCCGCATTGACCTCGTTCCCATCGATGCGCAATCCACCGCTGAGCGTCACCCGGCCCTCGGCGAACGGTTTCGACGCCTGCAGGAAGGCCCCGTATTTGTGCAGGTCGAAGGCACTGTTGAAGTCGACCGTGACCAAGGTGTCCTGGAGGAAGAGATACCGCTGGCTGACGGTCCGGTTGTTGAAGCGGGCGAACTCGTACTGGGCGCCCCACGTCATCTTGAATCCCTCCTCCCCATAAGTGCGGCGCTCGAGGCGCAGCTTGTTCTCCATCTCTTGGGAGAGGTAATCAAGGGTCAGCGGCAACGACTCGTCGTTGTTCTCGTGCTTGTAGGCGCGGTTGCTGAGCATGTTCCGACTCGCCACCCAAGTCCACCGTCCATTCTCGGTGAAGCGGTCGTACTTGATGCCCAACGCATAATTCCACTGCCGGTTCACCTGAAGGGCATCGAGGATGGCCACCTGGTCGAGGTAGTCCTCGGCGGAGGTGTCCTCGGCGGCGGCTAGGTTGAGCTGGAAGTCATCGTAGGCGCCGATGCCGAGCACCGTCAGCCGCTCGTTCGGTGAAGCCTGGTGGACCCACTTGAACTGAAAGTCGTTGTAGATGGGCAGGAAAGGCAGGCCCAAGACCTCGAACAGAAACTGCAGATAGCTGCGCCGTGCGCTCAGGATGAGCGAGCTGTTCTCCCCGGTGGGCCCCTCGAAGGTGAGGCCGAGGTCGCTCGTCCCGACGACGGCATTCGACGTCCACTCATCGGTCCGGGCCGTCTTGAAGCCGAACTCCATCACGCTGGACAGTGCATTGCCGCGGGTGGCCGGGAAGGCGCCGGAATAGAACTCGACCTCTTCCACGAGGTCCACGTTGATCATCCCAACGGGCCCTCCACTCGCCCCCTGAGTCTGGAAGTGGTTGATGTTGGGGATCTCGATGCCATCGATGTAGAAGCGATTCTCGTTGGGGGCCCCTCCACGAATGACGATGTCATTGCGGAAGCTCGGGATGGCGGCCACACCCGGCAGGCTCCGAATGGCCTTGCTGATGTCCCGCCCCCCTCCGGGATTGCGCTTGATCTCATTGGTGCCGATCCGGCGGAGGGAGACCGGGGCCTCCTCCTCCCCCTTGGCGGTTGCGGCCACCACTTCGGCCGCCTCCACGGCCACCGTCAAGGGCTCGAGGGTCACCGTCAAGTACGCGGAACGGGCCGGCGTGAGTTCGATCTCGAGCCGATTGGCCGTCTTGTAGCCCACCGAACTGAAGCTCAGATTGACCACACCGGGAGGGAGACCGGTGAGTTCAAACGCCCCCTCGAAATCGGTGGAGGTGCCGGTGGCCGCCCCCTGAACGACAACGCTCACGAAAGGGAGGAATTCTCCCGTCACCTCATCGGTGACGACCCCCTTCACCGAGGCGGTTTGCCCCACGGCGGAAAGTGCAATCGAGAGGAATGAAAAGGCGGAAATCAGGCTCCGGGCGTCAATTCGCGGCATGGCGTTCTGTGCTGAACAAAGGAAACACCCCGAGGCCCCGGAGGTTTCCTCAACCGATGTCGAGGTCCAATCGCTTCCGGACGACCTCGAGGGAAGGGTGCTCGGACGCCCACTTCACATACCGGTCCTTGGGCGTCATGAATTCCGCCGGCGCCTCCACTTCAGAGACCTCCACTTCCAAGGCGATCGACCCGTTGCCCACCTGGGTCCGCACAAAGTGCAGCAGTTCCGTGGAGCACTCCTTCAACTCCTCGAACTGAACCTCGTTGGCCACGGTGAACCGAATGGTGGGGTCCACGAACTGGAAGTCGCCATTGGCGAGGGTAGCGGCGAGGCCCACCTTGTTCTTTTTGCGCAGGTCCTCGACCAGGACCTTCCATGCCTGTTTGACCTTCTCGGCATCATATTCCCCCTCAAGGGCCGCGGTGTCGGACAGCTCCGTCGCCGAATCCGCCGCCTGATCCTCCATGGCAAACAGCACACTCTTGCCGCCGAGGGCCGACAAGTTGCCTGTGGGCTTTACGGTCTTCTTCGGCTTGCCCAAGACAATGGCGAGGTCGGCATCCAATTCCGCCGTGGCCTCAGGTGCTTTCGAAGCCTCTTCCTCGACTGCAACAGGCGCTGGATCCGGCTTCGGAGCGGATTCTAGAGCGGGTTCCATTGCGGGCTCCACGACCGGCTCCGCGACCTGCACGGGCTCGGGATCGGGATCGGGCACAGGGTTGGCAACAGGCACCGACTCTA
>PKDZ01000045.1 GCA_002862785.1 Flavobacteriales bacterium
CGAGTCCGCCATCCACGTCCCCGGTCTTGCCGATGCCCATGGTGCGCACGTCACATCCTTCGCGGCGCTTGCTGGTGCTGGCCATGAATTCCGCGCGGGTGTAGACCATGAGCTGGTCGGTGTCCGTCTGGTTCCAGGGATCGAGATAGACCGTGCCGCCTTCCGTGTGCACAATGCCGTGGAAGCCTTGATCGCCGAGGTCAATGCGTCCGAAGAGAAGGGCGTCCCGTTCGGATTGGATGAGGTAGCTGGAGATGGTCGGATACCGTGCGGCGAGGTCGGGATGGAGGAGGTCCGAGCGGACCACGCGGAAGGCCATCGTTTCCCATCCCAGCAGAGCCGTCGAGGTGGGCATGGGCAACGTCAGGATGCAGCTGGAGTTGGCCAAGCTGGACCCCGTGCGGGTCGCCTCGTCCCATTCGCGGGGCGCCGCCTCGAGGATGGCGATGAGGTCGTCGTGGTCATAGGCCACGGCTCGCGCCTCAGGAACGCGTTCCCGGTCCTGGTCGGCCGTAGGGTCCCCCACACGCCAAGCAGCACCTTCCGCCTTGGGTGGCATGGCGTACCATTGGGCCTGAGAGGCCAGCGGACACAGGGAAAGCAGGACGAAAAGGAGGGGGTTTCGGAGACCGTTAGGCATGACCATACAACAAGGTAACCATCATTTTGCTTCCCAATCCACCCTGAACAGGCCTTCCCCGGGGATGAGGTTTGTCATCGTCATCGGGAAAGAAGTCGCTTTCATGTGGAAAACGAGGCGCCCTGAATCCCGCCGTGGGCGCGGTTTCTGCCTACTTTTCAGGGTTCAAGAAAAGGAGTGTGGCGAAGCAGACGGGACAGAACTACACAGAGAGCGACATCCGCTCGCTCGATTGGAAGGAGCACATCCGGCTCAGACCGGGCATGTACATCGGCAAGCTCGGCGACGGGGTCAGTGCGGACGACGGCATCTATGTGCTGCTCAAGGAGGTCATCGACAACAGCATCGACGAGCACCTGATGGGCAACGGCAAGACCATCGAGATCAGCATCCGGGACGGAGCCGTTCAGGTCCGGGACTACGGCCGGGGCATTCCCCACGGGGCCGTGGTCGATTGTGTCTCCAAGATCAACACCGGCGCCAAATACAGCGAGGGCGCCTTTTCCAAGACCGTGGGTCTGAACGGGGTGGGCACCAAGGCGGTCAATGCTCTGTCCACCGAATTCCGCATTGAGAGCTTTCGGGAAGGGGAAGTGAAGGCCGCCCGTTTTGAGATCGGCGTTCTCAAGGACGACGAGGCCATCGCCAAGACCTCGCTCCGCAATGGCACCCGGACCTGGTTCAAACCCGACCCCTCCGTCTTCAAGGGCTACCAATACCGCCGCGAACACGTGGAGCGGTTGCTCTGGAATTACGCTTTCCTCAACAGTGGATTGACCCTGGTCTTCAATGGGGAGAAGATCCACAGCGAAGACGGCCTCAAGGACCTCATCAAGCAGAACCTCAGTGCCGAGCCTGGGTACCCCATCGTCCACCTGCGGGGAGAGGACATCGAGGTGGCCCTGACCCACACCCAGGCTTACGGTGAGGACCATTACAGTTTCGTCAACGGCCAGTACACCACGCAGGGGGGCACCCACCAGAAGGCGCTTCGTGAGGCCTACGTGAAGGTGGTCCGGGATTTCTACCAGAAAGAATATGATCCCGGTGACATCCGCATGGGCCTGATGGCGGGCATTGCTGTCCGCGTGCAGGAGCCCGTCTTCGAATCCCAGACCAAGACCAAGCTCGGCAGCTCGGAGATCCGCCCCGGGGGGACGAGCATGCGCTCTTTCGTTTACGACTTCCTCAAGGTCGAATTGGCCAACCACCTGCACCGGAATCCGGAGACGGCGGAGGCGCTGCTGAAGCGCATCCTCCAGAGTGAAAAGGAGCGAAAGGATTTGGCTGGCATCAAGAAGCTCGCCCGAGAGCGGGCCAAGAAGGCCAGCCTCCACAACAAAAAGCTCCGGGACTGCCGGGTGCATCTCACCAAGAAGCACGACCGGGCCGAGGAATCGACCCTGTTCATCACGGAGGGCGACAGCGCCTCCGGCAGCATCACCAAGGCCCGTGACGTCAACACGCAGGCGGTCTTCTCCCTCAAGGGCAAGCCGCTCAACTGTTATGGCCTGACGAAGAAGGTGGTGTATGAAAACGAGGAGTTCAACCTGCTTCAAGCCGCGCTGGACATCGAAGACGGGCTGGACGGTCTCCGCTACAACAACGTGGTCATCGCCACGGATGCGGACGTCGACGGGATGCACATCCGCATTCTCCTGATGACCTTCTTCCTGCAGTTCTTCCCGGACCTCGTCCGGAAGGGCCACCTCTACGTGCTGCAGACCCCCCTGTTCCGGGTCCGCAACAAGAAGGAGACCCGCTATTGCTACACCGAGGAGGAGCGCGTCGACGCCATTGCCGCGTTGGGGCCGAAGCCAGAAATCACCCGATTCAAGGGCCTCGGTGAGATCAGCCCGGACGAATTCTCCCATTTCATCGGAGAGGACATTCGCCTCGACCCCGTCGACCTCGGGGGCGAGCACCAGCTGGACGACATGCTGGCCTTTTTCATGGGCAAGAACACGCCGGACCGCCAGCGATTCATCATTGATAACCTCCGTGTCGAGAAGGATCCCGATGCGGAGAAGGCCGAACAGGAAAGCACTGAAGCTGCATGATCGAGGAGAACCAAGACCACGAGGAGCGCGATGACCAAGACCTGCCGCAGGACCCGGAAGGGGAATCCACCGCGGACGGGGAAGGCGATGACGGCGCCGGCGCCGACATGGAGCAGGTCATCCGCATCAAGGGGATGTACAACGAGTACTTCCTGGACTATGCGTCCTATGTCATTCTGGAACGGGCGGTCCCGCACCTGCACGATGGCCTGAAGCCGGTGCAGCGCCGCATCCTGCATTCGCTCAAGGAGATGGACGATGGCCGTTTCCACAAGGTGGCCAACGCCATCGGCAACACGATGAAGTACCACCCCCACGGGGATGCGAGCATCGGGGACGCCATGGTCCAGATCGGCCAGCGGGAGCTCGCCCTAGACTGCCAGGGCAACTGGGGCAACATCTTCACCGGAGACCGCGCTGCAGCGGCGCGCTACATCGAGACCCGGTTGAGCCCCTTCGCGAAGGAGGCGCTCTTCAATGCAAAGACGACGAACTGGCTGGCCAGCTATGACGGCCGGAACCAGGAGCCGGAGACCCTGCCGGTCAAATTCCCCTTGCTTCTCCAGCAGGGCGCGGAGGGCATCGCCGTCGGCCTGGCGTGCAAGATGCTGCCACACAACTTCAACGAGCTCATCGACGGGTCCGTGGCCTATCTGAAGGGCCGGAGCTTCAAGCTCCTGCCGGATTTCCCAACCGGGGGTGAGGCCGACTGTGAGCAGTACAACGACGGCTTGAGGGGTGGACGCGTCCGGGTCCGGGCCAAACTGCGCAAGGAGGACAACAAGACCCTCATCGTGGAGGAAGTGCCGTACGGCGTGACCACGACCTCCCTCATCGAGAGCATCCTCAAAGCCAACGACAAGGGCAAGATCAAGGTCAAGCGCGTCGAGGACAACACGGCCGACAAGGTCGAGGTTGTCATTCACCTCACCAATGGCGTCAGCCCGGATCGCACCATCGACGCCCTCTACGCCTTCACCGATTGTGAGGTCCGCATCGCCCCGAACGCCTGCGTCATCGAGGACGACAAACCTGTCTTCCTCGGGGTCAAGGAAATCCTCAAGCGCAGCGCCGACCGCACGCGGATGCTGCTTGGCCGGGAACTGGAAATCCGGCTCGGCGAGCTGCAAGAGTCGTGGCACTTTGCCTCCCTCGAGAAGATCTTCATCGAGAACCGCATCTACCGTGACATCGAGGAGTGCGAGACGTGGGAGGCCATCCTCCAGGCCATCCACACCGGACTCGAACCGCACATCCAGCATTTGATCCGGCCGGTCACGGACGAGGATGTCACCCGCCTCACCGAGATCCGGATCAAGCGCATCTCCAAGTTCGACTCCGAGAAGGCCGACCAGCGCATCGCCAACCTCGAGGTGGAAATCGAAGAGGTCAAAAATCACTTGGCCCACCTCACCGACTACACGGTGGAGTGGTACCGGCAGCTCAAGAAGAAATTCGGCAAGGGGCGGGAGCGCAAGACCGTGCTCAAAACCTTCGGCACCATCGACAGCGCCAAGGTGGCCGTGGCCAACCACAAACTCTACGCCGACCTTAAGGAGGGCTTTGTGGGCATCAACATGCCGAGGGGAGAAGGGGAGTACATCTGTGACTGCTCCGACATCGCCGACATCATTGTCTTCCGGAAGGACGGCACGATGCAGGTGTCCAAGGTGACGTCCAAGGCCTTTTTCGGAAAGGACATCCTCCACGTGGGCATCTGGAAGCGCGGCGATGAGCGCACCACGTACAATCTGATTTACCGCGACGGCAAGAAGTCCGGTGGGGGTCGGACGTTTGTGAAGCGCTTCAATGTCACCTCCATGACCCGGGACAAGGTGTATCCGGTCACCAAGGGAACGCCCGGAAGCCAGGTCCTCTGGTTCAGCGCAAACCCCAACGGGGAAGCCGAGCAGGTGACCGTGCACCTCAGCCGGATGCCGCGGCTGAAGTCCTTGAAGATTGACGTGGACTTCTCCCAGGTTGCCATCAAGGGACGGGGAGCGGCCGGCAACACGGCGACCAAGTACGCGGTCACGGGCAAGGTGGACCTCAAGAGCGAGGGGTCGAGCACGCTCGGCGCCCGCAAGGTGTGGTTCGACGAGAGCGTGCGACGGCTCAATGGAGAAGGACGGGGACGCCTTCTGGGCGCTTTCGGCCCGGACGACCGCATGCTGTTGGTGATGGCAACAGGAGCCTATGAACTCGTCAAGCCTGAGATGTCGGTTCACTTCCCGGACGACATGATCTTCCTCGACAAGTGGCACCGGGACCGGGCGCTGACCGTGGCCCACCTCGACGGCGAGAAGAAGGCGGTCTATGTCAAACGGTTTGTGGCTGAATCCTCCACCAAGACGGTGAGCTTCATCGGCGAGGAGGAGGGGTCCAAGATGCTTCTGTTCACCGACCATGGGGCCCCCATCGTCAAGTGCAAGGCCAAGGACCTCGGCGAGCAGCGCTTCAGTCTCAACGAGTTCATCGCCATCAAGGGCGTCAAGGCCCGGGGCAAGCGCCTGTCCACAGATGCCCGGGCCAAGGTGACCCTGGAGGACACGCCCGATCCCAACCTGGAGGCCACCCAAGTCGAAGCCGCTGCTGCGGAGACGGCTCCAGAGGCCCAGATAACCGAAACCAACACCCCTCCATCTGCCCCGGAAAAGGGGGCGGAGGGGCCCGCTTCCGACACGGAGAATCCAGCCGGAGGCGAGGTCCAGAGCACCCTTTTCTGAAGCTAATTTTGCGACCATGAACCGCATTCTATCGATCCTGTCGGCCGGCCTGCTGCTGGCCTCCTGCAATGCTAGCGGAGGCTCCTCCAGCCGCGCCGATGAGCTGGTCCACCCCGAGTGGTCCCGCAACGCCGTGATCTATGAAATGAACGTCCGCCAGCACTCCCCGGATGGCACCCTGAGCAGCGCACGGGCTGACCTGGCCCGCCTCCACCAGCTGGGCATTGACATCGTCTGGCTCATGCCGGTGCATCCCATTGGCGAGGTCAACCGGAAAGGCGGGGAGAACAAGGACAACTACCTCGTACAGCCCGGAAGTTCATCGCTCGGCAGCCCCTACAGTGTGCAGGATTACAAGGCCCTCAATGCGGACTACGGCACCTGGGAGGATTTCGACGCGTTCGTCGCCACCGCGCACGACTACGAGATGAAGGTCATCATCGACTGGGTCGCCGCCCACACCGCCTTCGATGCCGTATGGACCAACGATTCCATCGGCATAGGGTACTACCTCCTGGATTCCCTTGGCGGCCTGCAGCCCCCGCCTGGTACCGACTGGTTTGACGTGGCCCAGCTCGATTGGGACAATGGCGAAACCAACGGCCTCTACGACGCCATGGAGGACGCCATGGCGTTCTGGGTCCGCGATCATGACATCGATGGATTCCGGTGCGATGCGGCTTGGGCGTTGCCTATTGAATTCTGGGAGCGCGCACGGCGATTCCTGGAGGAGATTGAGCCCGAGGTCTTCATGTTGGCCGAGGCCGAGATTCCCGATCATCATCACCGTGCCTTCGATGCCAGTTATGCCTGGGAGTTGTATCATCTCACGAATGAAGTCGCTCAGGGAGAAAAGAACGCGGACGATGTGAGAAGTTACCTCAAGCGTGAAGCGGAGCGGTTTGCGCCCTCGGCCTACCGCATGACATTCGTGACCAACCATGACGAGAATTCTTGGGACGGCACTACACGGGAGCGATACGGAGATGGGGTGCGGGCCATGGCCGTCCTGTGTGGCACCGCCTTCGGCATGCCGCTCATCTACGGCGGGCAGGAGAGCGACATGGATAAGCGCCTGCGCTTCTTCGAGAAGGACACGGTGCCATGGGGCCAATACCGTTCCATGTCCTTCTACCGCATCCTCAATGACCTCCACCACCGGAATCCGCCCCTGCACAACGGGGAGTTCGGTGCCCGAGCCGTGCAGCTGGTCGAGGAGGGCGATGTTCTCTATTACGAGCGGAGCGACGAGAAGACCTCGGTCCGCGTGGTGATCAACCTCAGTGCGGATTCTGCGGAGTTCGTTCCCGCCGGATTGGAGGGATACCGCACGACGTTCAACCGCCAGAATCTCTCGAAGACGACGTGGGAGCCCTGGGGCTTTGAGGTCTTCGTGAAGATGATGCCATGAAGGCGATCGCGCTGATCGCCCACGACGGCATGAAGGCCGAGCTCGGCGTCTTCGCTGTCCGGTTCAAGTCGATTTTCGAGGGGATCCCCATCGTGGCGACGAGCACGACCGGGGCGATGCTCGAGGAGAAGGGCTTCACGGTGGAGCGCGTGGCCTCCGGACCCAAGGGCGGGGATGCCCAGATTGCGGCCCGGGTGGCCGACGGCACCATCTCTGGAGTCATCTTCTTCCGGGATCCGATGGGCAAGCATCCGCACGAGCCGGACATCAACATGCTCCTCCGCCTATGTGACGTCCACAACGTCCCCCTCGCCACCAACCCGGCCACGGCCGAGCTGATCGCCCGCCACATTGCCTGAAGCGCCGGGGAAGGGGAGAGCCCTGCCCGTGGACAACCGGGACAGGACCGTTCGGCAATGGCTAGGGCAGCGGCTTTCCGAAACCGGCTTGCCCATGCTCGACACCCCACGGGAACGGGAGGCCATCGCCAATCGCCTGATGGCTGACCTCGACGACCGGGGCCGCATCCTGCTGGAGGCGCTGGACCGTCGCTATGACGAGGGGGAGTTGACCCGCCTCGGCCTTCACCTCGACCGCGTCCTCAGCGGGGAGCCGGTGCAGCGTGTGTTGGGCTGGACCGAATTCCGGGGGCTTCGCATCGGATGTGCCGGAGACGTGCTCATTCCCCGACCCGAGACGGAAGAGGTGGTGGGCTGGTTTCTGGACGGCATGTCCGGAATGGCCCATCAGGCTGAGAACCGCCCCATCCGGGTGCTCGATGTGGGGACGGGGAGCGGCTGCATGGCCCTCACGCTGAAGCGCGAACGACCCGATTGGGAGGTGGTGGCCATTGATCTTTCCCCCGCGGCACTCGAGCAGGCCCGGGCCAATGCCGCGGAACTCGGCCTCGACGTGGAGTTCCGCCAGATGGATGCCCTCGACACGCAAGCCCTGGCCGCCCTCGGTCCGTTTCACGGCGCGGTCTCCAATCCGCCCTACATCCCGCGGTCCGAAGGGCTGGATGCCCATGTGGTCGACCATGAGCCCATGATGGCCCTGTTCGTGCCTGACAATGACCCCCTGTGCTTTTACAAGGCCCTCCTCGACTGGGCGTCCGGGTCGTTGGCTCCCGGGGGGTGCCTCGTGGCCGAATGCCACCAAGCGCTGGCCCGGGAGGTGGCAGATTGTTGGCAACTCGACGGCGCATTCTCCGAGTGCCTCACCGACCTTCAGGGTGCCGAACGGGCGGTCCGCCTCCTTCGGCCTGGATGTCGATGACCGAGACCATGAGCGCAGCTGACCGCATCGCCGAACTCCGGCGCACCCTCCATGAGCACAACCACCGGTACTATGTGCTGGCGGCGCCGACCATCAGCGACCGTGAATTCGATGCCTTGCTGGCCGAATTGGAGTTGTTGGAGAAGGCCCACCCCGAGCTGGACGACCCGAACAGCCCCACGAAACGCGTAGGCAGCGACCTCGACAGCCAAGACTTCGAAAAGGTGGCCCACAGCCGGCCGATGCTGTCTCTCTCCAACAGCTACAATGCGGAGGAGGTGCAAGATTGGGCGGACCGGGTCCAACGCGAGACGGCTGGGGCGTGCAGCTTCACCTGTGAGCTCAAGTATGACGGGGTGGCCATTGCCCTCCAATACCGGGATGGCGGCCTGTTCCGGGCCCTGACCCGGGGGGATGGGACAACGGGCGAGGACATCACCGACAATGTGCGCACCATCCGCACCATTCCGCTGACGCTTGCTCCTGAGGCCCCGGCCAACCTCGAAATCCGGGGGGAGATCATCCTGCCGTTCGCCGCCTTCGAATCGCTCAATGAGCGGGTGGTGGCGGCCGGCCGCGATCCCTTTGTCAACCCGCGCAACACGGCGGCCGGGAGCTTGAAACTCCACGACAACAAGGAGGTCGCCCGGCGCGGATTGGACTGCTTCCTGTACGGGGTGGAATTGGAGGGCGGGGAACTCGAGAGCCATTCTCAGGGTGTCCACGAAGCCGCACGGTGGGGCTTCAAGACCCCCTTGACCCTTGACCGGGCCTTCGAGCGCGTGAGCGATGTGGCGGGGGTGATGGACTATCTCGCCCATTGGGATGAGGCCCGCCACGGATTGCCGTTCGCCATTGACGGTGTGGTGATCAAGGTGGACGAGACCGTTCATCGCCGGTCGCTGGGCTCCACGGCCAAAGCCCCACGCTGGGCCCTCGCCTACAAGTTTGAGACCGAGCAGGGACTGACCCGACTCATCCGCATCGACTATCAGGTGGGCCGGACGGGCGGCATCACGCCTGTGGCCAGGCTTGAGCCTGTGTTTGTGGCCGGCACGACCGTCCAGAATGCCTCGCTCCACAATGCCGACCAAATTGCCCAGCTCGACATCCGGGAGGGCGACTTGGTCCGCGTGGAGAAGGGGGGAGAAATCATTCCCAAGGTGGTGGGCGTGGTCCTCGAGGAAAGGACGGCGGACAGCGTCCCCCATGTCTACACGGACCGGTGTCCGGACTGCGGGTCGGAGCTGGAGCGCGCCGAAGAGGAGGCGCGTCATTACTGTCCGAATGCCCTCGGGTGTCCAGAGCAGATCAAGGGCAGGATCGAGCATTTCGCGAGCCGCAAGGCGATGAACATCGACGGTTTGGGGGACAAGAGTGTCGACCAGCTGTGGACCGCGGGCATGATCCGGAATCCCGCGGATCTGTACGACCTCACCATGGAGCCGCTTCTGACGTTGGATCGGATGAAGGAGACCAAGGCAGGCAACCTCTTGGCTGGCATTGAATCTTCGAAATTCGTTCCGTTCGAGCGCGTTTTGTTCGCCCTCGGCATCCGCCATGTGGGGGAGACGGTGGCCAAGCGACTGGCTCGCCACTTCGGTTCGCTGGAGGCCCTTCGCGCGGCATCCAGGGAAGCCCTCTTGGAGCTGGATGTCGTGGGGCCGGTGATTGCAGAGGCCGTGTTGGCCTTTTTCGCTGATGAGCGGCAGGTTGCCCATGTGGAGCGTTTGGTGGCCGCTGGACTGCGGTTTGAGGCGGATGCCGAAGCGGCTCCCCAAGGCACGGCATTGGAGGGAAAGCGGTGTGTGGTGAGCGGTGTGTTCAGCATGCCCCGAGACGAGGTCAAGCGTCTGGTGGAGCAGCATGGCGGCAAGCTGTCGGGCAGTGTGTCGGGCAGTACAGACTACCTCATTGCCGGCGACAAAATGGGCCCCGCCAAACGGGAAAAGGCTGAGCGCGCCGGAGTGCGGATTTTGTCGGAATCTGAGTTTATCGACTTGATATCCATTTCATGATGCATTCATAGGGAATTCAGTCTGGAATTATAGGATTTGTATTCGTAAGAAATCCGAGGTTGGAATGGCTTAAATTGAAGAATCCAATCGCTGAGAATGAACCTATTGACGCGCAGCTTGGCCATCCTGACGGTCATGTCCTTCGCAGCCCTTGCCGGTCGTGCACAATCTTGCATCGATCCGCTGGCCTGCAACTACGATCCCAACGCCGGCACCCCGGACGCTGTTTGCCTGGAAGTCGAGGCCTTCGCCACCCATACGGATGGTGACCTCGCGGGCATGACCACATGGCGGGTGTATTTCCACACGACCCATCCGGACGATTTCGTCACGGCCGTTTACGGAAACTTCAACGATCCGCTGGCCCTGACGACCACCACGAGCTTCTACCAGAATGCCCTCGGTGGGGCTACGGCACAGCCCATCAACCCCCTGTTGCTCCCCAGCTTCCCGGACCTCGAGTACGACAGTTACATCACCATTGGCTTGTCGCAGATGGCGGATGGTTCGGCCGGGGAGAATGCCCCGAGCACGGCGGCGTCACCCAATCAGAACTGGACTGCCGCGTTTGAGGCCGGAGGGGATGTCATCATTGACGACCTCGTGGGCGGTCTGTGGTTCATCTACAACGGCGATGCCAACGGCGCTCCCGATGCGGATGGACGGGTGCTGCTCGCCCAGTTGACCACCGACGGCGACATCGGTGGCACGGTCAACGTCCAGTACTTCCCGGCAGGAGGAGCCGCCACGACGGCGACCCTGTCTCTCGACTCGCCCTGCGACTTGGGCAGCACCGACGACTGCACCTACCCGGATCCCAACCTCGATTGTGATGGCAACTGCCTCAACGATGTGGATGCCGACCAGATCTGCGACGAGGTCGACGACTGCATCGGATCCTACGACGCCCTGGGTGTCTGCAACGGCAACTGCACGGCGGACGCCGATGCGGATGGCATTTGCGACGACGTAGACGATTGCGTCGGGGCCCTCGATGCCTGCGGCATTTGCAATGGATCCGGTGCGGTGGAGGAATGTGGCTGCTCTGGCATTCCCGCAGGAGACTGCGACTGCGACGGCAATCAGCTCGACGCCCTCGGCGTGTGCGGCGGCAGCTGCGCGGCGGATGAAGACGCCGACGGAATCTGTGACGACGTGGACGACTGCATTGGTCAGCTTGACGAATGCGGCATCTGCAATGGCCCCGGCGCGACTGGGGACTGCGGCTGTGATGACATTCCGGCGGGCGATTGTGACTGCAACGGCAACCAGTTCGACGCCATTGGCGATTGCGGTGGGTCCTGTACGGCGGATGCCGATGGGGATGGCCTCTGCGACGACGTGGACGACTGCGTGGGAGACTTGGACGCGTGTGGGGTGTGCAATGGCCCCGGCTCCATCTACGACTGCGGGTGCAACGACATTCCCGATGGGGATTGCGACTGCGACGGCAACCAATTGGATGCCTGTGGAATTTGCGGAGGTCCCGGTGACATCTATGAGTGCGGCTGTTCGGAGGTGCCAGCTGGCGACTGCGACTGCAACGGAAACCAACTCGACGCCATTGGCGATTGCGGAGGCTCTTGCACGGCAGACGTCGATGGAGACGGCCTCTGCGACGACGTCGACGAGTGTGTGGGTGAGGAGGACGCCTGTGGGGTGTGCAATGGTCCCGGTGCCATCTACGACTGCGGCTGTAACGACATTCCCGACGGCGACTGCGACTGCAATGGAAACCAGGTCGATGCCATTGGTGTGTGCGGAGGCGATTGCCCGGCCGATGTGGATGGAAACGGCATCTGCGACATTGATGAAGGCTCCGGTTGCGCCGATGAGACGGCCTGCAACTTCGATCCGTATGCCGAGCCGGTGGACGACGAGCCGGTCACCGATTACTGCCTGCTGACGGAAGTGGTGGCCACGCACACCTCCGGAGACCTCGCCGGCATGACGACCTACCGGGTCTCCATCCAGACCCTGCACGAGACGGACTTCGTGACGTCGGTGTCCGGCAACTCGGACAATCCCACCTACATCCAGACGACCACGTCGTTCTACCAACACGTGCTGGGCGGGGCGACCCCGGCCAACATCAACCCATTGCTACTTCTAGCCTTCCCCAATCTGGCCTACGACAGCTGGATCACCATCGGCATCGATGGCCCGGCGGATGTCGCGGCAGGGGAGACGGACGCCAGCGTGGTCCAATCTCCCGGCCAGAGCTGGTCGGTCCTCTTCGACCCGGGCAACGGAGCGCCCGGAGCCGACATCGCCATCGACGACATGGTGGGCGGCGTGTGGTACATCTTGAATGGAGATGTCAACGGCGTGCCCGACGCGGACGGACGTGTCCTGCTCGGACAGTTCACCACGGATGGCGACTTGTCCGGCAACATGCAGGTCCAGGTCTTCCCGCAGGGAGACAACGAGAACTACCTGCTCCTCGACTTGCCGCTCGGACTGGGCGTGGGCTGTCCCACCGGCAGCAACGACAACTGCCTCTATGACGACGCCCTCGGCACATGCGGAGGCGACTGCGCGGCCGATGCGGACGGTGACGGTATCTGCGACGATGTCGACGACTGTGTGGGCGACCTCGATGCCTGTGGCGTCTGCAATGGTCCTGGCGCCATCTACGACTGCGGATGTGAGGCCATCCCGGATGGCGATTGCGACTGCGATGGCAATCAGGCCGACGCCCTCGGCGTGTGTGGCGGGGCCTGCACCACAGATGCGGATGCGGACGGCATCTGTGACGATGTGGACGACTGCATCGGTGTGGTGGACGAGTGCGGCATCTGCAATGGCCCTGGCGCGACCGGGGATTGCGGTTGTGATGACATCCCCGACGGAGCTTGTGATTGCAACGGCAACGTCCTCGACGCCATCGGCGTCTGCGGTGGCGATTGTACGGCGGATGCGGACGGCGATGGCATTTGCGACTATGTGGACGACTGCATCGGCGAACTCGATGCCTGTGGCGTCTGCAACGGTCCCGGCGCCATCTACGATTGCGGATGCTCTGACATTCCGGACGGCGACTGCGATTGTGACGGCAACCAGGCCGACGCGATTGGGGTCTGCGGCGGCGACTGCGCGGCCGATGTCAACGGCAACGGAATCTGTGACGACGTCGAGCCCCAGACCTGCGATGATCCGGAGGCCTGCAACTATGACCCGAATGCCTTGCCGTTCGTGCCGACCCCGGCCGACGACGGATACTGCGTGGAGCTCCGGGTCATCGAGGACCACGCTTCAGGTGACCTCGCCGGCATGACGACCTATCAGGTTCTGCTCCACACCGAGCACGAGACGGATTTCGTCACGTCAGTCTATGGCAACGCCAACGATCCCCTCGACGTGTCGACGACCACCAGCTTCTTCCAGCATGCGCTCGGCGGCCCGACCCCCGAGTCGGTCAACCCGCTGTTGCTTCCAGTCTACCCCAACCTCGCCTATGACAGCTGGATCACCATTGGCCTGGACGGACCCGCCAATGCGGCTGCAGGGGAGAGTGCGGCCGCGACGGTCCAGTCTCCCGGCCAGCCGTGGGTGACAGCCTTCGATTCCGGTGCAGGCGCTCCTGGAGGCAACATCGTCATGGACGACGCCGTCGGCGGCGTGTGGTACATCCTCAACGGCGACGCGAACGGCATGCCGGCTGCAGATGGCACCGTCCTCCTCGGTCAGTTCACCACCGACGGTGAGATGAGCGGAATGGTCAACGTCCAGGTCTTCCCGCAGGGCGACAACATTGATTACCTGACCCTCAGCCTGCCCATTGGGGGCAATTGCCTGGCCGAGACGGTCAATCCGACCTGCACCTATCCCGAATCCGACCTCGTGGATTGTGATGGCAATTGCCTCGACGATGCCGATGGCGATGGGGTGTGCGACGCGGACGAGGTGCCGGGTTGCACGGACGAGACGGCCTGCAACTACAACGCGGAGGCCACGGACGATGACGGCTCCTGCCTGCAACTCGACGAATGTGGCGTGTGCGGTGGTGGTGGCATCCCCGATGGGGACTGCGACTGTGACGGCAATCAGCTCGACGAGTGCGGAGTGTGCGGAGGAGAAGGCATTGCCGATGGCGATTGCGATTGTGACGGCAACCAGCTCGACGCCCTCGGCGTGTGCGGAGGTGACTGCACGGCAGACGCGGATGCGGACGGCATCTGTGACGACGTGGACGACTGCGTGGGCGCTTATGACGACTGCGGAATCTGCAACGGCCCCGGCGCCATCTACGAATGCGGCTGTGCCGACATCCCCGACGGCGATTGCGACTGTGACGGCAACCAGCTCGACGCGATCGGCGTCTGCGGAGGATCCTGTACCGAGGATGCGGACGCGGACGGCATCTGTGACGACGTCGATGACTGTGTGGGCGCTTATGATGACTGCGGTGTCTGCAACGGCCCCGGCGCCATCTACGAATGCGGCTGTGCGGACATCCCGGATGGTGACTGCGACTGTGACGGCAACCAGCTCGATGCGATTGGCGTCTGTGGCGGCGACTGCCCCGGCGACGCGGATGGCGACGGCATCTGCGACACCGATGAGATTCCGGGCTGCACGGATGAGGCGGCCTGCAACTACAACCCCGAAGCGACGGACGAAGACGGAACCTGCGCCGAAGTCGACGAATGCGGCGTGTGTGGGGGAGACGGCATCGCCGATGGCGATTGCGATTGCGACGGCAACCAGCTCGATGCCCTGGGCGTGTGCGGCGGCACGTGTCCGGCCGACCTCGACGGGGACGGCGTGTGCGACACGGATGCCATCCTCGGGTGTACCTACCCGGAGGCCTGCAACTATGAGCCGGAAGCGGATGTCAACGACGGAAGCTGTGACTTCCTGAGCTGTGCCGGTTGTACGGATGCCGACGCCCTGAACTACGACGTGGAGGCGACCGTGGAGGACGGCAGCTGCCTGTACGGTGGGTGCACCGATCCGGACGCCGCCAACTATGACGCGACGGCCGACCTCGACGACGGCTCCTGCGAATTCCCAGGCTGTACGAACCCCAACGCCTGCAACTACGACATGGAGGCCAACGTGGACGACGGTTCCTGCGACACCGACAGCTGCACAGGCTGCACGATTGAGTCGGCCTGCAACTATGATCCGGATGCGACGGTGCTCGATGAGGACAGCTGCGACTTCTTCTCCTGCCGAGGCTGCACGGATCCGGAGGCGGACAACTACGATCCGGACGCCACGCTGGACGACGGAAGCTGCATCTACCTCGGTTGCACGGACCCGGACGCACCGAACTATGACGAGGACGCCACCTTCGACAATGGCTCTTGTCTGGTGGGCGGTTGCAAGAACCCGCTGGCCTGCAACTTCGACTACTACGCCGACTACAACGACGGCAGCTGCGAGTTCGACAGCTGTTCCGGCTGCATGATCCTGTTTGCCTGCAATTACGATCCAGAGGCCACCTTCCCGGCCAATTCGACCTGCGACTTCTTCGGATGCTGCGGCGACCCGGATGCCGACAACTACACGCCCGATGCCTCGCCGTTGGCAGTCTTCGGATGCGAATACGGCACGGCGGGTCAGCCGGCCAGCGCCACCGGGTGTGACCTGACGATTGCGTGTAACTACGGCGATTCGACCGAGCCCTGTGAGTTCGACTCCTGCGCCGGTTGCACCGATCCCGCGGCCTGCAACTACGATCCGGACGCCACACTCCCGACGACCTGCCTGACGCCGGAGGACACCTACGGGGTGGACTTCGTGGACTGCGATGGCAACTGCCTCGCCGACAGCGACGGCGACGGACTCTGTGATGCACTCGAGGTGAATGGGTGCATGGATGTTCTGGCGTGCAACTTCGATCCGCTCGCCACCCAGGACGATGGCTCCTGCGAGACGTCGAGCTGCGGAGGCTGTACCGATGCCGCGGCCTGCAACTATGACGCCGACGCCCAACTCAGTGACGGCAGTTGCGACTACCTCGGTTGCATCGGATGTCTGGACCCGCAAGCGTGCAACTACGATGCGGAGGCCACGGTGTCCGACAACAGCTGCACCTTCCCGATGAGCCTGCTCCGCGACTGCACGGGAGAATGCATCCATGACACGGACGACGACGGCATCTGCGACGAGCAGGAGGTCGAGGGCTGTACGGACCTCGAGGCCTGCAACTTCCAGTCCCTCGCCACGGAGGACAACGGCTCCTGCGACTACCTGAGTTGCAAGGGCTGCACGGTGCCGGAGGCCTGCAACTTCGACCCACAGGCCACAGACAGCGACGGTTCCTGTGAGTTCTCAAGCTGCTTGGGCTGCACCTATCCGGATGCATTGAACTACGATCCGAATGCGACGCAGGACAGCGGCATCTGCCTCTTCGATGCGCCCCCGGCCAACACCTGTCCGGGAGACTTCACCGAGGACGGCAACATCAGCATCGCCGACCTGCTGGACTTCCTGATCGTCTTCGGATCGGCCTGCGACTGACGCACACACCAAACGATGCTCCGAAGGGGCCGTCCATCTGGGCGGCCCTTTCTCTTGTCCGGAATTCGGGATTACTCGCGGATGATCTCCAGCATGCCTTCGGCGGAGCCGCTCTGGCTGTCCCCGCAGGTGGACGTGTAGTCGACCACGTAGTAGTACGCGCCGGCCGAGAGGGGATCACCACCATTGCCGTTGCCATACCACCGAATCGGGGTGCCGGAGGCAAAGCCGTTGCCGGCATTGGTGTAGACCACCTGTCCCCAGCGGTTGTAGACCCGAAGGGCGTAGTTGGTCAACACGCCCAGCGCCTCGACATCCGGCAGGTCGGAGAGGAAGGGATACCAGCTGTCGTTTTTGCCGTCGTTGTTGGCGGTCAGGATGTTGGGGAAGGTCAACGAGCTGATGTCGACCCCGAAATCCTCTCCCTCGACGGCGTCCACGGTGAGGCTGCTCGCGCATCCGGTCTCCTGCCACTCGACCGTGACCTCGTATGTGCCTGCGGCGTCGATGATGGGGCCGATGGAGCCGGTGGCGGGGGAGACCCCCATCGTGGTGCCGTTGTCGGAGTTGATCCAGGAGACGACAGGCGTAAGGTTGCCCGTGCCGAAGGGGGCATAGTCTCCGATGGTCAGGCCCACCACCGGTTGGTTGGGCGTGAGGCAGGTGAGGGGCTCGACCAAGCCGCCGCTGAGGGCCGGGGCGGCATCGGCCGCGACGACCTCCACGTCGGCCTCGGTGATGCACCCGTTGGCCGGGTTGGTCACCGTGGCGGTGTACAGCCCTGTCTCGGTGGCCGTTACGGCGGGACCGCCGCCTTGGATGGCGCCGTTTGGGGTGCTCCAGGAAACAGAAGCGGAGGGATCGGACAGGGATTCCGCCACGAGCGGGAAGGTGCTCTCGTCACAGGTCAGGTAGCCGGTCTCCGGGAAGGCGCCGGTGAAGCTGACGGTGTCGACGGCGACGGTGAACTCTTGCTCGGCGGTGCAGAGCCCGTCCTCGTATTCGATGAGCAGCGTGAAGTTGCCGGGCTGGCTGATGGTCGCCAGCGCATTGTCGGCCGAGACGGCGCCCTGCGGCCCAAACCAGAGGAACTCGAGGGGGCCGGGGAAGTTGGAGGTGCCGATGACGCCCACCTCGTCGCTCAGGCAGGTGATGTCGGACAGCCCGACCACATTGGCCTCCATCTCCTCGACGGTGAGTTGGAGGGTGTCAATGACGTCGATGCCACATTGGTCGATGTAGGTGACCGTGTAGACTAGAGGCTCCGTGAGGCCTTCCGGGGGAATGCAAATGGGAGAGGAGATGGTGGCGTCGCTCAGGTAGTCTGCGGGGCTCCACGTGGCCATTCCGTCTGGGCTGGGTACATTGAGCTGGACCTCGGCGCCCGGGCAGATGTAGCTCTGCTCGGCACTGCCCAGGATGTTGGCCGACAGGCAGACGGTCTGGACGTTGTCCGCCCCCCCGGTGCTGGCCGTGAAGCCGAAGTAGACCTGGTTCTGTCCGAAGAAGATGTCATCGACGAGGTCGACGAAGCCTTCTAGCCGCAGCTCACAATCGAAGTAGACACGGACAATCTGCGCGTCCGGATCCCACGTCACACGGCCCTCGTGGTCCTCGCCGTCTTCAATGTTGGCGTCAAAGGCATCAGCCTGCACCGGCCCGGCAATGGCGGTGGCCGCATTGTGGTCCACGCTGCCGTTGGACACCATGGCGATGTGGTCGCCTGCCGGGTCTCCGTAGTCGCTGTTTTGCCAGGTGTCGAACTCCACAGCAAAGGCCGGCTGGAAATCGGTTCCCAGAAACCCCAGGCCGCCCCCGCTCTCCCCGAGGGCATTGGTGCCCACCGTTTGGAGCACAAAGCAGATGCCATCGGCACCACCGCTGTCGTCGGTGCCAAGGTTCAGCGTGAACTGGAGGTCGAGCGGCTGGTTGAGGTCCACCTGGTCGGCGTACCACACGCTGCCATTCTGCGTGTTGATTGCCGGAGTCAATTGATAGCAGTCCTCACCCGTCACCACGGCATCGCCATTGAGGAAGTAGACCGGCTCATCCTGCGCCATCACCCGAGGCAGGGTCGCTCCGAGGATGAAGGCACCGATTGTCATGGCCATTGCCGCCCTGCGCATCATCATGCTCCTAAGTTAATCGCCCGACCGACCCCATCTGAACACAGTCCGGGCACCCTTCGGCGGAGCCTTGTGGATTCCACGATGAGGATGGCTGAGGGGGCTCCAAAGCCGTCTTTTGGGTGTTGTCTTGTCCGTTTAACCAGTTGGAAGGGAGTCAGTCGCATTTAGCACGGTGTTGAAATCTGTGAGTCAGGATTATACATGTCCCGCAATATTTTTCAGTTCCCATAACCGAATCATGCGATTCCACACTTACCTCTTGGCCCTTGCCACCGGCATCGGGCTCCTGCTATCCTCCGTCAACGCCCAGCAGCAGATTGCCGTCAACGCGGCTTCCGCTCCGGACAATTACGGCATCGAAGTCGAAGTCATCAATGAGAACA
>PKDZ01000016.1 GCA_002862785.1 Flavobacteriales bacterium
GGCGGGGGTCGCATCGTCAACGTCATCTCCACCTCCGTCAAGCAGCCACTGGATGGACTCGGTGTCTCCAATACGGTCCGCGGGGCCGTAGCCAATTGGGCCAAGACCCTCGCCAATGAACTTGGTCCAGACGGCATCACCGTCAACAACGTTCTGCCCGGGGCGACCCGCACGGCGCGCCTTGACCAAATCGCCGAGGCCAAATCCGCCAAGACCGGGGTTCCCGCCGGGGACATCCTCGAAGGCATGGCGCAGGCTGTGCCCCTCAAGCGGCTGGGGGAAGCCCACGAGATCGGCGCCGCCATCGCCTTCCTCTGCAGCCCGGCGGCGGCCTACATCAGCGGAGTCAACCTTCCTGTGGACGGGGGGCGGACCCGCAGCCTTTGATGGCGGTTCGCGGACGGTTTTTGAACAGGTCGAACGTCCATAAACATTCGTGCTGGGTTGGGTTCAGTTGACACCCCATCACGCTACATTCGCACCGCACGTCAATCGATACGTCACCAACATCATGGAGCACCCCAGCGTCCAGGCGTTCATGGCTGAGGCCCATCGCCGGAATCCCAACGAGCCCGAGTTCATCCAGGCAGTTGAAGAGGTCGCCGAGACCGTCATTCCTTTCATCGAAGCCAATCCCCGCTATCAGGGCCATGCGTTGCTCGAGCGCATGATCGAGCCCGAGCGCGTCATCCAGTTCCGTGTGCCGTGGACCGATGACGACGGGAACATCCAAGTCAATCGGGGCTATCGGGTGGAGTTCAACTCCGCCATCGGACCCTACAAGGGTGGACTGCGCTTCCACCCGAGCGTCAATTTGAGCATCCTGAAGTTCCTCGGCTTCGAGCAGGTCTTCAAGAACAGCCTGACGACCCTGCCGATGGGCGGCGGAAAGGGCGGTTCTGATTTCGACCCCAAGGGCAAGTCCGATGGGGAGGTCATGCGCTTCTGCCAGAGCTTCATGACCGAGTTGTCCCGCCACATCGGCCCGGACACCGACGTGCCCGCGGGCGACATCGGCGTGGGCGGCCGCGAAATCGGCTACATGTTCGGCCAGTACAAGCGCTTGCGCAACGAGTTCACCGGCGTCCTGACGGGCAAGAAGCCGGCGTGGGGCGGTTCGCTCATTCGGCCCGAGGCCACAGGCTATGGGGCCACCTACTTCATGGCGGAAATGCTCGCCACACAGGACGATGCCATCGACGGGAAGACCGTTGTGATCAGTGGTTCGGGCAATGTGGCCCTCCACGCGGCGGAGAAATGCCTCCGGATGGGCGGCAAGGTCATCGCGCTCAGCGACAGCAAGGGCAGCATCCACGACCCCTCAGGCCTCAACGAGGAGAAACTGGCATGGATCAAAGACATCAAAGAAGTGCGCCGCGGCCGCATCAAGGAATACGCGGACGCCCATGACGGGGTCACGTTCCGGGAGGGGCAGGATCCGTGGGACCTCCCCTGTGATCTGGCCTTCCCCTGCGCCACCCAGAACGAACTCGACGGCGCGGAAGCGGCGACGCTGGTGGCCAACGGGTGCAAGGCCGTGGCGGAAGGCGCCAACATGCCATGTACGCCGGAAGCCGTCGAAGCCTTCCAGAAGGCGGGCGTGATGTTCGCTCCCGGCAAGGCCTCCAATGCGGGCGGTGTCGCGACGTCCGGACTGGAGATGTCGCAGAACAGCCTGCGGATGTCCTGGACGTCGGAGGAAGTGGATGGTCACCTGCAGCGCATCATGAAGGACATCCACGCCCAGTGCATGGCCTATGGTCGACGGGATGACGGATCCGTGGATTACGTGCAGGGCGCCAACATCGCGGGATTCGTCAAGGTGGCCGACGCGATGATCGACCAGGGGGTCGTGTGACCTTTTGTCAGAATCAGCCGACAATCAACCTCCTCCCAGTTCCTACGTCCTCCTGCCCGGTCTTCGGATAGGTTGCACCTCACAATTTGCATCTGTGATTTAGCAGGGCACACCTGTCTTCCGAGCAAATTTGGTCAATCGAGCGCCCTGGAAACGTCCAGGGCTCTTTTTTTTTCGGGCATTTCCGCCCCGGTAGGCGTCCCCCTTCACCCAGACCGAAAGGCCATCCTACAGGGCGACCCCTTTCTCTAGTCTACGTCGAATTGTCAGCGGCTCGCAAGAGACCGCAGATGCCACAAGGCAAGTGTGGCAGGCAAGCAATTTGGTTAAGTGAAGCGCCTTGGAAACGTCCGGGGCGCTTTCTTTTTGACCGGTTGTCATCGAGGGATGACAGGGGGTAGGCGCAAACTGACGAAAAGCGGGATTTTCAGTCCTACAGGCAACCCATGGGGGCCGATGTAGGTTTGATATGTCGGGGGCACGCATTCAAGCCGTCGATGCCACGAGGCAAGCGTGGCAGGCAAGCAATTTGGTTAAGTGAAGCGCCCTGGAAACGTCCGGGGCGCTTCCGTTTTGTCCCCGTCCGACTCGGGCCATCCGAGGGTCAGGCGTCCGCGCAGAGTTCGATGAGGACCTTGGCTGCGTCCCCGGGGTGAAGAAAGGCGATGCGCTTGCCGTCCGCGCCCGGCTTGGGCCCGACCACAACACGGTAGCCTTTGGATTCGAGCCGCGCGAGTTCCGCTTCGAGATTCTCTACGTGGAAGGCCAGGTGGTGCAGGCCCGGTCCTCGCTTCTCCAGGTGCTTGGCGATGGCACTGTCCGGGGAGGTCGGAACCAGCAGCTCCACCTTGGATTCTCCCGCACGGAAGAACGAAGTCAGCACGGACTCGCCGGCGACCTCCTCTCGTTTGTAGGCGGGGCTGCCCAAGATCTCGCCGAAGATGCGCTCTGCCTCCTCCAAGTCGGAGACCGCGATGCCGATGTGTTCGAGCCGCTTCATGCCGTGTCGGTTCGGGGCAGCCGTTCGGCGGCCAGTTCGAGCGCGTGCCGTTCCACCTCGTTTCCGTCCCAAACGGTGTCGATGTCCGGGCGGGCCATCACCTCGTCCATGATGCCATCTTGGATGCGTCCAAGTTCGAGGGCCTCGGCATAGGGAAGGTGCGTGAAGGTGACCATGGAGTAGAGCGGCACCCAACGGTCCGGATGGCGGTCGGTGAGCCGGCGTTCGATGCGCTTCCGAAGGAGGAAGCGGGGGTCCCCGGTGCGGTCCCGCATCTCGATGAAGTTGCGGAGGGCGAGGTCCCCGATGGCGTCCCCATTGGCCTTCCGCAACCGGGTGAAGTCGGACATGAGTCTCGTCCAAGCCTCGTCCGACGGGTGGCCCGCTTGGTCATCGAGGAGATCGGCAAGCACACGGGCATCCTCAAATCCACTGTTCATTCCTTGTCCGTAGAAGGGCACGATGGCGTGGGCCGCATCGCCCATCAGCAGGACGCGGTCGCCGCTGTGCCATGGATTGCACCGCGTGGTGATGAGGGAGCTTGTCGGGTTGGATTTCCAGTCGCGGTCGAAGTCGGGCACGAGGTCGAGCACATCGGGGAAATGGGCCTCGAAATAGGCCCGAGCGGAGGCCACATCGGGAATCCCGGAAAACCCTTCGGGCCCTTCGAATGGAGCGAAGAGGGTGCAAGTGAAGGTCCGGTCCGGATTGGGCAGGGCCATCAGCATAAAGTGCCCACGGGGCCAGATGTGGAGCGCTTCGGGATCGATGGCGAACCCACCGTCTTCCCCGGGAGGCATGGCGATTTCCTTGTAGCCGTGGGCGAGGTAGGACTGGCTGAAGTCGAACCGGTCGCCTTTCATCATCCGTTGCCGGACGGCGCTGAACGCCCCATCGGTGCCGAACAGCCGATCGTGGCGGAGGGGGCTCCGGCCATCGAAGGCGAGGGAAACGGCGTCCTGGGAAACTGAGAAGTCTTCGAGGCGGTGCTCGAAATGGACGTCCACCTGGCCGGTGGCTTCCGCCGCTTGGAGCAGGATGCGGTTCAATGGGCCGCGGGCCACACTGTAGATGCACTCATCGTGGCCGAATCGCCCTTTGCCAGGCAGGCCATAGGGCTGGTAGGTGAGTCCGCTGTCGAGGCCGTGCATGCACCGGGCCTTGACCGGCATGGCAATCTCCCGGACAGCCTCCAGAGCCCCGGCCTTCTCCAAGGCCCGCCAGCCGCGTTCGCTCAGGGCGAGGTTGATGGACCGCCCGGCGGCATCGCCCACCTTGCGCGGGTCCTTCCGGCGTTCATAGACGTCGACGTGGTGTCCCCGGTTGGCGAGGAGCAGTGCGGTCAGGCTGCCGACGAGTCCGGCTCCGACCACGGCCATGCCGTGTCCCTCACCCGTCATGCTCCGATCGCTTGGTCGAGGTCGGCGATGAGGTCTTCCGCGTCCTCAATGCCGCAGCTGAGGCGAATCAGGCTGTCGTTGATGCCGAGGGATGCGCGCTGTTCGGCCGGAACCGAGGCGTGCGTCATGAGGGCGGGGTGCTCGATCAGGCTCTCCACACCGCCGAGGGATTCGGCGAGGGCGAACACGCGGGTGGATTCACACACTGCCCGGGAGGCAGCCAGGCTGTCGTCGACGAGGGTGAAGCTGATCATGCCGCCGAAGTCCTGCATCTGGCGGGCGGCGGCGGCGTGGTTCGGGAACGTGGAGAATCCGGGCCAGTATACCCGGTCGACCTTCGGGTGGGCCTGGAGCCATTCGGCCACGGCACGGCCATTGGCACAATGCTGGCGGACCCGGATGCCCAGGGTCTTAATGCCCCGCAACACGAGGAAGCAGTCCATCGGACCAGGAATCGCCCCGACGTTGTTCTGCAGGGTGCGGAGTTCGGCATCCACGGCAGCGTCCTTCGTCATCAAAGCCCCCATCACCACATCGGAGTGGCCCCCGAGGTATTTGGTGACGCTGTGCATCACGATGTCCGCACCTTCCTTGAGTGGGTTCTGCAGGGCCGGGGTGGCAAACGTGTTGTCCACCGCGAGGCGGGCGGGATGTCCCTCCAGCAGCCCGGCGATGGCGGCGATGTCACTGACCCGGAGCAAGGGGTTGGTCGGGGTCTCGAGCCACACCAGCCGGGTGCGGTCATTCAGCTTGGCTGCGACGTTGGCGGGATCCTGCGTGTCCACGAAATGGAACTGGATGCCGAGGGGCTCATAGTGGGTCGAGAACAGCCTGCGGGTGCCTCCGTAGAGGTCGTCCCCGGCGATGACCTCATCCCCGGGCTTCAGGGTCATGAGGACGGCGTCGATCGCGGCGAGGCCACTGGAGAAGGCCAGTCCATGCTGACCGCCTTCCAACGCGGCGAAGGCGGCCTCGAGGGCATCTCGGGTCGGGTTGGAGGACCGGCTGTATTCATATCCCTTGTGCTGGCCAATGCCGTCCTGCACGTAGGTAGAGGTCATGTAGACCGGCGTCATGATCGCTCCAGTGGAGGGGTCGGGCTCCACGCCCGCATGGACCGCGAGGGTACTGAATCCGGTGGGCTTCTTCTCGTTGGACATGCCTCAAAGTTCGGCACTGCGGGTCGCTTTGCCGCGACCGGTCCGCCGAAGCCAACCGGGAATGACCAACACCCCCACGAGGAGGTAGAGGAAATGGGTGGCCATCCGCCAGATGAGCATGGTCATGGCCGGTGCCAATGGGGAGGGGGCCCGATCGAACCAGGGGCCGAAGAACACACCGAGAAGCCATTCGGCCACCCCGCTGGATCCGGGGGTGGGGCTCACGAGCAGGAACACCCACATGACGAGTTGCCGCGTAACAATTAGAAGGGCATCGAGCGAGGCCAGGGGGGCCACGACCATACCCATGACGGCCACGAGGGTGAGGAACCGGGCCGACCAGCTCAAGACGGTGGCGACCAAGGCCCCGATCCAATGGCTGCCCGAGAGGGCCCGCATTTGCCCGGAACTGTCCAGCAGTTCATCGGCATAGGTCTCCATCCGGGAGCGCCACCGGCCGAGCCACCGCCACCCGGCCACCCGGCGGAGGAGGCCGTGGGTGCCGTTCGGGGCGAGGAACAGCCCAAACCCAATGACGGCGGCGAGGAGCACCAGCAGTACCCACCCGGCCCAGAAAACACCCCATCCGAACCCGCCTCCGAGTCCATCGGGTCGGACGGCCTCTCCGAGCACGAGCAGGAGCGGGGGCAGCGCCAGAACATAGAACAGCTCATCCAGCAGTGCCGTCGAGAACACGACGGCCGTGCTTCGCCCAGCGGTCATGCCCTGCCGGTGAAGGCCCCAGATGGCGACGGCCCCGCCCCCGACAATGCCGGGCGTGATGGCCGAGGCGAATTCCCACAGGACCGTTGTCTCGATGGCCTGCCGCCAAGTCAGATCGCCATTCGAAAGCCAACGGAGCCGGAGGACATAGCCCCCATCCCGCAGGAGCACAAGCAGGATCATCAACGCCAGGGCCATTGGCCATCCAGGCAGGGTCACGGTCCCTTCCAGCGCGCTCCACCCTCCCTGTTCCCCTACGGCGCGGGCGACCAACCAGGCCACCACGGTGAGGCCGATGCCGAGGGGCAGGAGGGCGCGCAACGGGCCAAGCGCCGGACGGGACAGGCTCGGTTCCATCAGGCCCAGACTTGGGTGCCTTCGCTGCAGTTCCGGCACATGTCGATGGCCGACCGATCCGTCAGGATGGACCGGCGAAAGGCCTGATAACGCTCGGATCGCCAGATGGACCGGAAGGCGGCCCCATCCTCTGCGGTTCCCATGGCGTGGGTGGCGTCCTTGTCAAAGCAGCACGGGACAACCTGTCCGTCCCATGTGACCACGGCCCCCTGCCACATCCGCCAGCAGCGGTCGAGTAAGGGATTCCGCAGGGTCCATCGACCGTCGGGCGACCGGTCATATCGACGAAGCGCAGGATCGCGGGTCAGCAGGGGATGACCGTCTTCCGGCTGGTCGAGCTGGGCGGTCTTGACCACAAATTCGTCCACCTCGAACGAGGCGGCCATGCGTTTCAAGGTGTTCAGCTGATGTTCGTTGGTGCCGACCACGAGGAATTGCCACACGACATGGGGCGTGGTCATCCCGGTGCGCCGCTTCGCCTCGATGACGGCGCGCGTCCCGGCCAGCACCTTGTCGAGTTTGCCTCCGACCCGATAGCTGGAATAGGCCGCCTGATCGGCCCCATCGATGGAGATGATCAGCCGGTCGATGCCACTCCGCACCAAGGATTCAGCCCGGTCGCCGTCAATGTGGTGGGCATTGGTTGACGTGCTGACATAGAGTCCGGCTTGCTTGCCGACCTGGACGAGGTCGTCCATGCCGGGGTGCAAATAGGGTTCGCCTTGGAAGTAGAGATTGAGGTAGACCAGGTCCCGACCGAGACCTTCGGGTCCACTGAGGAGGCCCGACAGGCGGTCGGGGTCGAGCATCCCTGTAGGACGGGTGAAGGACCGAAGTCCACTCGGGCATTCTGGACACCGGAGGTTGCAAGCCGTGGTGGGCTCCACGCTCAGGCTCATGGGCCAGGCGGTGAGAGGCGACATGTCTTCTGCACGTCCAGCCGTGGCCTTCTTGAATTCCCTCCACAGTCGCCATCCGTTGACCAATCTTCTGCCATCCACCACGGCCACCCTCCGCAGACGGTCCCGGCGGATCGAGGCCCACCGGGAAAGGGCCGGTCGGGGCCGCTGGTCGGGGGTCAGGGGGGGCATGGAAGCGGTCACTTGCGCAAGGTACCAAGTGCGGTGCGGGAGAACGCCGTGACGGCCATGGGTCCGCCGTAAATTGGTCACCGTGATCCTGATTGACGACACCCTCCTCAGCACCGAGATTTTCGACCGCCGATTCTGCTGTGACCTGAAGGCCTGCAAAGGGGCGTGTTGCGTGGAGGGAGAGAGCGGGGCACCGCTGGCCCCTGAGGAAATTGCTGAGGTGGAGGCCGCATTTGACGTGGTGAAGGACCGGTTGAAGCCGGACAGCCTCGCCGTCATTGAGCGGGAGGGTCTCCATGTCGTGGATGGGGACGGCGATGCCGTGACCCCCATTGTGGATGGGCGCGAATGCGTCTATGCGACGTTTGAAGAGGATGGCACGGCGAAATGCGCGTTCGAACAGGCCCACCTCGAGGGGAAGTTGGCTTGGAGAAAGCCGATCAGCTGCCACTTGTATCCCATCCGGTTGACTCCGTTGAAGGACTTGACCGCCCTGAATTATCACCAGTGGCCCATCTGCGATGCCGCACTGAGCTGCGGCGCGGGCTTGGACCTCAGCATCCTGAGGTTCTGCAAGGATGCGCTGGTCCGCCGTTTCGGTCAAGACTGGTATGATGCGGCTTGTGAGGCCGAGGACCAATGGAACGCAGCGAAACGCAACGGGAACGGGTGACCATGTCAACGTGGAGCAATCGAGTGAGGCGGAGCGCCATCCTGTGGATGGGACTTCTGCTCGGCGTTGGGTCGCTGATGGCCCAGCAGCCGCAGGGGGCCCCTCGGTTGCTTCAAGGAGCGGCCAGTGTGGACGATGAAATCGTCCTTGGCACCGACGGATGGCAGGTGGTCGTGCTCGCCACGGAAGGCCGGACGGCCAGGTGGAAGGAAGGAGAGACCCGGATTGCCGAATTCAAAGGAAGTCCCACTGAGACGGAGGCGCCACGTTCGTGGGGCCGGGTCCCCGCCCGGGAACCCGCTTGGTCCGACGTGGGCGACATCCTGCACGTGGACCTGTACCTCGAATCGGGCATGGCGGTCATCAGTGCCTTGGACGACGAACGATACTCGCTGTGGCTCAGCGCGGAACAGCCCGATGGGAAGTGGACGTCCCCTTGGCGGGTGCCCGTCCTCGAAGATTGGTCTGGCGATGCGGCCTTCGGGATGTTCGATGTTCAACAGGGCCGTGAGGGCGACCTTCTCGTGGGGCTGCGTCCGCATGGCCCAGACCGGGAACGCGACCGGTTTGACGGGGCTTGGTCGGGAGGCTACGATGTGGTGCGAATTCCGCGCCGGGGCAATTATGCCGAGGCCCTCATCCTCGAATCGCTGAACACCCCGGGCCACGAGTGGGCCCTGACCCCGCACCCCACCGCAGGGGGGTGGCTGTCATCGGATGGCCTGACCGGACTGGGTGGAGTGGACCCCTGGTGGTGCCCCAGGTTGCCTTCCGGCCTCCGGAAAGCCGATGCTGCGCCTGCCCGGCTCAAAGGCCACACCCTGACAGTCACCTGTGGACGTTCCCCGCTGCCGGATGTGCAGTGGACGCTGGAAGATGCGGTCACCGGCATGCCTGTAACCCGGTTTGTCAGCGATGCCCAAGGCCGGGTGGATTTGGGGGAGTTGGTCGCCGACCGTGGAACCCGTTGGGTGGCGAAGCGACCCGCGACGGCTTGCTCCAATGCCATGGCGGTCTGGACGGATGGAAATGGACGGGTCGTGCAGCGCTTTGCACTGATGGGAGAGGTATGGCGCTTGAATCTGCTTTCCGTTTTGGCCCTGGCCGATTGGCCGACCGAGGCGATGGATTGGTCGAGTCTGCCCGACTTGGACCCTCGGTGGGAGCCGAGCCAACCGGCGGATTGGGTGGTCTTCCATGAGGTGGGCAGTTCATTGGTGCCGGCGGGCCGGATTGGGGACCTCAAGGCATGGGCCAAACGCTGTCGGGAACAGGACGATGTCCACGTGCTCATCTTGGGCCACGCCAGTCCGGAGGGCAACCCGAACGACAACATCAGTCTGGCGAAGGAGCGCGCCCGGCGCGTGGCCATCCAGCTTGAATTCGCTGGATTGTCTCCCCAACGCATCCGAGTGGAGGGTCACGGGTCCGAACAGCCCTTGGAGAAATGTCCGGACGGGGTGGACTGCCCGGAAGGCCTTCGGGAGCGAAGCCGCAGGACCGAGCTGTATCTGATGCCGGGACATCGTCCCTGAGGCGCTCCGTGACGTAATTTCGCGGCCATGCGCATCGAAGTCATGCGGGCCAAGCTGCACCGCATCACCGTCACCGAGGCGGACCTGAACTACATCGGAAGCATCACGCTGGACGCGGACCTCATTGAGGCCGCTGGACTTGTCATCGGGGAAAAGGTACAGATCGTCAACTGCAACAATGGCGAGCGCATCGAGACCTACGTCATCGAAGGCCAACGGGGGTCGGGCCAGGTGTGCCTCAACGGACCCGCAGCCCGCCGATGCCAGCCGGGCGACATCGTCATCGTCATCGCTTACGGGCAAATGGACCTCGAGGAGGCCCGGTCCTTCAAGCCGACCGTGGTCTTTCCGGACACGGCCACCAACCGATTGACGGCATGAGCGCACCCCTCGGCAAGGTGTTGAAGTATGCGGGGATGCTGGGCATTGGCGTCCTGCTGTTCACCCTGGCCATGCGCGGAGTGGACGATCCGCAAGCCTTGTGGGATGACATGCGGAGTGCAAGCGGTTGGAGCATTGGCGCCAGTTTCGTGATGGGGTATCTCGCCATTGTGAGCCGTGGAATGCGGTGGCTCATTCTTTTGGAGCCCTTGGGACATCAGCCCAAGATGGGCAACAGCATTCATGCCGTGGCCTTCAGCTACTTCTCCAACGCCTTCGTTCCCCGGAGTGGGGAATTGGCCCGGTGTGGTGCGCTCAATCAGACAGATGACATTCCCGTGGATGAGCTTTTCGGTACGGTCATATCCGAACGGGTGGTCGACTTTGCGTTGTTGTTCTTGTTGACGGGGGTCGCGCTCTTGTCCAACATGGACACCTTTCTGGCGTTCAGCGCGTCATTCGACCTCCCTGGTGGCGGTCCGTTGCCCTGGTTGGCGGGAGGTGCAGTGCTGTTCACCGCAGGGGCGGTCTTCGCTTGGCGCAAGCGGGAGGCGCTGTCGAGGGTTCCTTTGTTCGCCAAAGCCTTTGGTTTCATCGAAGGCATCGGAAGGGGATTGGCCAGCGTGCGGCACATGAAGCAGAAGTGGGCATTCCTTGGGCATACTGCCTTCATCTGGACGATGTATTTCTTGATGACCTATGTGATTTTCCTCGGCATCGATGCGCTTCAGGGACTGACACCTGGAAAGGCCCTGTTCGTCATGATGGCGGGCGGCTTCGGGATGGTGATTCCTTCCCCGGGGGGCATCGGGAGCTATCAGTTGGCGGTTCAGTATGCGCTGGTGGCCATGGGCTTCAATGAGGTGCTGGGTCTGGCCACCGCCAATGTGATCTGGGCCACCCAGACGGGCATGATCATCACCACCGGTGGCATCGGATACCTCTTTCTCATCTCCGCCGGCCTTCGAAAGGGCAAGCTCCAAAGGGCCGAATGACCATGGAGAATGAAGCTCCCATCCTCGATCGGGCCGCCATGGCCGACCGCTGCACCCAATGGCGGGCTGAGGGGCGGAAGGTGGTGTTCACCAATGGCGTCTTCGATCTGGTGCACCGTGGACATGTGACCTACCTCGGTGCGGCGGCCAAACTCGGCGACGTGTTGGTGGTCGGCCTCAATGACGACGCGAGCGTTCGTCGCCTCGGCAAGGGAGCCGGCCGGCCCATTGTGCCGGAGGCCGACCGGGCCTTTGTGGTGGCGGGACTGCGCGCGGTTTCGGGGGTGGTGCTGTTCGGAGAGGACACGCCCCTCGAGTTGATTCGGGCGCTCGAGCCTGATGTTCTGGTGAAGGGCGGCGACTACGACGCCACCTGCACCGATCCTGAGGATGCCCGGTACATCGTGGGGAGTGCCGAAGTGCAGGCTGCGGGAGGCCGCGTGGAGACGATTGCCCTGGTCCCCGGCCGGAGCACGACGGCCATCGCCGACCGGCTCAAGGGCTGACCCAATCCGGATCATCTCCAACGAAAAAGGACCCACGAACGGGTCCTTTTCCTTGAGATCGAAAGACGGAATCAGACGGTTTCTTCTTCGAGGAACTTGGTCGTGAAGTCCCCGCTGCGGAAGCGGTCATGCGCCATGAGCTTCTGGTGGAAAGGGATGGTCGTCTTGACGCCTTCGATGATGTACTCGTCGAGGGCCCGCTGCATCTTGGTGATGGCCTCTTCCCGGGTCTGTGCGACCACGATGAGCTTGGCGACCATGCTGTCGTAATGCGGAGGGATGCGGTATCCTGCGTAAACGTGGGTATCGATGCGGATGCCATGTCCGCCCGGTCCGTGGTAATCGGTCACCGTCCCGGGGCTTGGCGCGAAGTTGCGGTCGGGGTCCTCGGCGTTGATGCGGCACTGGATGGCGTGCATCTTGGGGTAATAGTTCCGTCCGGAAATCGGGTCGCCGTTGGCCAATTTGATCTGCTCCTTGATCAGGTCGTAATCCACCACCTCCTCGGTGATGGTGTGCTCGACCTGAATCCGGGTGTTCATCTCCATGAAATAGAAGTTCCGGTCGGCATCAACCAGGAATTCCACGGTGCCCACGCCCTCATACTTGACGGCCTCACCGGCGGCGATGGCCGCTTGGCCCATCTTCTCGCGGAGGTCGTCGGTCATGAACGGCGACGGAGTCTCTTCAACGAGCTTCTGGTGGCGGCGCTGGATGGAGCAATCGCGCTCGGAGAGGTGACAGCACTTGCCATTCTTGTCCCCGGCGATCTGGATCTCGATGTGGCGGGGCTCCGTCACGAACTTTTCCATGTACATGCCGTCGTTGCCAAAGGCAGCTCCGGCCTCGCGACGGGTGGTGTCCCAGGCGTCGGCGGTGTCGTCGTCGTTGTGGCAGACGCGCATGCCGCGGCCTCCACCTCCAGCGGTGGCCTTGAGCATGACGGGATAGCCAATCTCCGTGGCGCATGCGAGGGCTTCTTCGAGGCTGTCGAGGATGCCTTCACTTCCCGGAATGGTGGGCACTCCGGCAGCCGCCATGGTGGCCTTGGCCGAAGCCTTGTCGCCCATGGCTTCGATCATCTCCGGAGAGGCGCCGATGAACTTGATGTCGTTCTCGCCACAGACGCGGGAGAACTGGGCGTTCTCTGAGAGGAATCCGTATCCCGGGTGGATTGCGTCGGCGTTGGTGATCTCTGCCGCAGCGATGATGTTCGGGATGTTGAGGTAGCTCTTGACGCTCTGGGCGGGGCCAATGCAGACGGCCTCGTCGGCGAAGCGAACATGGAGGCTTTCCGCGTCAGCCGTGGAGTACACCGCCACGGTCTTGATGCCCATTTCCTTGCAGGTCCGGATGACCCGGAGGGCGATCTCACCGCGGTTGGCGATCAGGATTTTCTTGAACATGTCGAGAATCGATGAGGCTTGGCCGGTGAGCTCAGGCCGGTTCCACGAGGAAGAGCGGCTGGTCGTATTCGACCGGGCTGTTGTCGTCCACCAAGATCTTCACGATGCGTCCGGACACTTCACTTTCAATCTCGTTGAAGAGCTTCATCGCCTCAATCGTGCAGACCGTGTCTCCGGGCTTCACAGCGGAGCCCACGTCGACGAAGTTGTCCTTGTCGGGGGAGGGCTTGCGGTAGAAGGTGCCAATCATCGGGCTCTTGATTTCGACGAGGTTGGAGTCGGCAGCCGGAGCGGCCGGCTCGGCGGCGGGTGCTGCTGGCGCTGGCGCAGGAGCAGCCACTGGGGCCGGAGCGGCCGGCATGGCCGCCTGCATGGGCATCTGCATCGGCATGCTGGGGACGGCCACGTGAACCGCCTGGGGCTCGGGGGCTGTCGCGGCTTTGCCACGCTTGTTGGGGACGCCGGAACTCTTGATGGTGATCTTGAAGTCCTTGCGTTCGATCTCGACTTCGTTCACGCCGGACTTGGCGACGAACTTGATGAGGTCTTGGATTTCGTCCTGGGTCATGGTCAATGATTTGGTTTGATCCTAGGTTTCCAAATGGCCAAGGTAACCGCTAATTCGGTGGCCCCGTGAATTCAGGGTTTAGGCTTCGGGCTCCATGGCCCACTTGAGCCAGATGCTGCCCCACGTGAAGCCGCCACCGAAGGCGCTGAGGATGAGGTTCTCGCCTGGGGTGAGCCGGTTGCGCCACTCCCACAGGCAGAGGGGAATGGTCGCGGCCGTGGTGTTGCCGTATTTCTCGATGTTGATCATCACTTTGTCGCGGCCCACGCCCATGCGGTTGGCGGTTGCGTCGATGATGCGGAGGTTGGCCTGATGCGGCACGAGCCAGGACACGTCATCCGCGGTGAGCCCGTTGCGTTCCATGATTTCGTAGCTCACGTCGGCCATGGAGGTGACGGCCGCCTTGAAAACCGGGCGACCATCCTGCTCGATGTAGTGCAGCTTGTTGTCCACCGTTTCGTGGCTGGAGGGGTTGAGCGATCCGCCCCCCTGCATCCGCAGGTATTGGCCCCCGGCCCCGTCACTGCGGAGGATGGCATCCTGGATGCCCGTGGCGCCGCTCGCATCCGCCTCCAGCAGGACGCCGGACGCGGCATCCCCGAAGAGGACGCATGTGGTGCGGTCGGTGTAGTCCACGATGGAGCTCATCTTGTCCGCTCCGACGACGATGACCTTGGAGTGCGTCCCACTCGCCACGAATTGGCTTCCGGTCCGCAGGGCAAACAGGAATCCGCTGCACGCCGCGCTCAGGTCGAAGCCCCAGGCATTGCTCGCTCCGGCCTTGTGACAGGCGAGTTGGGCAGTCGAGGGGAAGAACATGTCGGGGGTCACTGTGGCCACGATGACCAGATCCACCTCCTCGGGGGTGATGCCCCGCTGGGTGCAGAGGCCCTTGATGACCTCGCAGGCCATGTCGGAGGTGGCCTTCTCCGGATCCTTCAGGATGCGGCGCTCGCTGATTCCGGTGCGGGTGCGGATCCACTCGTCGTTGGTGTCGACCATCTTTTCGAGGTCGGCATTGGAGAGGATGTCCTCGGGAAGCCAGCCATGCACGGCGGTGATGGCGGCAGTCTGGGGGGAACTCATGGGGTCAGGTGTTGTGGTACCGTTTGTGACGGAGGCCGAAATTATGCCCGGCCTTCATGGGCCGTCACAGTCGGGAGGCACAAGCGGCCACCACCGGATGTGGAAAAACCCGCGACGGCCATGGCCGGGCGGGTCTTTCTGAAAAATCGGTTCCGTTCGGGAAGAAGGTCAGGCCTCGGCCGTCTCCTTCTCCATCACCACGCGTCCCTTGTAGTAGAGCTTGCCCTCGTACCAATGGGCGCGGTGGAACATGTGGGCCTGGCCCGTGCTGCTGCACGTGGACACGTTGGGCGTCTCGGCCTTGTAGTGCGTCCGGCGCTTGCGGGAGCGCGTCTTGCTTTGGCGTCGCTTGGGATGTGCCATGGTCGTCTGGTTGTTCCTCCGGGCCGGGGCCCTTCGGGTTGGGTGTGTTTCTGTTTCGTTGGTCTCTTCCTCAATCCGTCTTCTCGTCCTCATCCGATCCGAGCCCCTTCAAGGCGGCCCATCTCGGATCCATTTCTTCCTCTTGCACTTCATCCGGGGCATCGTCCACTGAGCCGGTCAGCCAGCGGACCACTTCCTGGTCACAGTCCTTGATGTCGTCGTGGGCGCGACGAAGTGGCATGCCCAACATCGTGGTCTCATAAAGGAATTCCCTCACGTCCAACAGGTGATCGGCGGGGCCGAGCACCAGAATGTCGTCGTCGGTCTTGTGGGTCGACGCGCCGAACTTGATCACGTAGCGCGTGCGGTGATCCACGGAAACCGTCATCGGAGCATCACAGCGGTCACAGGCCGTGTCCACGGTACCGGTGACGCGGACGTCGAAGTGCATCATCTCATCGAACCGGTCCAATTCAGTCTCCGCACGGATGTCGGCATTGACCAGGCCTGGGGGCTCGAATTCCTGAAAGAACGTCCCGTCAAGCTGGAAGCCGAATGCATGTCTTCCGAGACCCAATCCCGTGTAGGGAATTTCGAACTCTGCGGAATCGCGCATGCGTCACCCCGGCTTGAGGGGGGGCAAAGGTACGGGTTTCGTTGCAAATCCCGGCGGGTCGGCCCGACGGTTCAGAAGCGGTCCCGGTCCCGGCCTTTGGGCGGGGACACCTTGAGCGGGTCGGCGGTCATGTCGCGATGCTCCCGGCGGTGGTTCCGGATGTCCGCGGCCATCCAGCAGGCGGCCCTGAGGCTGTGCCCGTCGGCCTCTCCCTTTCCGGCAATGTCAAACGCCGTTCCGTGGTCCGGGCTCGTCCGGACGATGGGCAGTCCTGCGGTGAAATTCACCCCCTGACCAAAGCTCAGGCTCTTGAATGGAACGAGGCCCTGGTCGTGGTACATGGCGAGCACCCCGTCAAAATGCCGGTAATCTCCGCTGCCGAAAAAGCCGTCGGCTCCGAAGGGACCGCTCACTTTCATTCCCGCTTCTTGCATGGCGCGCACAGCCGGCAGGATGATGGTCTTCTCCTCCTCTCCGATGAGGCCATTGTCCCCGGCATGGGGGTTCAGGCCGAGGACCGCAATGCGCGGCGTGGCGACGCCGAAATCGCGCCCGAGGCTCTCATGCAGCAGGGTGCCGTACTTCACGATGCGGTCCTTGGACAGGGTGGACGCCACATCCTTGAGCGCCACATGGCCTGTGACCACCCCAACGCGCAGGCTGTCGGAGGCGAGAATCATGAGCACGTCCTCGACGCCGGCCTTGTCGGCGAGGTATTCAGTGTGTCCGGGAAACTTGAATTGGCCGCTCTGGATGGTGTCCTTGTTGATGGGGGCGGTGACCAGGACGTCGACCTTGGTCGACGCGAGGTCCTTCACTGCAGCCTCGAGGCTGAGGCGAGCGAACTCCCCTGCCGAAGGGTGCGGTTGGCCCCAATCAGGTTCGAGGAGCGCCGGAGCAATGTCCACACAGTACATCGCGCCGGGCTTGGCGTCCGCGGCATCCTCAACATCCCGGATGTCGATGCGCACGTCGAATTGGGCGGCCTGCTGGCGCAGAGTTTCGGTGTGGCCGTAGACCACGGGCAGCAGGTCCTCAAAGAGCCGCTCATCCGCAAAGGCCTTGAGGATGCACTCGGACCCGATTCCGTGGGGGTCTCCCCAGGACAGTCCGACGCGGGTGGGCTTCTTCTTCGACATGGTGCGAAGGTAGTTCCGGGGCCCGTCCGGATGCCCCTCTCACTCCACCCGGCCGGAGGGGATTTTTTGCACGGGAGGTCACCTTTGGCCGGAGGCGCACGTTTACCTTTCGATGTCCATGCGTCCGGAGTCCCTCCTGCTTTTCCTCGCCCTGCTCGTCGGCATGACGGCCTCGGCCACGCACAACCGGGCGGGGGAAATCACCTACCAACACCTGGAGGGGACCACCTACGAGGTGACCATCACCACCTACACCAAGTCCAGTGTGGTGGCGGACCGGCCCTGGCTCTCGCTCCGCTGGGGGGACGAAGGCAGTACCGCGGCGGTGGACAGCCTGCCCCGCATCAACGGCCCACTCGATCCTGCCGGCATTCCCACCGGGGAGCTCATCGGGGGTGAGGTCCGGCTCAACATCTACAAAGGGGTCCACACCTATGCCGGACCGGGCATCTACACCCTCATCGTTGAGGACCCCAACCGCAACGATGGCGTCCTCAACATCCCGAGTTCCGTGGATGTGCCCTTCTGCATCACGAGCCTGCTCATCATCGACCCCGAGGCGGGCCAGAACGACAGCCCCATCCTGCTGGCACCGGCCATTGAGAACGCGTGCATCGGACAACGATGGGAGCACAATCCCGGTGCCTTCGACCCCAACGGGGATTCACTCAGCTACGATTTGGTGGCCTGCGCCGGCTTCGAGTGCCTGCCCATTGAAGGGTTCGTCCAGCCCAACGAGGTAGAGGGCGCCGGAGGGGAATTCTACGTGGAGCCCCTGACGGGCACCGTGGTGTGGGATGCACCCGCCCTGTCTGGAGAATACAACATGGCCCTCCGCATCCGCGAATGGCGGTGGGTGGGCAGCCAATGGCTCATGGTCGGCGAGGTCATCCGGGACATGCAGATCAACGTCGAGACGTGCCCGAACGAGCCGCCTGTCGTGGTGGTTCCGCCCGACACCTGCATCCTGCAGGGGGAGACATTGACCTTCACGGTCACGGCCTCCGATCCCAACGGGGACAACGTGACGGTCACCGCGATCGGTGGCCCTTTCGAGGATTTCGAGCCCGATGCCGGATTCGGCTGGAACCCCCTCACCGATGTGGGCACGTTCAGCTGGACCCCGGGTTGCGATGCGGTCCGCCAGGCCCCCTATCAGGTGGTGTTCAAGGCGACGGATGCGGATGCCGTGCCCCTGTCGGATGTGGAGACGGTGCAGATTCGGGTCCTGCCGAGACCGGTTGTCGCCACATCGGCCCAGCCGATCGGCAACGCGGTGGAGGTCGACTGGATTGTCCACCCCTGCACCGACCAGTATTCCGAGGCCGTTCAGGCGTTGGGGGGCTATGAGGTTCACCGCCGCATCGGAAGCGGTGACATCGAGGAAACGACCTGCGGGGTCGGGATGCCGGCCGGCTCGGGCTACACACAGGTGGCGACTGTTCAGGGCTTGGGAAACAACGCCTACCTCGACACGGAAACCCTCAGTTACGGGGCGACTTATTGCTATCGCATCGTGGCGGTGATGCCAGATGGCTCCCGCAGCAAGGTGGGACCAGAGGCCTGCGCCGAGATCGACAAGGGCATTCCGGTGATGACGGGGGCCTCGGTTGAGGTGAGCGACGCCGCTTCCGGGGAAGTGGAGGTCCGCTGGTCCCCGCCGACGGACGCCGACACGGTGGAGGCCTTTCCGGGGCCATACCGCTATGCCGTCGAGGCCCGTCCCGAAGCTGGAGTGGATTGGACCGTCATCCATGAAGGGCCCGCCGGTGACGTCCTCGGTGAGCTCGACACGGTCCATGTCCATACCGGCATCGATTCCGAGGGGCCGACTTGGCGATACCGGGTCGCGGCCTGGAGCGGGGAGGACGCCATCGGCACCTCGACCCCGGCGCCCGTGCCCGACCTGCAGCTGGGTCCGGCCGACAACAGCATGCTTCTGTCCGTGCCCGCCGGACGCCCTTGGTTCGACACGGCCTACGTCTTCCATCGCATCGAGCCGGATGGGACCCCGACCCTGCTGGATACGGTGCCCCTTCCCCTGTTCACGGACAC
>PKDZ01000032.1 GCA_002862785.1 Flavobacteriales bacterium
TTACGCAAACGTGATTCACCATTCAATGAAAATGTTGGAATACTGCCAGCGCATTCTGGCCAAGGTCAGTTTTGACCGCCACCTGTTCGCCAAAGAGCTCGCCAAGAGCATCAAACGGCTGGAGACCGCAGACATTTCGCGCCTCCGTCAATGGTGCATGGAGCACTTCGGACAGCGTTACCAGGACATCATCCTGAACACCTTTCCTGCTCAGATCGCCATGTGACGATCGAGCGTTCTTTTTCATTCCCACGCGACCCGGTGGCCGAAGAGGCGCCGGGTCGTTTCATGTGTGGTCGAAAGCAGAGGAGGGCGCCGTGCGTTGCGCTCAGAGGGGGTGTTCCTCGGCGCTTTCCAGGATGTAGTTCATCTGGTACACGTCGTCGGCATTGAGCCGGACGTTGCCGTGAAAGGTCAGGCGCTCGTCGGTCTGGTAGGTGCGGTGGTCGCTGTCGGCAAAGCGGAGGTCGACCACGCTCTCTGGGCCAGCGCCTCCACAGAAGAAGCAGTTGGCGAATGGATAGCGCGAGAGGACGTAGAAGTCTTCGTCGAGGTCCACGGGGATGACGTATCCGGTGATGTAGACGTCTTGTCCTTCGGCGGCCAGGACTTGCGGGCCGAACTGTGGCTTCCAGTAGTAGCTGTCCAGCTCCTCGAGGTAGACGTCTTTGAAGTCCACGTCGGCGAGCTCCGCCCAGGTCAACTCCCGGTAGTCTTCAGCCGGGGTCACGTCCATGAAGGGCGCTTCCGGTTCAGCTGCCTTGGCGGCTCCGATGAGGGCGAGGTCCGGAGAGGCTGGGTTGGGATGGCAGTAGGAGCTGAGGTCCAGCGCGGCGAGACCGAGAAGGCCGAGGGCGGCAAACAGGGTGCGATGCAGGGAGCGGGACATGCTGTGAAATTACGGCTGGAATCCCCGGCGCGTCAACGCCCCTGACCCAACGTATTCGAAATGTCGATGCGCAGGGCGGAACGGGCAGGCAGGGCCGCGGCGAGGGTGCCGACCGCGAGAGCCGCCGCCACGAGGAACCATTCTCCCGCAACCGGGGCAAGCTGGGCCACGTCGTAGTGGAAGCGGTCGGCGAGGGCGCCAGCCAGGACCACGACGCCGAGGCGGCTGAGCACCAGCCCAATCGCGATGCCGGCCACGGTCATCCAAAGCCCTTCGAACAGGACCAAGGTGAAGAGCCGGCGGGGAGGTGCCCCCATGGTGCGCATCAGGGCCAGCTCGTAGCGGCGATCCCTCAGGCTCGCGAAGAGGGCGATGAAGACGCTGACGAAGGACAGGCTCATGATGAGGAGGGCCACGGCCCGCAGGGTGCTGAGGCCGATGCCGAACTGCTGGGTGAGCCGGTTCATCTCGATGGCGGGCAGCGCAACCTGCATGGGGGTGTCGCGGAGGAGGTTCGGGAGGGTCAGGATCGCGAGCGGGTTCTTCTTTTTGAGCAAAACGGCCGTGATCTCCTGGTCGGCCCCTTCGATGTCGGCGTGGACCCCCCAGACCGATTCGATGGAGGTGAGCAGGAGTTGGTCGATGACCGACCCCGTCGCACCGAAGACGCCGACCACCGTGTAGACCTTGTCCCGGTGAACATCGGTGCCATCCTTGAGGCCGTGGGCGCTGAAGAAGGTGTCTCCGATGCTGAGTCCCGTGGCCGCAGCGGCTTCTGCCCCGACCGTGACCTCGAAGGGCGCATCGAACAGCCGGCCTTCCGTGACCTCGGCTCCGTAGTGTTCGGGATAGCTGGCCTCGGTCCCGACGATGCGGAAGAGTTCGTAGTTGTCGCCATAGGCCAACGGAATCGAGGACTCGATGTACGGGTGGCGCATCACCTTGCGCGCCTCGGCGAGGGGGATGTTGCCGGTGGGCACGTCTACGTGGTAGACGTTGGCGAGGATGGATTGCAGGGGGCTGCCCTTGGCGCCGAGTACCAGGTCGATGTCCTTGATGTTGCGGTCGAGGTCCTCGGTCAGGCTGCGCTGCATGAGGAGCATGAGGCTGATGATGCCGACCCCGAAGGCAAGAAGCAAAACGCTCAGACCGCTTTCTAGCGGACGGTCCATCACATTGCGGCGGGCGAGGCGGGCGGACCTCATGCGGCGGTGGGGTTGAGGGTCAATTCCACCCGGTCGGCCATCCGGTCTTTCAGGCGCTGGTCGTGCGTGACGATGAGGAGGGCGGCGCCGGAGTCCGAGGCCTGCTGTCGGAGCAAGTCGAGCACCCCGTCGGTGTTGGTGTCGTCGAGGGCGCTGGTGGGCTCGTCGGCCAGGATGATGCCCGGGCCGTGCACGACAGCGCGCGCGATGGAGACCCGCTGCTGTTCCCCGACGGAGAGGGCGTCCACTCGGGCGTTCAGTTTGTGACTGAGGCCGAGACCGGCGAGCAGGGATTCGATGCGGGCTTCGTCCGGTTCGAGCCCGGCCAAGGTCCGCGCGAGGGCGAGATTTTCTGAGACGGTGAGGCTCCGGACGAAATGGGCGGTCTGGAAGACGATGCCCATGTGTTGGCCGCGGGCGAGGTCGCGTTCCGCTGTGGAGAGGGCGCTGAAGGGGTGGCCGTTGAGGCGGACGTCTCCGGCCGATGGCGTCCGCATGCCGGCGATCAGGTGCAGCAGGGTGGTCTTGCCCGTGCCGGAGGCGCCAAGCAGGAGGAGTTCCTTTCCACGCCCCACGTCGAGGTCCGGGAAGGCCAGTTCCGGCCCGTCATCCGCATAGCGGTATCTCAATCCCTGCGTCCTGAGCATGGACGCTGAAGTTACGATGCCGGGACACCCATCTTTGCACCATGAACTTTTCGCAGCGCTTGTGGCGATACATGGTGGGGCTGTTGATTGGCACCCTGCTCGCTTTCTTCTTTTTCGGCACGCGTTCCTGCAGTTCCTGGCTCCCCAATGATCAGGTCCGACGCTTCCTCGGAGAGCCCGGTCTCATTGGCGACGAACGGACCCGCTGTCTCATGCAGTGCGGTGCGGTGACCATGGCGGACCTGCGCTCCCTGCTCGAGGAGGGGCGCATCCGGTATGGCCGCAGCGACGTGCGCAATGAGGAGGGAACGGGCAAATACTATCGGATCGAGGGCGAATCGCGCTCGGCCGAATTCGTGGTGACGGACACCACGACGACCGTCCGGAAGGTGGAGATCAACGCCCTCCCCGGCGGGTGCAATTGCGAATGAGGGTCAGCCCTTCCGGCGGGCGAGTTCCGTGCGGATGAGGCTGAGCTCCCGGGAGGTCTGTCCGCCGACGGAGGTGTTCTCCTCGGCCCGGCGGATCAGATAGGGGATGGCTTCCCGCAGCGGGCCGTAAGGGACATACTTGGCCGCGGTGTATCCGCGGTGGGCGAGGTTGAAGCTCAGATTGTCGCTCATCCCCAGCAGCTGTGCGAAGGCCACCCGGACATCCGAGGGGTCGACCCCCCGGTCCGTCATACCGTCAGCCAATCGAGCCGTGCTGGCTTCATTGTGCGTGCCGCAAACGATGTTCAGGTGGTCGAGTCGGTCCAGGGCGAAATCGATGGCGGCATTGAAATCCCGGTCCGTGGCTGCCTTGTCGGGCTGGATGGGAGACGGGAGTCCCTGTTCCGCGGCCCGCTGGCGCTCCTTTTCCATGTACGCTCCACGGACGAGTTTGACTCCGGCAATCCACCCTTCTTCCCGGGCCCGGTCCTCAAGGCCTTGGGTGTACGCCAAGCGATCGTGTCGATAGAGTTGGGCAGTGGTGAAGACCACACACCGGTCGCGGTTGTGTTTCCGCATCATCGCTTCGGCGAGGTCATCGATGGCATCCTGCAGCCAGGTCTCCTCGGCGTCGATCATGATGCGGACCCTCCGATCGGCGGCCTCACGACAGAGGGTGGACACCCGGTCCTCCACCCGTTGCCAGGCCGCTTCGCGCTCGGAGGAGAGCCGGTTGCCTTGGCCCTTCTCTTCGAGCAGGTCGTTGTCCGACAGGGCGCTCACCTTGAAGACGGCGAAGGCGAAACGGGGGTCGCCCTCGGCGGCGTGGATGGTGGCGAGGATTTCGTCCCGGGCGGCGTCAAGGGCGGCTTCGCCGGTCTGGCCCTCGGCACTGTAGTCCAGGATGGTTTTCACGCCGAATTGGTGGAGCCGCTCGGAGGTCGAGCGGCTGTCCTCGATGTCCTCTCCCCCGCAGAAGTAGTCGAAGACGGGGCCAACGGCCCATCCGATGGGCAGACGAAGGGAGACGGCGAGGCGGAGAAGGCGGGATCCGAGCCGGACGAGGAGGGGGGCGCCAATCAGGCCGAACATCCAGCGCGCCCGACGGAGTTCCCGGTCCGACCGGTGGGCGAAGGCCACCGCCGTGTCGTCAAAGCGCATCGGGGCCGATGTGGGTTGGGCGGAGTGTTCGGGCGGGGAAGTCATTGTCCTGTCCAAAGCGGCGGCAAGATACCGCCGCCGCCTCATCGAGGCATCAGAAAAGGACAAGGGGGAGGGGAATGACGAATGTCAATGTGGGCCTATGGGAGACGTCAGTTCGGAGTGCCGGAAGCGCCGACATGTTTGCTCTGTCAACGAACAACCACCACCCCAAAATCTCCAACGTCATGAACAAGTTCACCTCCTCCCTCTTCGCTGTCGCCTTCACCTTCGCCGCCAGCGCCTCCTTCGCCAACGCGAACGCCGTCGCCGCCGAGGCCGACGCCCTGAACCAGACGGCCGTCACCATGGAACTCGCCGTGGACGGAACGGTCTCGATGCGCGCCATGGCCACCCTCCCCGATGGCCAGAAGGTCACCCGGAGCGCGGTCGCAGCCAACATGTCCCAGGCTCTGATCGCCTAACACACCTTCATCTCCACCCTGCCGTACGGTTCCAAAATCGTTCGCGTCGAATTCACCGACCAGGCCGGGAACGTCCTCTTCTCCGCCCAGGGCTGACGGCCCTGGCTCACTTGAAGCCGGCGGGGCGGGATTCATTCGGGTCCCGCCCCGTTCTTTTTGGGTCCCGGGGCCGTTGTCCGAAGCCGGCGTGAGTACGACCTTGCAGGCATGACCGCACAGGATTTTCTCTCCGCCAACAAGGACCGCTTCCTCGATGAGCTGTTCGACCTCCTCCGCATTCCCTCGATCAGTGCCGACCCGGCTTATAAAGAGGATGTGATGCGCTGTGCGGAATCCGTGGCGGACCACCTGCGCAAGGCAGGGGCCGACCGTGTGGAGGTCATGCAGACCCCGGGCTATCCAGTCGTGTATGGGGAGCGGATCGTGGACCCCGCCCTGCCGACGGTTCTGGTCTACGGTCACTACGACGTCCAGCCGCCGGATCCGCTTGACCTCTGGACCTCCCCGGCGTTTGAGCCGGTCATCCGCAAGACGGAGCTGCACCCCGAGGGTGCCATCTTCGCACGGGGAGCGTGCGACGACAAGGGCCAGATGTTCATGCATGTCAAGGCCCTCGAGGCCATGGCCCAGTCCGGTGAGCAGCCGGTCAATCTCAAGTTCGTCATCGAGGGCGAGGAGGAGGTCGGCAGCGACCACTTGGATGATTTCCTGGAGCAGAACAAGGACCTCCTTGCCGCGGATGTGGTGCTCGTGAGCGACACGGGTATCATCGCCAACGACATTCCCAGCATCACCACCGGCCTGCGTGGCTTGAGCTATGTCGAGGTCAAGGTGATCGGCCCGAACCGGGACTTGCACAGTGGCCTTTACGGCGGTGCGGCGCCCAACCCGATCAACATCCTCTGTGAGCTCGTGTCCTCTTTGAAGGATGACCAGCAACGCATCACCGTGCCCGGTTTCTACGACAAGGTCATCGAGCTGTCCGCCGATGAGCGCGAGGCCATGGCCGAGGCTCCCTTCAGCGAGGAGGAGTACAAGGCCAGCATCGGCATCGGCGGCACGGAGGGAGAAAAGGACTACAGCGCCCCCGAGCGGATGTCCATTCGTCCGACGCTCGACGTCAACGGCATTTGGGGCGGATACACCGGCGAGGGTGCCAAGACGGTCATTGCCTCTGAAGCCAGCGCCAAGATTTCCATGCGCCTCGTGCCGGACCAGGACCCCGACGAGATTACCCAGCTCTTTGTGAACCACTTCGAGTCGATCTGTCCGGAGAGCTGCCAGGTCGAGGTGACCATCATGCACGGCGCCCACCCGGCCGTGACGCCCATCGATCATCCGGGCTACCGCGCCGCCGCCGCCGCCATGGAGGCCACGTTCGGCCGCAAGCCCGTTCCGTTCCGCGGAGGGGGCAGCATTCCGATTGTGACCAGCTTCGAGCGCATCCTCGGTTTGAAGACCGTGCTCATGGGCTTTGGTCTGGACAGCGACGCCATCCACTCTCCGGACGAGCACTACGGGGTCTTCAACTACTTCAAGGGCATCGAGACCATTCCGCACTTCCACGCGCGGTTCGCGGAGTTCCATGCGGGCTGATTCCCCGCTTGGGTGGACCTTGCCCTTGTGGGGGGTGGTTCTGGTTGTGCTGGGGACGGGCTGCATGGGTCAGCCCGAGGATTTCGAGGTGCGCAGCGTGTCCATCGCGGATTTCAATGCATTGGGCAATGAGGAGACGGTGGTCGGCATCGACATCGGCCTTCACAACCCCAATGGCTACAAGGTCCAGATTGAGGACAGTAGGCTGGGACTTTGGGTCGGGGCGGATTCAGTCGGTGTGCTCCAGTTCGTTCCCGGAGCCGAAATCGCCGGACATGGAGGGATGTCGGTGCGCGTTGATGCTGTTTTGGATTCGAAGCGGTTTTCTGACGTCCTCAGCCGAAACTGGTTCGAGTACCTCGTTCAGGGGGCTCCTGTCCGAGTGGAGGGTTGGGTCCGAGGAAAGGCCTGGGGCATCCGCAAAACACTGACCATTCATCACCAACAGCGCATCCGGGTCGTGGAATAGTTCCGGCAGGCAGCGGTTCTCTGTTCGTAGCTTGGCGGTTCAAGCATCGGCTGATGGAGAGACCTCCCTCTCCCTGCTCGACAGGAATCACAATGACCACTCGGACCAAGTTGGCGGATACATGGACAGCATGGGCTGTCACGCTCATGCTGCTTTCCGGGTGCGTGGCACAGGAGGGTGGAACTCCAGACTTGGTTTCGGATGAAGTGGGCCCGATGAACGTGTTGTTCATCGTGGCGGACGATTTGAATTGTGCCCTCGGAGCATACGGCGACACCTTGGTCAACACACCGAACTTGGATCGCTTGGCCGAGGAGGGGGCCATGTTCACCAATGCCCATTGCCAATACCCGCTGTGCGGACCGAGCCGGGCTTCCTTCATGACCGGGCTGTATGCCGACCAGACCCGAGTGCGGAAGAACAATGTGTATCTCCGTTCAGCCGTGCCGGACGTTGTGACGTTGAGCCAGCGCTTCCGGCAGCGGGGGTATGAGGCGGTCCGCATCGGCAAGATTTTCCATTATGACAATCCGGGAACCATCGGCACATCTGGCATCGATGACCGCCATTCCTGGGACCGGACCATCAATCCCTATGGGCGGGACAAGCGGGAGGAACACCTCATTCACACCTTGAAGCCAAGGCGGTATGGAGGGACCCTGAGTTGGTTGGCGATGGAGGGCACCGACGAGGAGCAGACGGATGGCATCGGGGCGACAGAGGCCTGCGAGCAGTTGGACGATTTCGCGGAACGGGGCTCTCCCTTTTTTCTGGCGGTCGGGTTTTACCGACCCCACACGCCTTTCGCGGCTCCGAAGGCCCATTTCGATGCGGTGGACCGTGAGGCCATGGTGGTCCCCGACCCCCACGACGAACTGCTGGACATTCTTCCCGAGCCGGCGGCCAAGTCGATCCGGGCCATGAAGACCCAGATCGGGTTGCCGACCGAGCTGTCCAAGGAGATCATTCAGGCGTATCGGGCGACCGTGTCCTTCGTGGATGCCCAGGTCGGACGCGTCTTGGACCGCCTTCAGGAAACGGGGCTCGATCGGAATACCCTGGTGGTCTTCCTTTCGGATCACGGCTACCACCTGGGAGAGCATGGCCATTGGCAGAAGCAGACCCTGTTCGAAGAGGGCACCCGGGTGCCGTTGATCATCCGGCCGCCTGCGGGGCACCCTTCAGGCCCCATTGCGGCTCCAGTGGAGCTGGTGGACCTCTACCCCACCATTGCGGATTACGCGGGGCTGGAGGTCCCGGGCTATGTGCAGGGCCTCAGTTTGCGGGGATTGATGGATCAGGAAGCCGACACCGTGCGAGGCAGTGCCTTGACAGTCTGGCGGAAGGGGAAGAGCATCACGACGGACCGGTACCGGCTGACCTCGTGGGGTGAAGGGGGAGAGCTCGGCATGGAGCTCTACGATCACCGGACGGACCCGGACGAGCTCCGCAACCTGGCTTTGGATGGAGAGGAATCGCCCTTGCTGGATTCCCTTGTGCACGTCTTGGAGCGGCGTTGGCTGGCGGCCCTTCGGGCCCCGGAAGGCCTGGGACGTCAGATCCTGGATCCGCCGGTCGCGCAGAAGACGCCCCACCTGACGCCCGGTGACCTCTACCGCTTGGATGGATCCATTGAAACCTTGAAGACAGAAGAATGAAACCGTGTTTCCTGCTGGCGCCCATTGCGCTTCTCTTTGCGCTCTCAGGGTGTGACTCGGGCTTAGAATCTCGGGAAGGACGACCCAACTTCGTGGTGGTGCTGGTCGATGATCAGGGGTGGAACGGGACATCGGTGGAGATGGTGCCCGGGGACTCCCTGTCCCGAAGCGACTACCATGAGACGCCTTTCCTCGAGCGTTTTGCTGCGGAGGGCATGCGGTTCTCGGAAGCGTATGCAGCCGCCCCCGTGTGTGCGCCGTCCCGCTACGCCATCCAATTCGGGAAGACGCCGGCCCGATTGTCCCTGATTCGGGTCGGCATGAACTCCGATCACATCGACCATGATGAGGGTTGGAGTTTGCCCAAGGCACTCAAGGCCGTGGACTCCCTCTATGTGGCTGGTCATTTCGGCAAATGGGGGATGGGCAGTACCCCGGAGGTGATGGGGTATGATGTCAGCAATGGCCCGACCCAGAATCGGGAGGGGGGGTTCGTCAATGACCGCTCCCAGTGGGACGCCCACATCAAGGATGACCCGAAACGGATCATGGAGGTCACGCGACAGGGGGTCGCTTTCATGAGCGAACAAGTCAGAGCGGAGCGCCCCTTTTACCTCCAACTGTCTCACTGGGCGGTCCACGCCAACCTGGAGGCACGGCAGGCATCCCTCGACAAATACGAGGCCAAGCCGCGTGGAGCGCAACAGGTGAATCCCGCGTTTGCGGCGATGACCGAGGACCTCGATGCGGGGATGGGGGCCATTCTCGAGGCGCTGGACTCACTCGGCATCGCCGATCAGACGTATGTCGTGTACATGTCGGACAATGGGTCCGTGCCCAACATTCCTGGAGCGCGGAAGTATGAACGCAGCTACAACCATCCGCTGAGCCGGGGCAAATGGGATGCGTTGGAGGGGGGCGTGCGGGTGCCCCTCATCATTCGTGGTCCGGACATTGCGCCGGGGTCGCACTCTGCTGTGCCCGTGTCCGGTGTCGATTTGATGCCGACCCTCGTGGCCCTCACCGGGGCGAGGGAAACGCCGAGGCTGGACAGTCTGGACGGGGGATCCTTCGCCGCGGTTCTACACCAGAAAGCCCAAGAGGTGATTCGCCCGGTGGACGGGCTGTTCTTCCATGTGCCGTACCGGAATGGAATTGCCTTGAAGCGCCCCCATTCCGCCATCCGACAAGGCGACTTCAAGCTGGTTTTGTTCCAAGACGACGGAGAGGTGCGACTGTACAATCTGCGCCACGACATCGGGGAGGAGAACGATTTGGCTGCCGCCATGCCCGACAAGGCGGCGGCGATGAGGTTGGCCCTTTCGGAGTATCTCTCGGATGTCCGAGCACCCCGTTGGCAGGAGGGCATCACGTGGAAGGCAAAGCCACTGGTGGAATTCGATTCATTCCACTGATGCAGAGGCCCAGAGCAGGATGGAGGGTGAGCACGGCGGCAATGGTCGTGGTTCTGACTGGGTGCGGAGGAGCCGAGCAGGAGTCGGAAGCTGCCGCGGGCAATCCCTTGGCAAGGGAAGCAGACATGGTGGCCATTCCGGGAGGGACCTTCTGGATGGGGGCCGGGAAGGACAGCTTGGCGCTGCCGAGGGAATTTCCGGCCCATCCGGTGACGTTGTCGCCTTTTTTGATGGACGCCCATGAGGTGACCAACCGTCAATTCTTGGCGTTCGTCAAGGCCACAGGTTATGTCACGGTGGCGGAACGCCCTTTGGATTGGGCGGAATTGAAGACGCAGCTTCCCCCAGGGACACCCCGGCCCTCCGATGCGGATCTGGCGCCGGGCTCCTTGGTGTTTTCCCCTCCCGGAAATCCGGTTGGTCTGGAAGACGCCTCTCAATGGTGGAGTTGGGTGCGCGGGGCGGATTGGCGCCACCCTTTCGGCCCGGAGACTGGCCTTGATGGGATGGAGGACCACCCCGTGGTTCATGTGTGCCATGCCGATGCTGTCGCTTATGCCGAGTGGTGTGGAAAGCGGCTTCCGACGGAGGCGGAATGGGAATGGGCGGCGCGTGGTGGATTGGAGGGACAGCCCTTTCCTTGGGGACGGAAACCTGTGGGGGAGGGGCCGGCCCGGTGTAACATTTGGTCCGGTCGGTTTCCATTGGACAACACGATGCGCGATGGCCATTACGGAACGGCACCAGTGGGACAGTATCGACCCAATGGTTACGGATTGTTTGATATGGCGGGCAACGTCTGGGAGGTCTGTTCGGACTGGTATGACCCCGACCATTATGCCCGGTGTGATGCTGCGCGACCTGCACTGAACCCAGCGGGGCCGAAGACCTGGAGTGACCCCATGGACCCATTGGAGCCCAAGCGGGTGATGCGGGGCGGGTCTTTTCTCTGCAACGACAGCTATTGCGCCAGCTACCGGGTCACGGCCAGAATGGCTCATGGGCAGTCCACAGGGATGAGCCACGTGGGATTCAGATGTGTTTTGGGGACGCAAAATGAGCCTTGAACTTTAGGATTTGTCGAGCAAAAAGCCGTTTTTTCGTAAGTGTATTTTTTACACTTTCCCAGGTTAGGTCTCAAGGCATGATGTCCCAATCCCCAATGTGGCGAATGTCGATTCGGACTTGGTGCTGTGTGGGGATGTTGCTGGGGTGTGCGTTGACGGGCTTCTCTGCTCAGGATTCCTTGAAGGCCCCCTTCAAATCGGGCGCTCCGCTTGTCCGGGAGTCGTCCAGCACCATCGGGTTCACGGGGTTCTATCGGTTCCTTGGCTTTGTCCGGGACCAGCAGGAGACGTTTCCGAACAACAGCGGCAAGACGACCGCCATCCTCGTGGGGGATGCCTACCGGGAGCCCATGCTCCTGCTGAGGATGAATGGCAGGACCCAAGAGGGCATTGGGTTCGGTGCTGACTTCATGATCAACAGTGTCTACAAGGGTCCTGAAGCCCAGTTCACGCAAGCGTTGACTCTGGAACTCGGTTTGAACCTCAGGGCCGATCTGGACACCCGATTCGGGGATTTTTCCTTCCGTTCGGGGGGAATGTCCTGGTATCGGCAAAGCCGGTTGACCGTCTGGGGAAACCGCTCCCTCAATCGATTCAGCCTCTTTGAGCGCCGCCCGCAGACCCCCTTGACCCCCACTCCGGGAGGGCGGTATTCCAACTATTACGCCAATGGGCTTCTGGATGATGGGGTACGCTATGGTGCGCGGGCCTTTCAGGGCGTGTTCCTGCAGGGTCGACGCCTGCCCGGTGGATTCAGTGTCAAGGGCGTGCTGGGCAAGAGCGGTTTCAACCGATCCTACCTCGCCCAGAGCGACAACTATACCGGGTGCTTTCAACTCAAGCGAACCTTTGGGGACTCCCTGTCCATCGCCTACAATTTGCTCGGTTCCCATGCGGACCTTGATTCGCTGACGGATCGGAGTCAGCGCTATGCCATTCACACGTTGGAGCTCCAGAAGAGGACCGACCGGTGGACGTTGGACGTGGAGGCCGGCATCGGTCGGTACACCGGGCCCGAATACGACCTTGGAGCCGGGGAGGCCATCGTGCTCCAGCTGCGCCCGACCCGGGAGAACCCGTTGCCCATCCACCTTCACGCGTATCGGATTTCCCCGCAGTTCGTCAATGTGACGGGCAACTTCCTGAACACCACCGTTCTCGAGATTTTCCCGAATGTGGGCGGTGTGGGTCAAACGGTGCGAACCCCGTATCGCAGTCCGATGACCGGATTGGGGGCCCCCGTCAACAACCGGCAGGGCGTCTCTGTCAATGCCGATGTCGAACTCGGGCGGCTGAAGCTCAATGGCGGATTGGGGGTTTTCGGGGAGATCGACACCTCCCGCGCCGGGGTGTCCTATGTGCATCAGGTCAACGGCCAGACCCTCTCCCGGATTTACCTCTTTGCCCAGGACTGGGGGCCATACAACGCCCTCAATTCCATGTACCGGGGGGTCTTCGAGAACGTGGACATCCTCGACACCTCGGCCACGGGAATGGCCGGGTTCAAGAAGTTCTTCAGCACCGCCGAGTTGCAGGCCAAATACGAGATGGAGCTGGGAGGTCGAGAGGTGCACTTTTTCTCCCTCTCTCGGCTGAACAGCTGTCAACGATCGCCCAGCCTGACCCCTGTGCTCAGTCGGGAGGCCGTCCTCAGTCAGTTCAGTCAGGAGTTCGACGCGAGCCTTTCTCTCTCGGAGGACGCGGTCCTCGTGCTGGGGTATGGCATCGAGCGGGTCATCGGCAACGAAGCCACCAACCTCGGGGACGCCGGCACCACGAGTCCGACGAGCGTCCTGTTCGATTGGCTGGGTGCCGAATCCCTGTATCACCGTAATGCCCAACGCAACCAGCGCAACCGGATGTTTGGATTTGGGCTCGACCTGCGTGTCGGGGACCGGGCCATGCTCTTCCTGAGGCACAGCCGCTACCGTTATTTCGACCCGAATTTCATCGAGAACCACCTCTCGGGATCGGAGACCATGCTGGAATTGAAAATGACCTTTTGATGAAGCCCGTCCGCGCCCTTCCGCTCCTGCTTCCCTTGCTGTTCATCGGCTCGGCCCTACTGGCCCAGTCGGAGGAGTCGGTCTGGTTTGATGGCCAGTCCCGTTCGTTCTTTTCTCGGGATGCCCTCGGCGCCATGGACCGTCCCGATACGACGTCTCCCCGCAACCTGTCCGAGGGCTACAACCTGCTCGACATCAACACCCACATTGAGCCCGCGGACAACCTCGAGGTCTTCGCTCAATTGCGCGTGCGGAATCGGTTTGGCGGCTTCTTCGGGGCCGGGACCACCATTGACGTCCGCCAATTGAGGGCGAGCGGAGTGATCAAGGACAAGGTGCGGTTCAGCATCGGGGACCTCTATCTGAAGCAGTCGCGCTTCACCCTGTTCAACCCGGATGAGGACCTCGTTCGGAATGAGGGAGAGGCCTTCCGTGCCTACCGGGACATCGTTCATTATGAGAACTTCTACCAGGACAACCGCTGGCGGCTCCAGGGCATCCAGACGGACTTTTCGATGCGGTTCGACCGGTCGATCCGGACCCTTGAATTCGATGCCTTCTTGACCCGGCCCCGGGGATCGGAATCCCTGACGAGCACCCTCTTTACCCCGGACCTCTTGATGGCGGGGGGCTCCGTGGTGTCCCAGATGGGCCGGAAGACCCACGTCGAGCTGAACTGGGTCAACCTCTTTGAGGTGCCATCCAGCGGAACCACCCATCAATCCTTGAGAAACCCCGTGGTGCGGGTTGGCATTGAGCGGCAAGATGAGACGGGGAATTGGACCGTGCGGCACGCGGTGGAAGGCGGCTACGCCCAGCGCCATTGGCTGTTCTCCCAATTAGAGGATGGCGGGGCGGACTCCTCGGGCTACCGCACTGAGGGCGTGTATTTTGAATTGCGCAGCGAACCGATGCGGTTGGATTCCCTCTGGTCCTTCCAATACGGTGTCCGCCACGTGGACCCTGGCTTCCGAAGTGGAGGGGCCCAGACCCGTCGCCTCGACTTGGGCGGCACTGTCCCTCTGATGGTCTATCCGACCTACTCCGATGAGGGGCTCGACCGTCCGGTGGCCATGTTTGATCTGATGGCGTCCGACGGGGTGTACAACCAAATGCTCTCGGCGACACTGATGGATTTTCATCCGGTGTACTCCAATGTCCTGCCTTACGGGGATGCCACTCCGAACCGGCAGGGTGCCTTCCTCCAAGTGAACCGACGACATGGCGGAGGCGAATGGGAAGTGCAGTTGGACGGTGGAGCCTACCGAGAAATCATCGGCCAGGGCACCTCCGACCTCCGTCAATTCAATCTCCTGGCCGGACGCTTGGCCTGGCGTGCGGACCGCACGCTTGGGTGGAACCGCACCGTGGACCTCATCGCGGGGGCCGACGTGGAGCAAACCTCGCGCACGGGAGAACCCTTGGCCGCGGTGGACCTGTCTCGGCGGGTGCTCGACGTCTTTGCCAACGTGGAGGTGGCGGACCGGTTGTTCCTGCAGGGGGCCATCAAGCGCCTGGATGCGCAAGGCAACGAATTCATCACCGACCGCAACGGGTTTGGGTCCATTCGAACGTTCCGTGCCAGGGAATACGACGTATCCGACCACATTCTCTCCGCTGGTCTGTGGTACGCCTTCAGTGACGCGGTCTACGCCAATGTCCAATACAGCGGATGGGGGTCCTCCTTGGCCGATCCCCTTCAGCCCGATTTCAATTACCGGAGGTTGCTCTTCGTCTTTTCTGTCCGACTATGAATACCCTGAGGATTTCCCTGATTGCCCTGGGCATCGCCCTTGGTCTCTATGCCTGCTCCACCGAGGAATTCGAGGGGCCGTCCATCGTCGTTCTGCTCGGCGAGTTCGACATTCTCGACTCCTTGCGCGTGACCGATTCGAACCCCGATTTCTCCGTCAACGATGTGGTCGGGTTTCATGCTGAATTCAACAAGGAGGTGGATTGGACCCTCGTCATCGAAGGCCAGACGACCGGCAGCCGGAAGGTGATAACTGGGTTTTCGAGCCGCCTCGACTCCAATGCGGTTGTGTGGACTGGCGGCACGTCGCAGGTTCCTTTCTTCACGACGGAGGATTGCACCGTGGAGCTGACCGTGCTCGAAGAGCCAGACACGATGCGCACCGAATTGACCGTGGCCGGAACGCGGGTCTTCGATGGCATCCCGGTCGCCGATTTTGAAGAAGGCATTCCCGAGGAGGCCCTCGTGTTCCATCAGTTCTCACAGAACATGACCTTCGAGGTGGCCCAGGATGACCCGCTGATGGGGACCAACTATTTCAAGATGGGGGGGCGCATGGGCTGGAACGAGTGGATGCTCGGCCAGATTGATTTCCCGCTGGACTTGAGCGCTGTGACGGCGGATGCCGAGAACTTCTATCTGAACCTCGGCGTCCTGTCCGGCATGGACGGGGCGCTCGCAAGCGATCAATACGTCAACATTCTCATCTCCGAGTCGACGGCCCCGTTCAACGACAACACCTCCAACAATGGAGCGGACGTCTTCACGACGGACATGGAGGTCTACAAGTACCAGATTCGGCCCGTGGACTGGATTGGATGGCGCTATGTGGCCATTCCATACAGCGGCTTCGAGGTGAAGAGCCAGGGCGGCGACAACGTGCGCACGCCAGCGGACATCTCGGCCATCCGGCTCCAGTGCCAGTCCTGTCCTTCGGCGAACGCCAATTGTCCGGAGAACGCCGATGTGGACGTCCGCACCGACATCGACTTTGTGATGTTCACCGAGAATGCCCCGCTGCTGGATCAATGATGCGCCTGTCTGCTCTCCTCCTTTCGTTGATGCTGATGGTCTCCTGTGGCCAGCTGCAGGACGTGGCGCTGTACGATGTCGTGCAGCCGGAGGCGGACGTCTGGGCGGCGTTTGAATACGCAGACATCTTCACGGATTCTGAACGGACCCCGGCTTTCGGGTTGAAGGAGGTGCCGTGTCGGTCCTTCCGCGCTGTGAAGGAAGGCAGCCATTCAGGGGAGGACCACCTCCACTTGAAATGGGACCAATCCGAAGGATGCAACTACATCGGGATGGGATTCCTCTGGAAGGACTACAAGGGCAAGGATCTGACTGGTATTTATTCGGAGGGGGCCATCGAGTTGATGGTGCGCGTGGATTCGGGCTTCCTCACCAAGGTGCCGATGTTCTTCAGCCTGGCCGACTATGGTGGCAAACGGTGCGTGACCAAGATGAGCCTGCTCGACATGGAGGGAGGGGGCATTGGCACGGAATGGACCCGGGTGCGCATTCCCCTGCAGGCGTTTCGGCCGGAACGCAATGGGGTGAACCTGGCCAACATCAAGGAGCTGCGCATCGAATTCCAGCAGAAAGGGGACGTGCATGTGGACGACATCCGCATGGTGCCCCACCAGCACCACTTCGGCCGGGAGGCCTCGACCTCGACCCACCGGGTCAAGGAGCTTCCCATCGCCCTGGGTGAGGGCCCGGAATCGTGGTGGGGGATCAACCCGGCGGAATCCAGCCATTTCCGCTTCTCTGCGCCACCCGACGGATGGTCGGGGTCGGAGGCCATCGTGGCCGACGTCCGACTGGAGGGGAAGAAGCCCTGGGACAGTTTTGGATTTGGGGCCCATCAATGGCTTTTGGTTGATGTGAATGACCACCATTCGACTTCGGCGGTCCAGTTTCGGCTCCTGTCGGAATCCCCGCCCAAAATCAGGATGGCCCTGTTCGCTTATCGTGGATCCAAGCGGCGCATCCAGATCAAGCTGGATGAAGACAACTACCACAATGTGGGACCGGGAGAATGGGCCGTGCGCGTGCCCATCAAGTCCATTCCGGGCCATGAGCACATGGATTGGACTGCGCTGAAAGAGGTCCGCTTCCAGGTATTGGAGGATGCCCGGTTTACCGCTGGAGATTTCGAGCTTGCTGAGTTCCGGGGCAACCCGGACAAACCGTTCAAATGGAAGGGCGGATGAGGATCGTGCTGTGCTTTGTGGTTGTTGTGTTGGGCCCCGCCCTGATGCTGGCGCAATCGGAGCCGGCCCACGTCGAAATCGTCGCCAGTGGGGATGGTTTTGCCTTGGAGCGGAACGGTGAGCCTTATCGGATTCTGGGGGCCGGTGCCAAGGCCCATTTTCCATTGCTCAAGGCATCCGGAGCCAACTCGATCCGGCTGTGGAGCACGGGCAAGGCCGCTCTGCTCGATTCGGCGCTCAAGTACGACATGACCGTGTCGCTCGGTCTGTATGTCCGGCCCGAACGGACGGGCATGGACTACGATGACGAGTATGCTGTCCGATCCCAGATCGAGCAGCTCAAGACAGAGGTTCTGAAGTACAAGGACCACCCCGCTGTCTTGGTGTGGGGCATCGGCAACGAGATGGACCTGCGGTACACCAATTTCAAGGTGTGGCAGACCATTGAAGAGATCGCCGCCTTCATCCACGAGGTCGATCCGCACCATCCCACGATGACGGTCATTGCCGGATTCGACCCGGCCAAATCGTACATGATTCGGACCCACTGTCCCAGTGTGGACATCCTCGGGGTCAATGCCTACGGCTCCATCGAAAACCTGTCGCGGAACATCCGCCGCTTCAATTGGGACAAGCCCTACATGGTCACGGAGTGGGGGGTCAATGGCCCCTTCGAGGCTCCCATGACCGCTTGGAAGGCCAAGGTCGAACCTCCGGGCGGAGTCAAGGCCGAGCAGCGCAAGCGGCGTTACCTCGAGCTCATCGAGGCGGACCGGGAACAGTGCCTGGGGAGTTACTGCTTCCTGTGGGGACAGAAGCAGGAAAGCACGGCCACATGGCACGGGATGTTCACCTACGATGGGCGCCCCACCGATGCCGTCGATGCCATGCACTTCTGTTGGACCGGCTCCTGGCCGGAGCACCGCGCCCCCTCTGTGATGGACATCCGGCTCAATGGCATCGGCTGGCGGAAGGACCATGTCGTGAAGGCGGGGGAGTCGGTCGCGTTGGACTTCGATTGCCCCCTGTGCGAGAAGCAAGAGGTCGAGCTGGAACTCCGGCTCTTCACCGAGGGCTTCACCAACAAGATTGGCGGCGACATTCAGGAGCGTCCCGAAGAAGTGGACATCGAATTCAAATCGGCGGAAGGCAAGGCCATGACCTTCGCTGTCCCCTCTCGTGCGGGTGCTTACCGCGTCTTCCTCTTTGCCCAGAACCCTCACCATCAAGTTTCCGTGGCCAACATTCCCTTTCTCGTAGAATGAGCCTCCAACCCCTTACCCCATGACCGCTCGCCTTTTCTTTTTCCTCCTGATTGCCCTCGGATTGACCGCCTGTCAGGGCAATGCCGATGCCGACTCTGGGTCCGATGAGAAGCCCATGAACGTCTTGTACATCATGGCCGATGACCTCGCCTACCAGGCGATCAGCGCCTATGGTTCGGACATCAGCAAG
>PKDZ01000063.1 GCA_002862785.1 Flavobacteriales bacterium
ATGATGCCTGGACTTGTCCTTTTTCTCGTCGCCATCCTCGGCGCCGCCATGGGAGAAGCCATGGGACATGGACTGCGACGCCAACTCCCCCTGCTCCTTGCCTTCGGAGGGGCTTTTCTCCTCGGACTCTGTTTTCTCCACCTCCTTCCTGAAGCCTTTGCCGCGAATGGTCACGCTGGACTCTGGGTCATCGGGGGGTTCCTGGTCCAAATCGCGCTGGAATACCTGAGCAAGGGCATGGAACACGGCCATGTTCACGGGAGTCGCTTCGGCGCCCTGGCCTTCGCAAGCCTCTGCCTTCATGCCTTCATTGAAGCGATGCCCTTTGGCCTCGACGAGGTGGCCTCGGCTGCCCATGACCACAGTCACGACCATGCAGGGCACCACCATCATCACGACCATGGCGGGGGAGGGCGGTCCTTGCTTTTCGGGATTGGCCTGCACAAGCTCCCGGTGGCGATTGCCCTCATGACCATCCTCCGGGCTACGGTGACCTCAAGAATGCGTCGATGGACGTGGGTGCTCGTCTTCGCGCTGACCCCGGTGGCCGGCATCCTCCTTGCAGGCCGACTGCCTCAGGATGCGACGACCTTCGGCGCCTTGAACGGCATCCTGGTCGGCATCCTGCTTCACATCGCCACGACCATTCTGTTCGAGACGGCGGACGGGCATGAATTCAATGCACGGAAATTCCTGACGGTTCTGCTGGGGCTTGGCCTGTCCCTCTTCACGACGCACCTCTGACCGGTTCGCGTAACCTTTTTCCAGCGCCTGGCGTAATGGGGGGCAAAGCATTCCCCATGAAGCGCTTTCGCATCCGCATCACGATCAAGAAGTTCGAACGCATCGAACTGAATCGCGACCGTTACGGTTTCGAACTCTTCGAGCACTGCCTCAACTGAGGACAGGTTCAGTCAAAGAGCTCCCTTCGGATCCGCTGGGCACGTTTGTACGCGTCCTGGTTCCACTCCCTCTCTTCCGCGCCCCATTCTGCGGGGCTGGCCATCAGAACTTCGGTCGGCAGATTGCCGACGAGATCATCCTTGGCCATCGGGCAGCCTCCATGCCCGCCCAAAGCGCCATCAAAAGCGCGACACCCTCCTTTCCATGCCGCCTCCATCAGGCGGCGCGCGTGTTCTGGCCTTCCGTGAAGGTGAGCTCCTAGCGTCACATCCGGAAAGGCGCACACGGCCGTCGCAAAGACGGATTCCACCACTTCCGGCGTTGCCTGCCCGACGGTATCGCTCAACGCAATCGTCTGGATGTCCAGCTCGGCATGCAGCCGGCCACACCATTCGCCCACCATGGCCGCATGCCAAGGATCCCCATAGGGATTGCCGAAGCCCATGCTCAAATAGGCCACCAACGCCTTCCCCTTCCGTTCCGCCGCATTCCGAATGGCGTCGAGGCGGCGCCATCCGTCTTCGATGCCCCCGCCCGTGTTGCGCTGCTGGAACGTCTCCGAGATCGAAAAGGGAAAGCCCAGGATGTCGGGCCGGCCGTGCGCCAGTGCGTCTTCAGCGCCCCGCAGGTTGGCCACGATGGCCAGGACCTCGGTGTCCGTTTCGGGAAGGGCAGAGAGCACATCGGCTGTATCGGCCATCTGCGGCATGGCCTTCGGGGAGACGAAACTCCCGGCATCGAGCACATCGAACCCGACTTCCATCAAAGCGGAGAGGTAGGCCACCTTCCGCTCGGTGGGAATGAACGCGGGAAGGCCCTGCATCGCATCGCGGGGGCAATCCGTCAATCGCCAGGAAACCGGGGCATTCGTGGAGGCCATGGGACAAAGATTGGACAAAACTGAAACCCACGGGCACCTCACCGCGTATCGAATGACCGGTTCCGACCCTCGGACCCGCGATTCACAACGACACGCACACGACATGGACCTCCGCACCTTCAACCGGCTCCCGCTCGACGAGAAGACGAACTACATGTGGGACCACGGGAACTGCATTTCTCAACGCATGGTCGAGAACCGCTATATCCTCTGCATTTTCGAGATCAACGGCTTCTACGTCGAGGCGATCTACAGCAAGCAGAACAACCGCGTCAACGCCATCCTCCCCATCATGGGCATGGAGTCCTGGGAAGCCTATGTGGACCAAGTGATTCGGAACGTGACCGAGGTGAACTGAGCCACACCCTGCCCTCCTGTGGCGATCGGGCCAATAGCGCCACATTCGACCACATCAGCCTTCCCTCCGGATCTCCATTGACCGAGCGAGGCTCTTCCATGGAAACCCGCTCCAACACGGTGCGGGTTTTCCATTTCCATGCCTTCGAGCGCTCCGGACCATTCGGCTCGAACACACTGGCCTTCCCTTGGGCCATCACGACCACGTCTCCTCCGGGCAAAGCATGAATGCACGTGTCTTCCATCCGCCGTTGTCCCATGCGAAGCAGGCACCCTGACCCCGCGAGGGCCAACAAGCAGCACAGGACCACCCGCACCCGGCCTGCCATCCCCAGCAGGCAACAGAGCAGAAGGGTCAGCCCAACCCCCATGAGGGTGCCCGTTGGCGCCACCATCCGAAGAGGGGGGCACAGAGCGTGGAGTTCTTCCACTCCCTGAAGGGCTCCATTGGCCATCCACAAGGCTGCCGGCGCGAGCATTTCCGCGACGCCGGACGGCAGCATGATCAGCAAGGTGGCCAACAGAGACAGCAAAGGGACTGCGGGCGTGGCCAAGAGATTGGCCGGCAGAAAAGCCGTCGGGAACCGCCCAAAGACCGGCAACGCGAAGGGAGCGGTAAACGCGGTGGCCACGAGGGGGATGGCCAATGCCATCCGAAACCACCCTCGGCGAATTTCACGGTTCTGGAACCACAGGAGAATGCCCGCTGTCGCGGAGAAACTCAACCGAGCGCCAAGGTCGTGAATCAACCAAGGAGAAAAGGCGAGGAGGAGAAGCCCCACCCCAGTCAACATTGAAAGCCCCTCCATCCGCCTGCCCCACGCAACGCCACCTCCGAGCCAGGTGACCATCCCCGCAGCTCGGACGGCCGAGGGTGGGGCTCCGCAGACCAGCACGAAGACCCAGACTGCCGGCGTGGCCAACAAGGGCACCCAACGCCGCGCCACGAGGAGCCGAAACATCAGCGAAACCATGCCAAGAACCAAGCCAACGTGGTAGCCAGACACTGCCGTCAAGTGGGCCAACCCCACACCGGAAAACGCCTCCCTTGCTGGCCTGGACAGGCCAGACCGATCGCCAGTCGAAAGTCCCAACAGCAAACCGGCTCCCGGTCCATTTGGGGAGTTGTACTGCATTAGCCGGTTCCGGGCATGGCATCCCCATGCATGCAGCGTCGTCCTGGCCGCCGCAACCATGGACGTGCCCCGGTGGACGGACAGCACCCGGTCCAGTTGGAGCACACCGAACACCCCTTTGGCCGTCAGGTAAGCGGCCTCGTCAAAATCCCACTCATTCGCTTTACAGGAGGGTGGGCGCTCATGTACCACCATCAGGACTTGCGTGCCCGGAGTCAGCCCTCGTTCCCCTTCGACGACCCATTTCCTGCCGGATTGACCACGGACCAGCGACCGTTGGACCGGTCCTCTCGGAGGCCACGCCCCCAACACATCCACAGTACAAACCTGACGTTCGGGCTTGGTTTCCGGCTCATCCATCCAACCTGAACGAACCAGGTCCTGTGCAAAGGCCATGGTCATGCCCCACAGCACGGCGCCGAGCAGGCTCAGCGGTCTCGACAGACGGCCATGAAGACAGGCCGTTCCAACGCCACCGAGCAGGAGCAAGGGAATCCATGAATTCGACGTGGATGCGCACAGCCGCTTCACCCACAACAGACCCAAGATCCAGCCGATGAACAAGGCGACAATGGGAGACCGCACAGGACCAAGAACGCCCGCCACCCGACTCCATCCACGCTCATCACCGGACGGTTTGTCGACGGATCAACCGAAGATGCGAGCGTCAGGAAATCCGGTTCTGGTCGAGAGCGGAGAACCGCTTGCGGCCTCGGACGAAAAAGTCCCAGACCACACTGCCTGCATAGTGGCCAGACAATTGTCCGACAGGCCGAGGGGAAGAGCAGGCTTGTTTTTCCAGGTGGCGTTTGCCCACCATCCGGGGGCGGTTCTTCCTGAACTCACCGTGGGCGCGGATCACCGCCTTAAAAAAGTCCGGTTTGCCCTCCATGAGGAACCGCAGTCCGGCCAGCCCGTCAAGAACCTGGCGAAACAAGATCCGGCTCCGAATCCCGGGACGGTGGTCGTTCTTGAACAGGAGGTAGAGGTTGTTCCGGAAATTGAGGAAGGCCTTGTTGGGGCTTTCCTGTTGCAGGGTGCCTCCACCGAGGTGGTAAACCTGAGCCGCAGGAGTGACCCCCACCGTCAGCCCTCGATTCTGCATCCGCCAGCACAGGTCGATTTCCTCCATGTGGGCAAAGAAGTCCTCGTCGAGCCCCCCCACGGTCCTCCACGCTTCCGTCCGGACCAAGAGGCAGGCCCCGGAAGCCCAGAACACCGCGCGGGCCGAATCGTATTGACCGTGGTCGATTTCCTTCTCATCAAACAGCCGTCCCGCACAAAACATGAAGCCATGGCGGTCCATGTAGCCCCCGGCCGCCCCGGCATACTCGAATTCCGCCCTCCGTTCCACCGAACGGATCTTGGGCTGCGCCGCAGACCACCCTTCGGATTCCGCCGCGGCCACCAGGCCATCGAGCCAGCCCGCCGTGACCTCGACATCACTGTTGAGCAGCACAACCCAGTCGGCCGCTACATCGGACAGGAGCTGGTCCAATCCGCGGTTGTACCCTCCGGCAAATCCATGGTTCTCATTCAGCGTCACGAGATGGACGCTGGGAAACTCCCGACCCAAGAGCGCGAGACTGCCGTCGTCTGACCCATTGTCGATGACCACGATCCGATCTGCGTGGCCCGTGTGGGCCACAACGGAGGGGAGAAAACGCTTGAGGTGAGCTTCCCCATTCCAGTTGAGGATGGCCACCGCCACCCGACAGGTGGCTCCTTCAGACGTCGCGCTGCCGGTCGGCTCCATCACCTCGGGTTGAAGAACAGGTCTTCGGGCTCCTCCCGACTGTAGGTGTCCCGGCGCCCGAGTTGGTTGATGGACGTCTCCGACACCGAATGGCCCAGTTCGCGGGTCTTCAGGATGTCGAGCCAATCGGCATTCCGAAGCTCCTGGGGATGGTCGCTGTGCAAGAGCTCAAAGCACTCGCCGACGACCTGCGGGGTGTAGAAGAGGAAGCGCCGATTGTTGAACTGGCCCGCCTTGTGGTAATGCCAGATCTCATAGGGGTAATACTGCGTTCCGTTGTGCCGCTGGACAATGGTGTTGGGGCGTCCATAGCGAAGGAGAATCCAGCCCATGTCCGTTTCGTGACCCTCCCGGTTCGGGCAACTGCCGTATTCGAAATCCGCGATCCCGACCTCCCGTCGGTATTCGAGCCAGGCCCCCTCTGGGTCAGCCGGCTGACGGACCGTCCAGAATTGATCAAGGAACGCCTGCATGGGGCGCAATTCCGCACCACTGAGCGTGTACTCGATGGTCCGGCGCTCCCCCGCATCCGCAATCGGAAGCAGGGTCTCGAGGGCGGCATACAGGGTGTCCCGGTCGGTGAAGGCCAAGGCAAACGGGGACAGGGAACCTGCCGCCACGGCGGCGTCTTGGTCCGCGGCCCCAATGACCTCCACGAAGAGGCTCCGGGCCATCAGCACCGTCTGCTCCGGCGTCTGGACCTCAACCGTGAGCTCATACAGTCCGGGATCGGGCACCGGCACCGATTCCAGCAGGGGAAGGACCGGGCGGCCTTTCTTGCGGATGAATCGCCGGGTGTTGCCCACCCACTCCCCACCGGGCTCCTTGAATCCCGCCACGACGAGAAACGCCCCGTCCAAACCGAACTCACCATTGGTCCCGTAGAGCTCGCCATAGAACGGAATGAACTCGGCATCGGCCGAAATACGCTGGTCCACGAGCGGCAGCACCTCCTTGCCGGACCGGGTCAGGCTGGTCGCTGGTTCCTGAGCAGGGGCCACCCCCTGAACCAGAAACAAATCACTGATGTCCAGTGGGTTTGGCGCGTCGATTTCAATCACAGCCTCATGGCGAAGTGGCGTCCCTTCTGGCAATGCCACATCGGCGACCTCCAATTCCAGAACATGCGGGCCGGGCTGGAGCGGAATCCGGGCGATGTCCACGAAATCCCCGGCAGCGGCCAGCTCCCCCGTCCGGGCGGTCGCCTTGGAAAATCCCGCAACGGCGCCCGTGCTGTCGTATGCCACCACAGTCCATTGGGCGGCAGCCCGCACGAGGCTGTCCCGGGACATGAGCCACTGCATCCCTTCGGCCATGAATTCAACTTGCACCTCGAGGTAGGGGCTTCCTTCGGGGGAGAGGAATTGGCGGGTGGCCAACCGGATCCCGGGAACGGTCCCCTGCGCCAAAACGGGGGGCACGGCAGAGGAAAGCAGGAGGATTCCGAACAACAAAACCCGGAGGGACTTCCTCCGTAGACGGAATGGGGCCATTAAATTGTCCTTCGGCATCATGATGAACCTGCAAGATACATGGACGCCCATGGCGCGCACAGTGGTCCTCACGGCCCTCTGTGTGATGGCCTCGTTGACCGCGAAGGCCACACACCTCGTCGGGGGTGAGATGTACTATGACCATCTCGGCGGGGACAATTATGAAGTCCATCTGATCATCTATCGGGACTGTGGCCCGACCAACACCAACGGCACGGGGTTCGACCTGTCGGCCACGCTCGGCGTCTACGAAGGCCAAAGCCTCTACGCCACCGGCACAATGGACCTCGACTTCAATCAGGTCACCAACATCGACCTGCAGAGTGGAAACCCCTGTGCCGTGCTGCCGCCAGGGGTGTGCATCGAGCGGGCGGAGTACGTCTCCACGCTCACGCTGCCCGCCAGCGACCAGACCTACACCCTTGTCTACCAGCGCTGCTGCCGGAATCCGCAGGTCATCAACTTGCAGGAGGCCATGAACACGGGGTTCACCATGTTCGCAGAAGTGCCTCCGGTCAATTCCGCCCCGGACGTCGACACGGAATCCAACTCGTCGGCCCGCTTCGTCGAGCTGCCTCAGGCCTATGTGTGCCAAGGCCAACCCTTTTCACTCGACCACCTCGCCACCGACCCCGATGCGGACAGTCTCCTGTTCGCCATCGGCGATGTGTTCATCGGGGGCACCTTCACGGCACCGACCCCAAACCCCCCGACGCCGCCTCCCTTCACCAACGTGACATGGGCCACCGGGTATGGCCCCTTTGCGCCCCTTGGTCTCGGCGATGCCGACGCCTTGACCATCGATCCCGCCACCGGCACCCTGACGGCGACCCCCACCACCGTGGGCAAGTATGTCGTCGGCATCATTGTGACCGAATTCAGGCAGGACGACAATGGCAACTGGATTCCTCTGGGCAAGATCATCCGGGACTTCACCATCGATGTGGTGCCCTGCGAAGTCCTGCTTCCAGAAGTGCTCTGGCCCGAGCCCTGCTCCGGATTGGACCTGAGCTTCGATGTCGACGCCGATGAAGGGGCCTTCTCCTGGAATTTCGGGACGGGCCTCGCTGAAGACACGAACTCCGCCCAAGCGCCGTCCCACAGCTTCACGGAACCGGGAATCTATCCGGTCTCCCTCGTCTACGACCTCGGCGGATGCGCGGACAGCCTGTCCATTGATCTCGCCGTATCCCCGCCCTTTTCCGCCGCCTTTACACTGGGGTCGATCACCTGTACCGCAGACGCTTGGAGTCAACCGGTCACCTTCTCCGGAGATGATCCGGGCACCGGCACCCTCATGTGGACCGTGGACGGAGAACAAGTGGGAGAGGGGCTCGACCCGGGTGCCTTCATCATTCCGCCGGGCAACCACAATGTGGCCACTGCCCTGACCAACGAATTCGGATGTGTTTCCGGCGAAGAGCAACCCACGCCCTATCCGGAATTGCCCGAAGCGGCCTTTGCCATGTCGGAGCCGCCCTGCAACGGGCTGGACATCGAATTCACCAACCTCTCGGCCGACGCCGACGACTTCGCCTGGGTCTTCGATGTGGCCGCTCCGTGGACCGGAGGGGTGGAAGAGAGCGGGCAGTCCGACCCCACCTGGACCTATGATGGGTTTGGCACGTTCGTGGCCCAGCTCATCGCCCAGCCTGGCGAAGCCTGTGCCGACACACTTCTACAAGAGGTCGCGGTGCTGCCACAGGATCCGCTGCTCATGGCCTTTGGCGCCATCGAGCCCCTCGCGTGCTCCCTCGAGACCGACGTCGACTTCTTCTTCTACGGGGACTACGCCGATGCCGTGACGTGGGATTTCGGGGTTGTCGGTTCGGCGTCAGGGGACACGGTTCAATTCGACTTCGGTGAATCGGGCCTCTACCCAGTGACCCTGACGATTGAGAATGACACGTGCGGCACCGTCCAGATGGCCGAGTTCGAGGTCTATGTGCCAGAATTGGTGGCGGAAGTCGAGTTGGTCATCCCCAACGTGCTCACGCCCAATGCCGACGGGAAGAACGACCGATTCCGCGTGGGCACCCGCCGTGTGGACGGGTCGGTGGACCTGGCCAATGCGTCTTCCTTCGCCCGATTCAAACTGCAGGTCTATGACCGTTGGGGCGTGCTCGTGCACGAATCCGAAGGGGTCGGCGCCGGATGGGATGGCCGCGTGGGCGGCTCACCGGCCGCACCGGGAACCTATTACTACATCCTCGAGGCCGACCACAGCTGCCTGGACGAGGACCTCCTCGAAGTGGGAGAGGTCACGCTCATTGTGGATTGACGTCCCGACGGAACCACCGCGTCTGTTCGACCCGGCAGGTCACCGACCGAAAGGCATCATACCATTCGGAGACGCCGCGGGCCTTGGCGCGGCGGTGGTTTGCATGCTCCGCCCACCGCTTCACGGCCTCGGCATCCTCCCAATAGCTGATGAAGATGCCGTTTCGCCCATCCCGGAGCGATTCAAAGCCGAGGTACCCCTCCATGGCCTCAGCCAAGGACATCACCTCGGTCATCGCTTCGGCGTAGCCGGGCGGGTCCAAGGGCCGCTCGGAGATAAAGATGCTGGCATAATGTCCGGGCTCAAGCCGGATCCGGTCGTCGACTGCGGGCATGCCGTGAAGGTCGCACACCCCATCTTTACCACATGAACGCCGCTTGGGATCGGGCCTTTCCAAACTGCACGCACGATGCAGCAGGACGCCGCACCCCCCAGCGCATGCGCTTCGGACTCGCGGCCTTGACCACGCCACCCTGGGCACAGGACATCGGCCACGCCCCCGACCTGGAGACCATCACCACGCTGCTCCAGACCGCGGCCGAGCCCCTCGTCGTCCTCGATTTGCCGGCCACGATGACGCCGCCGGAATTGCCATCTGGAAGCTGGGCTGTGGAACGCCACACCCGTCAAACCCCTCTCCAACTCGACAAAGACCCCGTGGACACCTGGCCCTCCACCCGGCGCAAACAGCTTCGTCGAGCAGAACGGGACGGCATGACGGTCGAGAAAACAGAGGACCTCGACGTCTTGGTCCAGCTCCATCAGGCTGCCCGCGACCGCAAAGGGCTCAAAAGCGATGCCCAAGCCCTGTGCACGTTGCTAGAGCAATTGCTCCAAGAGCCCGACACCCACGCGTGGATTGTGCACGGTTCTTCCGGAAACGTCCTCGCCGGTGGTGTGTTCCATGGTGCTGGAGACGGCCGATGCATTTACGGATTCGGCGGTCAATTCCGGACGCAAGCACCGGGCGACAGCAGCCGGGCCTCCGTTCTGCTCATTGCCACCGCGATGCGCCACGCCGCCAAGCAGGGAGTGACCACATTCGACTTTGGTGGAAGCTTGGATCAGGGAGTCGACCGCTTCTACGCTGAATTTGGAGCCGAACGGGCCCCCAAATGGAGGCTCGTGCGCATCCGGGGCCTGTGGAAGCCGATTCTCCGGTGGCAACGACCGGACCTGTTTCCCAATTGATCAGGGCCAGACGGCGGCCTTGCGCGCTTCCGGAATGAAGGAGGCGTCCCGCGCCCACTGGTTGATCTGCACGAACTCGTCCTCGACGAATCCCATGCCATCCCGCAGGAGGCGGTACTCATCGAGGAGGTCGATGTTCATGATGCCCGGATCATCCGTATTGAGTGTCGTGCGGATGCCCGCCTCCATGATGGTCCGGAACGGGTGGGCCTCTTTGGTCGCGCAGACCCCGCTCAGCCAATTCGAGGTGGGGCAGAGCTCGAGCACCGTGCCGCGTTCGCGCACAAAGTCCAGAACGGAAGCGTCTTCCAGGATCCGGACCCCATGTCCAATCCGGTCGGCATGAAGCAATTCGATGGAATCCCGGATGTTGCGGGCGGCCTGAGGACCTTCGGCTTCGCCGGCATGGATGGTGACGGCAAACCCTTCCGACTTGGCCTTCTCGAAAAGCGGGATGAAGGGCGCGGGACCCACGGCAAGCTCGTTGTCCGCCAGATCCATGGCCAGGAAATCGGCCTTCTTCTCGACGGCGAAATCGAGCCAATACTGGTTCTCTTCCACGGATTTGATGCGCTGCAGGAGGCAAATCAAGCCCACGGCCAAAGGGAAATCCCGTTCCGCCCGCTCGACCCCCTGGAGAATGGCCGCGTGCATCGCATCCGGCTTCAGCGAATCGTGCGCGTCGCACAGAAAGCTGGGCGCATAACGCAACTCGAGAAGGCGCACGCCATTGCGGGACATGTCCTCACAGCACTCGTAGGTCATCCGCTCCACCACCTCTGCGGAATCCAGCAAGTCCCGATGACCGAGGAAAATGTTGAGCAGGGTGGGAAGATCACCAACCGGCTCCGTGATCAGGAAGTCTCGACGGAACTCATCATCGGACACCGAACGCCCCTTGGCGGCCAAGAGTTCCTTGAGGAGTGCAGGACGCGCAGTCAACTCGAGGTGGCAATGGAGTTCCACCTTGGGGAGGGCGCGAAGGGCGTCGTCGGTCATGGAGGACAAAGGTAGACTTCGACCGCGCCGTGTTCATTTCCGAGCCACACCGGATTCGGAAGAGGCACCCCGGTCTCCAACTTGGCGGACATGATTGGAATCGGAGCACGCATCGCCCACCCCAAGTATGGTGAGGGCGCGATTTTCGGGGAGTCAGGCGCCGCCTGGCGCATCTTCTTCCAGGAACACGGCGAGAAAGAATTGGCGAAGACTTACGAAGCCTATGAGGTCGTGAAGCCCTGTCCTGAAGGAGGGGGGAGCGGAATTGAGCTGGAGGACGTCATCACTGCTGTAGAGAACGTCTTCGACCAGTACATGGAGTCTCCTGAGCCCATCGCCCTGGGCGACAAGTGGGAGGGAGGCACCATGGAATTGCGCCCGGGACACGAGGGCCTCAAGTCCAAGGAGATTCCGATCGAAACCTTCTTCCACAAGATCGTCATGCTCCGCGACCGGATGCGCGTGCTCGAACAGAACATCAACAGCCACGGCAAGCTGTCCGACGAGGACAAGGTCAACCTCCAACAGTACATCACCCGCTGCTACGGCTCGTTGACCACCTTCAATGTCCTCTTTGACCGCAAAGAGGACGGGTTCGTGGGCGAAAAGAAAGGATGACCCCCGAGACGGCCTTCCAAATCGTCAACGGGATCGCCCCCGTGGCATGGATCGCCATGATCGCAGCGCCCCGCTCCAACGTCGTCCGGCGCGTTATCCTGAGCGGTGCTTTCGTGGCCATCCTGGCTTCGGTGTATGCCTTGATCATTGCCACCCACTTCAACTTCGATGGCGCCGACTTCATGTCCCTCGAGGGCGTCATGGCCTTGCTGAACGACCCGTGGGCCATGACCGCAGGTTGGGTGCATTACTTGGCCTTCGATCTCCTTGCGGGCATTCTCGTGACCCGAAAAGGGATGGACCTCGACATGCCGCGACTGGCCTTGCTGCCCTGTCAACTGGGCTGCTTTATGCTGGGGCCGGTTGGCGTGTTCTTGTTCGTGGTCCTCGCCAAGGGCCGCGGTCACGCTTGGAAGGACATCGCCCTCGGCTGATCAGCGGACCACCGTCAGCATCCCGGAGAAGTCCTCCGGGTATTTGCCGTGCGTCCAGCGCACCTGGACATACCACGCGTATTGGCCATCCCGCACGAAGTGCTCGCCGGACCCGCTCTGGTCCTGACCAATCCAGTATTCGTCTGGGTCCGTACTCGAGAACACCACCTCACCCCAACGATTGAAAATCTGGAAGAGGTAATCAGTGGCACCAAACGCCTGACCCAACGGACGGAATCCATCGTTCACTCCGTCGTTGTTGGGGGAGAACGCATTGGGCACATAGAGGCGAAGATCCAATTCGGTGAAATGGGCGACCACCTGCACCGCCCCGTCTGACGGCAGCACCACACCCAACTCATGGGTCTGGAGTCCCACCACCTCCTCGGCGCCGACGACTTCCCAGCGGTCGAACTTCCAGTCGGCGGCCGGTTTGGCGATGAAGCCCTGGGGCCCGTCCACCACAAAGCTGTCCTCCCAGTGGTCGGACACGATGGCCCGGCCCACAACCTCGACCGTCCCGGATCCAGCCGGCAGAACATCGACCATCAGGTCAACGTGCTCGACATACTCGAAGTGCGCCGTGACCGTCCCTCCGGTGTCGACCAGCAAAACGGCATCATCCGACTCGAGGTCGGGCAGGATGGCGTTGTTGGTGTGGCTCCAGTGCGCAAAGGCCCACCACGCATCCGCGGTCGCCGCGATGTCGTGCTCCCCATCGAACAATTCTTGCTCATCGGGATAGGGGCCGGTCACCACCCCATTGAGCACGATGTCCCCCACACCGGCGGGTTCAACCTCGAACACCACGATTTCCGGCGGCACCGGCTCGCCGAAATGGGCCATGATGGTCGCATCCCCGCTCAGGACCAGCTCGATGAGCATGTCCTGTGGTGCGTTGATCACCACATCTCCGGACACAACTTCCCAATACAGGAACTCCGCGCCTTCGCACTCCTCTTCCGCCTCGAACGAAATCGGCACCCCCTCGAAATACCAGGCCTCGTGGGGTGACATGGCCGGGGTGATGTCGATGGTGTTCAATTCCACCTCGCCACATCCATCGATAAGGAGCGTCAGCGTCACGGGAACGACGTCGTAGCAATCCTCCATGCCGCTCAGCACGGTCTCATTGCACCGCTCGTCGATGAAGTCGTGCACTTCCTGGACCGCCGCTTCCCAAGACGCCATGTCCCCTTCCCAGCGCTCCATTTGCCTGGGCATCTCCGGCTCGATGACCCCGATCATGCTGTCAAGGACGGCATGCATATTGTCACAGGTGAAGTGGGTGTTGCCCAGATCGGCCCACCGGTTGATGTAGGTCGCCCAGAAGGTGTCGTTGTCCATGAGGGCGTTGAGGACGGGGATGTGTCCCTGGCCGCCCACATCGCCCATGTTCTCCGGATTGCAAGGATCCGCTGTCGCTCCAGTGTTGGGAATGCCGGTGTAATTCGCCCCGTGGCCGAACGTGTTGTCCAGGTCCCAAAGGGCATAGCGCCAGCGGCGACCATCTCCATCGGGGTTCCGTCCCCGCCACCAGGCCGTGTTCCAGTTGAGCCAGTCAGCACAAACCACATAGCTGTTCAGGATGAAGTAGTCGATGAGCGACATCTCATTGAGTTCGCTCACGGCCTGGGTGTAGTTGGCCTCCACCGTCATGTCGTTGGTGGTGATGAAATCGACGAGGTCGTACCAATCGTCCCCATCGCCGTATTCCTCCCAGGTACCACCCCACGTCTTCAGGAAGTCGATGTCGTACCGCGTCTGGTCGTAGTACTTCTTCGTGAAGTCGCTGTCGTCCACCTTCTCGCGGTATTCATACACGCCCCAGTACTGGCCGTTGATGTACACGATGCAACTCTCGCTCGTCCGCTCGTCCAAATGAAGGTCGGCCAGCTGGCTCAGGGTCTGGCAATAGGCGTCCCGAACGTGCGCCCCACCGGAGTATGGATAGTTGTCGTTGGCGGCCGCCTTGAAGATCAGCCGTTGGAATTTGCCTCGGTCTGCGAGATGAAACAGCTCAGCATCGACGACGTCATCGTATCCCATCTGGTCGCGGGTGATGTAGTCGAACCCCTTCTGAGGGTAGGCATTCGAGTCGTTTCCGTGCTCATTGGAGTCACCTTCGGCTTCAACCCAGAACGTGCCATCCTCATGGAAGAACTCGATGTGCATCGGCTCGTCCCCAATCCAAGCGCCATCCTCCAGTCCTCCGCCACTCACGCTCACGACACGGATGGTGTGGCTGTCGTCTCCAAGGAAATAGGTGTTGGTCTCCACGAAACTGGGCGCCAGAATTCCGGCGGGGTCCACCACAACGGCGCGAACCACCGTGGTCTCCATGAGGCCGATGGGCGCAACGTAAGGCAGGGACGTGTCCGTCGGCTTGTAGCCGTCGAGCGTGTAGTAGATGTCCATGCCCGCGGGACCGGAAATGTCCAGTGAAATGGCTGCCGAGCTGTATCCGGGCGCCTCCCCAAGAATCGGCATCGGAGCGTAGCCGTCGTAGTAAAATCCAGCAGACCCTGCATTGGTCGCATTGGGCGAGGGCTGAAGGCAGACCTTCCAGTCACCGGTGCCATCCACGTCTCGCGCCCAGCTGTGATCCTCCTGGTTCGTGCTGATGTCCGTCCCGTAGGTGTAGCTCTCGAGGATGGCCCCCGTGGCGTCAGACAGCACGACGGATTCCTGCTTGCACTGGTGAATCCGGAAATTGGTGTTGAGGTAGCCTCCCGCGTACAGGTTGCCTGCCTGCGCCTCCCCGCTGCACATGATCATCAGGAATCCATTGGGCGGCACGACGGTGCCCGCCGGGATCTCAAACTTGGTGGGGTTGTCCACGTTGTCCGACAGATACCACCCGCCGATGTCAATGGGCCCCGCCGTCTCATTGAAGAGCTCCACGAAATCCTCGTTGTTGCCCGCAATGTTCAGGGAGTAGTTGGCGCACGAAAATTCGTTGATCACGACCTGCGCACGCAGGGGCAACACAAACAGCCACAGAAGGGCCAAGAATGGGAGCAGGTTTCGGTACAAATCCAAGGCAGCGCAATGTACGGAGAATGAACACCGCAGGGCCCGAAGAGTTGCGCGACACCCCAACTTATCTTGACCATCCACCAGAAGCAATGAACGACCACAACGATGACGAATGGGGGCCAAACGGCTTCCTGAAGTATCTCTTCTTTCCCCTGTGGGCGCTGTGGCTCATCCTCAAGGCCGTCGGCGCCCTCCTCAGCGACCTCGCCCGCCGCCTCATCGGCCTCTTCCACACCGGCGAGGACGAATAACTTCACAAGACGCGGCACAGCTCAATCGGCCTGCTCTTGATCTTGAGGACATGAACATGATGATGATTTTCGCCGTCATGGCGCTCGCTCTGCCCATCCTGGTCCTCATCAACCGCCGCAAGCGGAAGTGAGCCTCAGTTCACCGAGTGAATTGAACACCCGCAGTATTTGCTCGGGTTTCAGCGCATCCTGTGTCAAAATCGTGGCAGGATGGAGGTGTTCAAAACATCCCCTTGAAGAAACCGCCAAGCCTAGAGCGCAGCGATGAACACCGGCGATTTAACGCGCCTACAAAGTCTTTTTAGTGACCGCCTACTGCCTGAGCGAAATTAAGGTAACCATGAAACGCTTTCTCGCTTGTTTGGCACTCTGCGCCTCGCTCTCTGCCTCTGCTCAGGATGCCAATTGAGAGTCCTGGCGACCACCGCATTCAATTAATTCTTGGACAGCAGGCCGACCGTGAACACCTAGCGGATTTGGTGGGTGCCGCACCATTTGACTGCTCAAAGCGGCGAATAAGCTAATTATGATATCTGAGCTTCAGATATTTGAGTTTAGTCTATTATATTATAAAATCGGCATAAAAGCGGGAAGATTTTTTTTTCTTGTAGGTGCTTTCTTACCGCACTGACCACAATGAAACTTGCATGCACCGGGCTTTTGTGCCTCATGTGGCCTTTGATGTCGTTGGCCATCTCGGATGTCACCCCTGTGAACCTTGAAGAGAACGACGATTGTGCCGATGTCTCGGCCTTTATGTTGGGCGAGGTGTTGGCCCTAGAATACACGGCCGTGTTTGACAACGGGAATTGTGTGGCCGTCCAAACTCTGGTTCACTTCGGCAACGATGGAACCGCCACAGAGATCACCAGCGAGGGTGACATTCTGGCGAGTTACGCGTACCAATTGGTCAGCGATCAAGGCCAGTGTGTGATGTCGACGGACGGTGACAATTGCACCCCTCCTGTTCTGGTTTTGAATGGAAACGAGGTGGACATGATCCACGACGACGGCAGCACGGTCATCTTGTCTGAGTCTAGCGTGTCATATGGGTGTATGGATGAAGATTACTCGGAATACGATTCTGCTGCTACCCTCGACGATGGGAGTTGTTCTACGCTTTTGGGATGCGCGTGGCCTGACGCCTGCAACTATAACGCAGAGGCTGGTGCTGACGATGGCAGTTGCGAGTTTGACTCCTGTGTTGGGTGCATGGACTATGCGGCGTGCAACTATGATGCGTCGGCGACACTATCTGGTGCTTGTACTTATGCCGAGCTCTATCAGGATTGCGACGGGAATTGCATCAACGATGCCAATCAGGATGGTGTTTGCGACGAAATCGCGGCCATCGGAGTGGAAGGATGCACCGACCCCGATGCAACCAACTACAACCCCAATGCCACCGATGACGATGGCAGTTGCTATGTCTATACGGAAGCGGGGTGCACCATTCCTTCGGCGACCAACTATGATCCGAATGTCAATCTGCAAGGCACACCCGTAGCCGACTACTGCATTTTCCCTTGGAACGCGTTCTTCATGCTGCCCAGCACCGATTGCGCGGACCCGTCGGCTTGCAACTACGCCGCCGCGGCCACGGGCTATACCGAGTGCGAATATTGTCTGGGGTGCACGGACCCCGGAGCTTGCAACTACGACGCAGGAGCACTGTATGATGATGGCAGCTGTTCCTACACGGGCTGTTCAGGTTGCACGAACGCGTGCTCTTCCAACTATGACGACACAGCGGTCATCGACGATGGCAGTTGCGACTACGCCAATTGTGGCGGCTGCACCGACAGTGAAGCCGACAACTATGATGCGGGTGTGACCATTGATGACGGGTCCTGTCAGTATTCTGGGTGCACCTACCCCACTTCTTGTAACTACGATCCGAGTGCCACCATCGATGACGGCTCCTGCAGTTTCCTGAGCGCGGCTGTCATCGGATCGGTGGAACTGGTATCCAGCGCGACATTGTTGATCTCGGCGGATGGAGAAATCAGCGTGACCATGGACAGCGGCGACCCTGTTTCCTTGGACGTGACCGGATTGAATGGCGCCGGAGATTATGCGTTTGCCTTCCCCGGGACGGGTTCTTACGGCGGCATGGCACCCGGGTATTACTCGGTCACCGCTGTGGATGCCAGCTCGTGCGCAAGTGAGGCCGTCTCTGTGATTGTGACCTACGACCTGTGTTGCGATTGCGGAGTGAGCGACCAGGATGCGGACGGCATCTGCGACGACGAAGACAACTGCTTTGACCGCACGAGTCCCAATTACAATGACCCCGACAATGCGCCTTGCATTGAAGACTGATCACTCCTAATGGACAAGAACATGATGACCAATTGCCCCACACGGATGCGCGAGGTTTTTGCCTTTCTGCTGCTCGTCGCAGCCTCGCCTGTGCTCGCCCAAGAGGATTGCGACAACATCGTCACGATCCCTGAACTCGCAGCACAAATCCAAGAAGTTCAGGTCGACAGCATCATCCTTCAGCCTGACGGCTCTTACGAGGTTTACCTCAGCAATGGAACCACATACATTCAGGTTCAAGGCTGCATGAATTCAACGTACCTCGAGTACAACGCTTCGGCCAACACCGACGACGGAAGCTGCGCCACGCTTGTGGTCGAGGGCTGTACGGACGCCAACTACACCGAGTACGACGCTTCCGCCAACACCGACGACGGAAGCTGCGCCACGCTTGTGGTCGAGGGCTGTACGGACGCCAACTACATCGAGTACGACGCTTCCGCCAACACCGACGACGGCAGCTGCACCACTGAAGTGGTCGTAGGCTGCACGAATCCAGCCTACGACGAGTATAACGATTCTGCCAACACCGACGACGGAAGCTGCGCCTCCCTACTGGGGTGCACTGACGCGGGCTACGCCGAGTACAATG
>PKDZ01000020.1 GCA_002862785.1 Flavobacteriales bacterium
CCTGAGTGGCGGGCATCAGGTCGGCCACCGGAGTGTCGCGGAGGTGCTGCTCGTTGAACCACTTTGCCTTGTCGGGATTGAATCGGGCCCCGCTCTTGATGACGCGGTCCAGGTCGAACACCTTGGCTGCTTCGTCCAGGGAGAACATCTCCTGCTCGGTGCCGGGGTTCCACCCGAGGAGGAGGAGCATGTTCATGAAGGCCTCGGGCAGGTAGCCGGTCTCGCGGTATCCACTGCTTTCGTTGCCAGTGGCGGGGTCGGTCCAGCGGAGCGGAAAGACGGGGAAACCGCCCTTGTCGCCGTCGCGCTTCGACAACTTGCCGTTGCCGGTCGGTTTGAGGATCAAGGGCAGGTGGGCAAACGTGGGGGGCGTCCAGCCGAAGGCGCGGTAGAGCAGCTGGTGCAAGGGTGCGCTCGGCAGCCATTCTTCGCCGCGGATGACGTGGCTGATCTCCATGAAATGGTCGTCCACCACGTTGGCGAGGTGGTAGGTGGGCAGACCGTCGGCCTTCATGAGGACCTTGTCGTCGAGGACAGCGGTGTCGATGGTGACGGCGCCGCGGATGGCGTCCGTGAAGGTCACGGGCTCGCTCGCCGGCATCTTGAAGCGGACCACGTAGGGCGCGCCGGCGGCTTCCAGATCGGCGACCTCGGAGGCCGGCAGCGACAGGCTGTTGCGCATGGAAGCGCGCGAGGAAGCGTCGTATTGGAACGGAGTGCCGCTGCCTTCCGCTGCATCGCGTCGGGCCTGGATTTCCTCGGGGGTGTCCCAAGCCTTGTAGGCGTGGCCGGCATCGAGCAGGGCTTGTACCTGCGGGCCATAGAGGTCACCGCGCTCGCTCTGGCGGTAGGGTCCGAATTCGCCGGGATTGCCAGGCCCTTCATCCGGGGTGATGCCGCACCAATCCAAGGCTTCGCGGATGTAGTCTTCGGCGCCTTCGACGAACCGGGTCTGGTCGGTGTCCTCGATGCGGAGGACAAACGTGCCGCCGTGCCGGCGGGCGAACAGCCAGTTGTAATAGGCCGTGCGGACGCCGCCCATGTGGAGTGGGCCGGTGGGGCTGGGGGCGAATCGGACGCGGATGGGTCGATCGGAGGCGGGGGTGGACATGGTGGAAACCGCTGGAAATGAAGCGCCGCCGAACCCGGGTGGGCACGGCGGCGCGAAGATAGTGGGCGCTCGGCCAGCCTTGTTCAATGCCCTTTTTTACGGTTGGGGGGTGAAGGGGTTGCTGAATCGGTCGTCCTGGACGAAAGCGAAGTCCGTCAGGCTGTGCAGGAAGGCTTTGAGGGCGAGTCGCTCCTCGGGTGTGAAATTGAGGCGGACGGGCGGGGTCTCGTCACCGCTGCCGCCGCCTGGGAAGATGATGGGTTCGATGAGGTCCGGTCCTCCAATGACGACGCTTCCACTGCTCCAATCCCGGAGCCGGAAGTCGAGGGTGGGCACGTCCTGGATGCCGTGGCTGTAGTGGTCGAGGACGTCGTCCAGCGTGGCAAACCGGCCGTCGTGCATGTAGGGAGCGGTCAGGGCCACGTTGCGGAGCGACGGCACCTTCATGGCCGTGGGTCCCCATCCTCCGAAGAACCCTCCTCCAGCGTCAATGGGCGTGGAGGCGCTGCCTTCCGTGTCGGCATCGAGACCGATGTCGGCGAAATCGAGGCCCCAGCCATTGAAGTGGGGGCCGCCGTGGCAACTGGCGCATTGGGCTTCTCCGTGGAAGAGCTCGAACCCGCGTCGCTCGAGTTCATCGAGGCCATTCAACTCAATTTCGCCCATCAGGACGCCCCAGGGGTTCCAGACCTCGGGCATGGCGTCCACGAAGGCGTCATCGGCCTTGGACCGGCAGGAAACGAGACAGCGCAGGAAGGTGGACAGGGCGTCTTGGATGCGGTCGACGCTCGGCGTCGGGTCATCGAATGCGGCCTCGAACAAAGGGGCATAGTAGTCGAGCTGTTCGAGCCGGAGCATCAGGTCCTCCAGGCTGCGGAAGCCCATCTCCACGTGGTTTTCTACTGGCATCGTGACCTGGGTGGTCAGATCGTTGGCGCGGCCATCCCAGAAGTAGGCGAACTGGGCGCCGGGATTGGCGAGGTGGCTGGCGTTGCGGTCGGTCAACTCTTCCCGGAGGCCTTGGCTCAGGGCCCGTGGCTCGGCAAACCCGTGGGATTGATGGTGGCAGCTGCTGCAGCTGACGGCGCCGTTCTGGCTCAGCATCCGATCGTGGAAGAGGACCCGGCCCAATTGGGCGCGTTCGTCGTGATGGGGGGCTTCTGCAACCGGCTGTTGGACTTGAAAGATGGGGGCCATCTCGGTCCGGTAATCCGGAGTGACTTCGGGGAGGCTTGGCACAGTCGGCTTGGTGTCGATGGCCTTGGAGCAGGCCACGAGCAACACAGCGCACAGGGCGGTCGCCACGACGGCACTCGGATTCAGGTTCAACTTCAATTCCACGGCATCAAGATAACTTGAGGAGGATGGGAGGCGTTGCACCGGTCACAAATCGAGGACCAGCAGGAGCTGAAGCGGCGGGGTCAGCCGGGCGTTCCACCCGCTGTCGAATTCTTCGAAGTTGCCGCCGAAGCTGTCGCTGACCCGCGTCATTTCGCTCACATAGACGCCGTCCATCCGCGCCTCCGTGACGAGGTGGAATCCGTCGGTGATCCGGCACTGGATGCCGAGGACGCCACTGAAGCCGGATTCGACCGTTGTGGTGGTGTTGGTCGAATTGAAATCCAAGTTGAAGGACTCGGTTCCGACATGGTCGCTTTCGATGAGCAGGTCGACGCCCAGGTGAATCCAGCAGGGGCGATTCTCATCTGGCTCCCCAACCCGCCACCGACGCCCGGCTCGGAGGTCCATCCGCCGATTGGTGGTGGTGATGGTGGTGCCGAAGCTGTCCTGGCTTTCCTGTCCGAGGTCGAATCCGACCAAGGAGCGCCATCCGTTGTCTGTCGTGCTGGAGCTCCAGCCCACGGCGAAGGAGAGGTCCTGGGCGTCATCGGCGCCGAACAGGTTGCGCGTCATGGGCACGATGTCGACCCAAGCGCCGTGTTGGGCGAGCACATTGGACTGCAAGGTCAGGGCCAGGATGAGGAGGGGGGTGAAACGGAATGGACGAAGCATGTGGCGCAAGCTAACGCCCACAAGGCAGGGGCGGTCGGGCGCAAACCCCGGGTTGGAGGGGGGCGTGGGACCGGCACCTTGCTCCTGATTTCCTTTCAAACCCAACACACCCACACGCATGAATGCACTGCGCAACCGAGTCCTGCTGATCGGACGCCTCGGTCAGGATCCCGAACGGATCGAATTCGATGGAGACAAGGTCAAGGCCAACCTCCGACTCGCCACCAACGAGGTCTACCGCAACGCCCAAGGCGAGAAGACCGAGACGACCCAATGGCACAACGTCATTGCCTGGGGCCAGCTCGCCGCCATCATGACCCAATACCTGTCGAAAGGCAGTGAAGTGGCCATCGAGGGCCGGCTGGTCTACCGTCAATATGAGGACAAGACCGGCCAGCAGAGGGTGGCTGCGGAGATCGTCACGCAGGAGATGCTGATGCTCGACCGCGTGCCGCAGGACGCCTGACCGGTCCAACGGGGTCCACGGACGGCGGGTGAATGCATTGTTCACCCGCCGTTCGGACCTTAATTTCGCGAAAGGCAAATCGGCCGTCATGATTCGGCCCGAACGCACCACTTCATGGCCCAAAACGGAATCCTCCAGTCTTCGCTCGCCAAGAAATACGCCATGGCGGTCACAGGACTTTTCCTCTGCCTCTTCCTGGTCGGACACTTGGCAGGCAACCTCCAGCTGCTCACGGCAGCCTCGGATGGAGGACGTCAATTCAACGAATACGCCAAGTTCATGACCACCTTTCCGGCGGTCAAGGTGCTGTCCTATCTCACCTACTTTTCCGTCCTCTTCCACCTCGTGGACGGCGTGGTCCTTTCCCTGCAGAACCGCAAGGCCCGCCCTGTGCGCTATGCCATGGAGCGCGCCTCCACCAATGCCGGCTGGTCCAGCCGCAACATGATGCTGCTCGGCACCATCGTCCTCGTCTTCCTGGTGACGCACATGCAGAACTTCTGGTGGCAGATGCACTTCGGGGAGGTGGCCATGATTGACTACGACGGCGAGTCCGTGAAGGATTTGTACACTGTCGTGGCGGCTTTCTTCAACCCGGAGATGAACCGTTGGGCCCTGCCCGCCATCGGCCTGTATCTGCTCGGCCAGTTCGCCTTGGGCTTCCACCTGTGGCACGGGTTCTCGAGCGGCTTCCAGTCCGTCGGGCTGCGCCATCCTCGATACACCAACATCATCAGCTGCCTCGGCAAGGCCTTCAGTGTGCTGGTCCCTGTGTTGTTCTCGGCCATCGTCGTGTTCATGTACATCACCCAGGCCTGACGGTCAGAATCGAAGAAGAGATGACGGAGATGCCCAAGCACAGTGTCGCGCTCGACGCCAAGATTCCGGAGGGAGACCTGGCGGACAAGTGGACAAACCACAAGAACAGCATCCGGCTGGTCAACCCGGCCAACAAGCGCCTCATCGACGTGATCGTCGTCGGCACGGGATTGGCGGGCAGCTCGGCCGCCGCCTCGCTCGCCGAGATGGGATACAATGTGAAGGCATTCTGCTTTCAGGACAGCCCGCGCCGTGCCCACTCGATTGCTGCCCAGGGCGGCATCAATGCGGCCAAGAACTATCAGAATGACGGGGACTCGGTCTACCGCCTGTTTTACGACACCATCAAAGGCGGGGATTACCGCAGCCGCGAGGCCAACGTGTACCGCCTCGCTGAGGTCAGCGCCAACATCATCGACCAGTGCGTCGCCCAGGGTGTCCCGTTCGCCCGGGAGTACGGTGGCCTGCTGGACAACCGTTCGTTTGGCGGTGTCCAGGTGAGCCGAACGTTCTACGCCAAAGGCCAGACTGGACAGCAGCTCCTGCTCGGGGCATACAGCGCTTTGAGCCGCCAGATTTCCAAGGGCAAGGTCACCATGTACAACCGCCATGAGCTCATGGACGTGGTCGTGGTCGACGGCAAGGCCCGTGGCATCATTGCCCGCAACCTGACAACCGGTGAAATTGAGCGTCACGGTGCCCACGCGGTGGTCCTGTGCAGCGGGGGGTACGGCAACGTGTTTTTCTTGAGCACCAACGCCATGGGCTCCAATGTGTCCGCGGCCTGGAAGGCCCACAAGAAGGGGGCTTACATGGCCAACCCCTCCTACACGCAGATCCATCCGACGTGCATTCCGGTCAGTGGCCATTACCAGTCCAAGCTGACGCTGATGTCCGAATCGCTTCGGAATGACGGTCGCATTTGGGTTCCCAAGGAGCAGTCGGATGTGGAAGCCCTCCGCAACGGCTCTCTTCGTCCGACGGACATTCCTGAGGAGCGCCGGGATTACTACCTCGAGCGCCGGTACCCGGCCTTCGGCAACCTGGTGCCACGCGATGTGGCCAGCCGGGCGGCCAAAGAGCGGTGTGACGCCGGATTCGGGGTCAATGAAGCCGGTGAGGCTGTCTATCTGGACTACGCCAGCGCCATCGAGCGTTATGGCCGCACCGAAGCCAACGTCCAGGGCATCCCCGCTCCGTCCATGGAGAAGATTCGGGAGCTGGGCGAGGCGGTTGTCCGCGCCAAGTATGGCAACCTCTTCCAGATGTACGAGCAGATCACGGCGGACAACCCCTACAAGACGCCGATGCGCATCTACCCGGCCGTACACTACACGATGGGCGGCCTTTGGGTGGACTACAACCTGCAGACGACCATCCCGGGGCTCTACGCCTGCGGAGAGGCCAACTTCTCCGATCACGGGGCCAACCGCCTCGGCGCCTCGGCCCTGATGCAGGGTCTAGCGGACGGCTACTTTGTGCTTCCCTACACCATTGGGGATTACCTCGCCGACGACATCCGGACGGGTGAAGTCTCCACGGAAACTCCGGAGTTCGCCGAAGCCGAGAAGGCAGTTCAAGACCGCATTGAAAAGCTGCTCGGCAATGACGGCAAGATTCCGGTGGACGACTTCCACCGTCGACTCGGCCGCATCATGTGGAACGAGTGCGGCATGTCCCGCAATGCGGAAGGCCTGAAGAAGGCCATTGCTGACATCCAGGCCCTTCGGTCGGAATTCGAGAAGGACGTTCGGGTGCCGGGACGGGCCGACCGCTTCAATCCCGAACTCGACAAAGCGGGCCGGGTGTTCGATTTGATGGAGCTCGGAGAGCTGATGTGCAAGGACGCCCTAGAGCGCAACGAGAGTTGTGGCGGCCACTTTCGGGAGGAGTACCAGACGCCTGAGGGCGAGGCGCTCCGCGACGATGAGGGCCACGCCCACGTCAGCGCCTGGGCCTACACCGGGGTGCCGGCGGAGGCCACCCACCACAAGGAGGAATTGACCTTCGACAACGTTGAATTGAAGACCCGCAGTTACAAATAAGCCATGGACTTTACGTTGAAGATCTGGCGGCAGGAAGGGCCGCAGGAGCAAGGCCGGATGGAGACTTATCCGGTCACCGGCATCACCGGGGACATGAGCTTTCTCGAGATGATGGACGTGCTCAACGACCAGCTCATCCGAGACGGGCAGGACCCCGTCGCCTTTGACCACGATTGTCGCGAGGGCATCTGTGGCATGTGCAGCATGTTCATCAATGGAGAGGCCCATGGTCCCAACCGCAAGACGACGACCTGCCAGCTCCACATGCGGAGTTTCAAAGACGGTGAGACCATCTACATCGAGCCGTGGCGTGCTGCTGCATTCCCGGTGGTCAAGGACCTCGCTGTGGATCGCAGCGCCTTTGACCGCATCATCCAATCCGGAGGCTACGTGAGCGTGAACAGCTCTGGCAACCCGCTGGACGCCAATGCGATTCCGGTTCCCAAGGCCGACGCCGACGATGCCTTCAATGCGGCGACCTGCATTGGATGTGGGGCCTGTGTGGCCACGTGCAAGAATGCGTCGGCCATGCTCTTTGTGTCGGCCAAGGTGAGCCAGTTCGCCCTGTTGCCGCAGGGCCAGCCCGAGCGGATGAGCCGCGTGCAGCGCATGGTGGACCAGATGGACAAGGAGGGCTTCGGCAATTGCACCAACACCGGTGCATGTGAAGTGGAGTGTCCCAAGGGCATCAGCTTGGACAACATTGCCCGGATGAACCGTGACTATCTCAAGTCGAAGGTCACCGGCGAGTAAGTCGACTTTTTGGGATTGTGCTGACGTTTAGCCTGCCAGGGTTGAAGTAAATTTGATGTATGCGCCTGTTTTTGTCTCTGTGTCTTGTGGCCGTCTCCTGTGTGACGTGGTCCCAGGGTTCTCTGAAGTGTGAGTTCACCGCAAAGGGATGTTGTCCCATGTGTGAGGACCGCATCGTGGCGGCTTTGGATGTGCCAGGCGTCCGAGCTGTGGAATGGGACCAGTTCAAGGAGAAGGCCGTTGTGGTATACAAGCCGAAGAAAATCTCGGAGGAGCGGATCCAGCAGCTTGTGGCCGACGCCGGTCATGACACCGACCTGTACACGGCCACGGATGAGGTCTACAATGGCTTGGCAGATTGTTGCCTGTACCGTTCAGGCTGTCAGGGGTGCTCGGATCGTGAGAAGCATTTGGAACACGACCAGGACGACGATCGTCGCTGATGCCCCGCTCAATTTCACTCGTTCTTGCCGTGGCGGCTGGCCTGCTGATTTTGCCGGTGTCCGCGCAAAAGACGGTCACCGTCAAGGGCAAGGTGTTCTCCAAGGACCAGGTCGACCGCAGTGGGCAAGATCATGCTCCGAGCGAGGGGCGCGAAGAAGAAAATTGGCTCCCCTTGCCAGGAGCCTATGTCGTGTGGAAGAGCACGGGTCAGGGCACGGCTACGGATTCCCACGGGTTCTTCCGTCTTGATGGTGTGGAGGGAGACACCCTCGTGGCCAGTTTCATCGGAATGACCACGGTGGAACTGCCCTTTATCGGGCAGACCTACGTCGAGATTCCGTTGGGCGAGGGATTCCAACTCAACGAGGCTCAAGTCGTGGCCAAGGGCCCGACGACGTCGGTGAGTCTTTTGGACCCGTTGGTGGTCCAATCGCTGGGCCGGGATGAGTTGTGCCGTGCGGCTTGCTGCAATTTGAGTGAGGCCTTTGAGACCAACGCGGCGGTGGACGCCAGTTTCACGGACGCGGTGACGGGCACGAAGCAGATTCGGATGCTGGGCTTGGACGGCAAGTACACCCAGATTATGTTCGACAACCAGCCTGGCGCACGCGGGCTGAACATCCTGCAGGGCATGAAATTCATCCCCGGCGAGTGGGTCGACCAGATCCACATCGGAAAGGGGGCGGGCTCCGTGACCCTTGGCCACGAGAGCATGACAGGGCAGATCAACGTTTCGCTGCGCGACGCCGACATCCAGGACAAGCTCATTGTCAATGGATTCTTGAATCGGGCGGGCCGATTTGAGCTCAACACCGTCAGCCGTCACGCTGTGTCTCGCAAGTGGAAGACAGCGTTGCTGACCCATGGGGAATGGGCTGACCGGATCAATGATCGTAATTCAGACGGCTTTCAGGACAACGCTTTGTCGAAGGACGTTGTCCTTCGCTCGGAGTGGGAATACACCGGCGATCGAGGAATGCGCGGAGAGTATGCCGTCACGGCGGTGACCCAGGAGAAGGAATCGGGTCAATTGCCTCTGCTGGATGCTGGCACGAATGGTTTGTGGATGGCGGATCAGGCGGTCAATCGTGTGGTGGCCACCGCAAAAACGGGATATGTCTTTCCCGGCGACGATGGCCGAAGCCTGGGGAGCCAGTTGACCTTGGGGAATCACGATCAGACGCTGTCTTTCGGTCCGTACCGGAGTTACATCGCCGATCAGCAGTTTGCCCGACTGAACCTGCTTCACCAGATGAAGACGGGGCGCGGGGACGACTTGGTGGTGGGTCTGTCCGGCAAAGCCGACCGGTATGACCAAGCCTTGATTCAGGACGGCACCTTCCCCGTGCCGGGTGGCATTGCGACCGTGCGTCGTGAGGAGGCCACCGTTGGTGCGTTTGCCGAGTGGACGGTGAAGCGGGAGCAATGGGACGTCATCCTCGGGCTTCGGTCGGATGTTCACGATACGTTTGGGGTGTTTGTCACTCCTCGCCTGAATGCCCGATGGTCCGTGTCGGATGCGATTTCGCTGAAGGCCGCGGCGGGCAAGGGGTGGCGGACGTCCGTTCCTTTGGCGGAGTTTGCCGGAGTCTGGGCGTCGAACCGGAGCTGGATTTTCCCAGAGTCTGGTTCGGTGGATCCTTTCCGGGGATTGCAGCCTGAAGAGAGCTGGAACTTGGGACTGAATCTGCTGTCCAAGTTCACCTTGGGATACCGGGATGCCAGTTTCAACCTCGACGGGTACCGCGTCGATTTCAGCAACCGGGTTTTCGTGGATTTGGACACTCCGGGGGAGGCGACCATCCGTCAAGGGAGGAGCCAGTCTCGCAGCGCTCAGGCGGAATTCTGGTGGGACTGGACGAAGCGCCTGGACATCACGCTGGCCTACCGTTGGGTGGATGCAAGCAGCGATTATGACCCCGATGGCTTTGATGGATATGGCGGGTATCGGAAGGACCCGTTCGTGGCGCAGCACCGGGGCTTTGCGACGGTGGCGTACGGATCCCGACCGGACGCGAAGGGCCGTCAGTGGCGGGCGGACGTGACGTTTCAGGTCACTGGACCCCAGCGCCTGCCGTGGACCTTTGAGAATGACCTCGTCGACCCTCGCTATGTCCGGCCGTCTGAAGCGCCGACGTTCGTGACGGGCAACGTGCAGATCAGCCGGGATTTCTCCGAAGGGCAACAGATTTATGTCGGGGTCGAGAACGTGACGGACTATCGTCAGGCCGAGCCCATCGTCGGCATCGATTACGATACCGCGCCCGGTGAGGTGCAGACGGTGTCGGGCGGCCCGATCGGAGACGATGCCTTGTTTGATGCGGCCATCGTGTATGCGCCGATTTTCGGGCGCAACGTGTACGCTGGTGTGCGGTGGGCGTTTGGCCGTTGATCCACTCTTTTTTCGGACCTCATGAGGCGTTGGGCAGGCGGCGGGCCTGCGGGACGCGGCGGTGTTGGCGGCCGGATGGGCGCGCCTTGGTGGGGGTGCTTTCGTCGTAGCGGGGGTCAGGCTGGAGGTCCAGTTTCTCCATCGATTGGACCTCCACGTTGACACAGCCGAAGTCTTCCTGGACGGTGCCCCGCATCTGGTAGACGCCGCGCCCCCGGAAGGGGTAGGCCTTGGCAACCGGCGGGAAGTGGACGGTGTCGATCCACTGGCCTTCGCGGTCCACGAAGCAGCCGAACAGCATGCGGTCTCCCTTGACGGTGCCGGTTTCCTTGACGGTGACGAGGTAGCCGGCGATGGTGACCTCGCGGCCGACGTATTCGGGCAGGGCGCGGGCGGGCAGGGCGCCCTCGGCGGCGCGCTGCGCCTCGGCGGTGAGCAGGCCGAACGGGGACGACAGCGGAAAGCCCAGCAGTTCGATCTCGTCGTAAGCGTCTTCGCCGCTGCCGCCTTCGAGGGCCGGCAGGCTCCGGAGGTGGGTCTGGTGTTCGGCGGTTTCGGCTTCGCGGAAGAGGTCGGCGGCCGGGGCTTGCTTCGGCAGGTGGCCGAGCAGGAAGTGGGCCTCCCATTGCAATTGCTGCTTGGAGCGTCCCGTCCACCGCAGGCCCCCGATGCGGATGACGGTCAGGAGCTGTTCGAGGCCGATGCCGGTGCGCCGAACCAAATCCTCGAGGTCGCGGTAGGCGCCGGCGTGGCGGCGTTCGCGTTCGATGCGGACGGCGGTCTCGCCCTCCACGCCCTTGACGAGGTTGAAGCCGAGGGTGAGGGTCCGCGTGGCGGGGTCGTAGCCGGCGAGGTAGCCGCCGGTGTTGACGCAGGGCGCGGCGATTCGGCCGCCCAGCAGCCGGGCTTCGTGGACGTAGAACTCGGTCCGGTAGAAGCCGCCGAAGTTGTTGATGCAGGCGGTCATGTATTCCAGCGGCCAGTACGCCTTGAGGAAGAGGCTCTGGTAGCTCTCGACGGCGAAGGAGGCCGAATGGCCCTTGGCAAAGGCGTAGCCGGCAAAGCTTTCGACCTGCCGCCACACCTCGGCGACCATGTCGGGGGCGTGGCCCTTGTGGGCGGCCTTGTCGAAGAAGGCCTGCCGCGCCTTCTGGAACTCCTCGCGCGACCGGAATTTGCCCGACATCCCCCGCCGCAGCACATCGGCCTCCCCGAGGTCCAGCCCGGCGAACTGGTGGGCCACTTTGATCACGTCTTCCTGGTAGACCATGACGCCATAGGTCTCCGGCATGATCTCCAGCAGGATGGGGTGGGCGTCACCGCGCCGCTCGGGGAACCGGTGCCGCTCGATGTAGGCCTTCATCATGCCGCTGCGCGCCACACCCGGGCGGATGACGGAACTGGCGGCGACCAGGCCGAGGTAGTCGTCGACCCGCAGCTTGCGCATGAGCATCCGCATGGCGGGCGACTCCACGTAGAAGCACCCGATGGCCTCGGCTTCCCGCAGCAGGTGTTGCACCTGCGGGTCGGCCTTGAACCGCTTCATGTCGTGGATGTCGATGCTGGCGTCCGGATCGGTCTTCGCGATGAGGTCGAGGGCGTCCTTGATCTTGGCGAGGCCGCGCTGGGACAGGATGTCGAACTTGTGGAGGGCGAGGTCCTCGGCGACCACCATGTCGTATTGCGTGGTGGGGAATCCCTTCGGCGGTAGGAACGTCGCGCAGGTCCGGTGGATGGGCCGGTCGGCGATCAGGATGCCGCAGGCGTGGATGGAGATTTGGTTGGGGAAATCGCGGAGGACGCCGGCGTAGCGGACGACGGCGCGTTCCACTTCGCCCAGCCGCGCCGGGTCGAACCGCCCGCTGGCCAGCGTGTCGATCTCGTGCTTGGGCAGGCCGAACACCTTGCCGAGCTCCCGCACCACCGCCCGGTACTGGAAGGTATTGTAGGCGCCGAGCAGGGCCACGTGCTCGTAGCGGTCGAAGATGTAGCGCGTGACGTCGTCGCGGTCGGTCCAGGAGAAGTCGAGGTCGAAGTCGGGGGGGTTGGACCGGTAGAGGTTGATGAACCGCTCGAAGTAGAGGTCGAGTTCAATCGGGTCGACGTCGGTGATGCGCAGGAGGTAGGCGACGAGGCTGTTGGCTCCGCTGCCCCGACCGACGTGGAAGTAGCCCTTGGACCGCGCGTAGGTGGTGATGTCCCAGTTGACGAGGAAGTAGGCGAGGAACTCCTTTTCGCGGAGGACCTCGATCTCGTACTCCATCCGTTCGAGGATGGCCTCGTCGGGATCGGGGTAGCGGTAGGAGAGCCCCTCGGCGCACAGGTCGCGGAGGAGGTGCTCGTCTTCGACGATGGAGCCGGTAAAGGTGCGAAGGTTGCGGTGGGTGGCGCCGTCCTCCTGATCGCCGAGGTCGCCGTCGAAGTCGATGTGGCAGGCGTCGAGCAGGGCGACTGCGCGGTCGGTGAGCCAGGGGAATTCGGCGTAGGCCGCTTCGAATTCGCCAACGCGCAGCCAGCGGTCGGTGTCGGGGGCGACTTGGTCGGGCGGCAGTTTGGCGAGGAGGCAATTGCGGTCGATGGCGCGGAGCAACCGGTGGGCGTTGTGGTCGCGCTTGTGGCGGAAGCTGGCCGAATGGAGGGCCACCATGCGGCCGCTGGGCGTACCCTCGGGGTCGCGCTGGAGGGCCAGCCGGAGGGCGCCGAGTTCGCCGGGCCGGACGCCCACGCATTCGTCGGGCCGCAGGCCGCCGGGCTGTTGCCACGGGGACCGCGGGGCCCCGTCAGTGGTCCGCTCTGCCCGCCGCGCCCAGGGGTAGACCCACACCACGCCTTCGAGGGCCGGGGCGCGGTCCGGAATCCGGGCGGGCTTGCCGGCGTGTCCCTCGTGCAGCAGGCCGGAGAGGAAGCCGCAGAGCCGCTCGTAGCCGTCGTGGTCGCGGGCGAGGCCGACATAGCGCTGGATTGCGCCGTCGCGGAAGTCGACGCCGAGTACGGGACGGACTCCGTACTTCGGGGCCAGCCGGGCGAAATCCGGCCCGCCGGCGGTGCAGTGCACGTCGGTGAGGGCCATGCACGTCACGCCTGCCGCCTGCGCTTCGGCGAGGAGTTCCTCCGGGCGGAGGACGCCGTAGCGGAGGCTGAACCACGAATGGGTGTTCAGGAACATGGCGGCGGGAAACGGTGGGGATTCAGAAGAGGCTGCCTTGACCGGACTCCGATTCGCGGCCCCGCAGTTTGCGTGCCCGGGATTCGCCCATGCCGAACATCTCCAGCGACTGGTGGAGTTCGTAGTCGTACTCCGGAAAGATGCGCTGGCCGGTGGGCTGCAGCAGGGTGGTGCCGTTGAGCCGGGGATTCTTGATGCCCGGGTCGATGGGGTAGGCATTGAGTGTGCCGTCGGGAATGGGCCGGAGCAGGGCGGTCACGTCGCCGAGGGGGGTGACCGGGTCGATCCACTTGTGCTCGTCGGCGGGGTCGAGCAGCACCGGCGAACGGTGGTGGCCGATGGCCTGCAGGGTGTCGCAGGCGGTGGTCGTGATGATGGCGAAGGACCGCACGAGTTCGCCGGTGGCGGTGTCCGTCCACTCGTCCCAGATGCCGGCCAGGGCAAAAGGCCGCTGGCCATCGCGGGCATAGACGACATAGGGCTTGGCGAGCTTCTCGCGTTGGGGGCCTTCGATGAAGGCGTCGGCCACGACGAGGCAGCGGCGCGTGCGGATGGACTGCCGGAACATCGGCTTCTGTAGGATGCCCATGGCGCCGCGGTAGCCGGGGTCATTGTCGGCGTTGTGGTCGCCCTCGCTCCGCGCGTTGATCATGTAGAACTGCTTCTTGGCCCACGCTGGCGTGAAGCCGAATTGCATGGCTTGCAGGGCGTCCGGCCGGTCGCCGGTCACCACGGGAGCGAGGTCGCCGTGGGACACGTTGGTGTTCGGCGGCGGGGGCGCGGCGGTGTAGTCCGGCCCTGCGGTGACCTGGAAGCGCTTCTCGACGGCTTCGACGGAGGTGACGTTGACATAGCGTCCGCACATGCTGGGTTCAATTTACTGGTGGCGGTTGGCGAGGAGGAGGGGGGCATCGCCTGAAAAGGGATTGGTGCGGCCGATGGTGCGGGCACCGAGGCTGGCGGCGGAGACGATGGTCCGGTCGCCGAAGCGCTCGCGGAGCCCGTCCATGGCGCGGTACAGGGCCTGTCGGTCCTCGTCGGCATCGAACAGGTCCATTTGCATGCCCCCGCCCACGAGGTGGCTGTACCGGACGCCAACGAGGCGGACGAGGACGCGCCGGTCGTAGAGCTGTTCGAACATCTCGAGCGCCTTGGGTACGAGGCGGTGGTCGGCGGCGGTGTAGGGAATGCGGGCTTGCAGGGTGCGGGTGTCGAAGTCGCTGTAGCGCACCTTGACGGTGAGGCAGGCGGTGAGCTTGTTGCCGCGGCGCAACTGGAAGGCCAGGTTTTCGGCCATGGCGATCAGGATGCCGCGGAGCTGGTCGGTGTCGGTGGTGTCCTTGCGGAAGGTGCGCTCGGTGGAAATGGACTTCCGGTCGCTGGTCGGCATGACCGGGGTGGGGTCCTCGCCCCGGGCCTTGCGCCAGATGGTGCGGCCGGATTTGCCCAGCACACGCTCCATCATGTCGACCGGCATTTCCTGGAGGGTGCCGATCCGCCGGACGCCGAGGTTGCGGAGCACTTGATACGTTTTCTCGCCGACCATGGGAATTTTGCGGATGCCCAATGGGGCCAGGAAGGGGCGCTCGGTGCCGCGTTCGATGCGCAGCGCGTTGTTGGGCTTGGCCTCTCCGGTGGCCACTTTGGAGACGGTCTTGTTTTCCGACAGGCCAAAGGAGATGGGCAACCCGGTCTCGCGGATGATGCGTTCGCGGAGCTCGCGGGCGTACTGCCAGCAACCAAAGAAGCGGTCCATGCCGGTCAGATCGGCGTAGAACTCGTCGATGGAGCTCTTCTCGCAAACGGGGACGGCCTCGCGGACGATGTCGGTGACGGCGTGCGAATGCTTGGAGTAGTTCACCGAATTTCCCCGGATGACCAGCGCTTCTGGGCAAAGTTCCCGGGCCATCCGCATGGGCATGCCGGAGTGGACGCCGAACTTCCGGGCCTCGTAGCTGCAGGAGGCCACGACCCCGCGGTCGCCGGTGCCGCCGATGAGCAGCGGCTTGCCGTTGAGCCGGCTGTCCATCAGCCGCTCCACCGATACGAAAAAGGTGTCGAGGTCGAGGTGGAGGACGGTGCGCGGGGAGGACATGTCAACATAAATGGGATGCCAATTTAATTGGCATTTCCATACCGAAGACACTTCGGGGAAGGAATTTTTCGATCCGGGGAATCAGCAGGTGTCGCCGAAGGCCGAGAGCAATTCGAGGATGTCCGAGACGCCCACGATGCCATCGTCATCCACGTCGCCGGTGCACCCGGCACCGACACAGCCGAAGTTGGCCAGGAGGTCGAGGGTGTCCGAGACGCCGATGATGCCGTCTCCGTCGATGTCGCCCGGGCAGGAGCAGGGGGCGGGGGCGACCCACGTGGCGTCCTGGGCGGTGCTGCAGGCGGGGAGGTCGGTGAAGAAGGCGCCGGCGGAGGCGGCTTGTCCGTCGGCTGGGAACCCGTCCACCGAGGCGCTGAAGGTGCCGCTGGTTGCCGGGGGCTCGAACAGGGTGCCGCCGATGTCGAGCAGGCCGCTGCCCGGTGGGTTCGTGACGTCGACCAGGAAGTCCACGGTGTGGCCCCCGCTGGAAGGATCGCAGGTGCCGACCGTGCCGACCGTGAGCGCGATGGAGCACGGGCAAGGGGCTGGGGCGGTCCACGCGTCGAGGACGGCGAATCCACAGGCGTCGTCCGAGGCGAAGGTGATGGCCAGATTGACGGACTGCCCATCGGCCACCAGCCCAGTCAGGGTGACGTCGGCGACGTCGTTGTTGACCGGGAAGGTCTGGCCGTTGACGTTCACGTCGCCGAGGCCGGCGGTGTAGGCAAACTGGAGCGTCACCTGTTGGGAATAGGTACCGTTGATTGGGTCGCAGGGGGTCTGGGGACCAATGGTGCTGGACAGCAGTTCGCAGGTTCCCCCGGCACAGGATTCGGGGGCGGTGAACAGCGAGGACTGCGTGGCGGTGCAGCTCGGGTCGCCGGTGAAGTAGGCCGTAACGTCCACCAACGAGCCGTCGGCCGGGAGGTTGTTCAGGCTCACGGTCTGCGGACTGCCCGAGACGGTGAACAGGGAGCCATTCACGTTGAGCAGGCCGGCCGGGGCATCGTCGTAGATGAGGATGACCTGTTGGCTGTAGGTGTTGGTCGCTGGATTGCAAGGGGATTGGCCGCCGGCGAGGATGGCCGAGATGGAGCAGCCCTCGATGCCCCAGCCCATGTCGGCGAACATGCCCATGACGATGGGGCCCGGGTCGTGGATGGCCTCCCCTGTGTTCAAGTTGGGGGTCATGAGGGCGTTGGCGTTGCCCGAGAGGTACATGTCTTCCCGCAAATGGGAGAAGCTGGCGCCGGGTTCCCAGGGATCTGGGGCATAGATGCCCGGGGGCACGGCGTCGGCGGCCAGTCCGTTGGCTCCGGCCCAGACCAGGGCACCCCCGGTGAGGGCGTCGGCCATGGCGCTCGTGCCGTTGTTGAGGTCGGTCAGGCTGCTGCTGGAGTTGTTGTCGTTGACGAAGGTGTCATAGATGAACGGGGACCCGCTCTGTCCGATGAAACCCGTGCTGCCCGCGACCGTTGCGCTTCCGATCAAGCCGAGGCCGTGGCAGAGCTCGTGCAGGACGACGGTGACGAAATCGTAGGCCCCCGGGGGCACGTCGCCGTCGAGCCCGAAGTACCAGTTCACCTGGCTGCCGAAGTTGCAGGTGATGTCGGCAGACCCCGAGGCGAGGTCGCTGGACGACAGTTGGTTGGCGAGGGCTTGAGGGTAATAGATGTCGAGTGCTGCCGCTCCCGTGAAGTTGCGGTGGATTGTGCTGGGCGAGGCGGACCCGAGGATGTTGTCTCCCAGATCGGCCCAGGTGGCGTCGACTTCGATGGTCACCGGGCTGCTGATTTGGCCGGCCCAGATGTTGGCGGCGTATTGGAAGGCGGCCTCGGCGGCGGCGGGGAACCCGGTGTAGGTCACCTGGATGGTGGCCACGGAACTGCGGTAAGTGGTTGGTGGGGGTGTGAAGGCAAAATGGTCCTCAGCAATGCCCACGAGTCCGTCACAACCGGCGACTTGGCAGGCGGTGTGGTCGTGCATGGCCGAGGCGGGGAGCCCGAACACCTTTTGGGCGGAGACCTCGATGGTGCCCAGAAACAGGGACAGCAACAAGCAGGTCGCAAAGCGCGGCACAAGCGATGAGGTCATAAAATGTAAGATAGCCAAGGATGCGGTCGAAATCCGCATCTTGAGTATATAATTTGTAGA
>PKDZ01000021.1 GCA_002862785.1 Flavobacteriales bacterium
CCTCTTAGTTCACCGAGTAGATCCACATCGGGGGGAGGTTGGCCCAAACCCGGCGGACGAGGTGCAGATCGAATTGCCGGTAGTACCACTTCATGATGGGCGGCATGTAGGTGAACCAGCGGTAGGTGGTGCCCTTGTCCGTGCGGCCCTGTAAGACGCTCCACAGGGACTTCCGGACTTCAGGAGGCAGCGTGAAGGGGAGGCCGGAGACGATCAGGTCCACTTTGGGCCACCCGCGTTCGTGGACGAGGTCATCAAGCTCATGGGCGCTGGCCTGCACGATCTCGAACCGATCACCGTATTGCTCCTGCAGACGGGCGACATAGCCAGGGTCCAATTCGATGATGAGGACTTTGCAGTCCTGGGGGAGGCGTTCGTGAAGTTCGCGGGTGAAGCTGCCCGTGCCAGGGCCGAGTTCCACGACGTGGGTGAGGGCGTCGACGTCGAGGCCGCGGAGCATGTTGCGCGCAGCAATGCGGCTGCTGGGCGCCACACTGGCGTTGCGCAGCGGGTGCTTGACGAAGTTGACCAGGAAAGACCAGCGGTCTTGGTGTTCAACGGCCATGGTGTCAAGCTAATCCCAGAAATGGGCGGGCTCAGTCACAGGTGTCGCCGAAAGCCGACAACAGGATGAGGACATCTCCGACTCCGATGAGGCCGTCCCCGTTGTTGTCCGGGCAATCGGATTGCCCATCGGCAAACCAGCAGGATCCATCATCCCATTGAGCGGAAGAAGAAAAGTTCATTGCCGTCTGATACGTGCATCCCGCTTCGGCGAGGCCCGTGCAGAAGGAGTCCGGAGAATTCGGGTCGGCGAGGGGGTCGAAGTTCGCAGCGAAGGGGTCCGCGCACCCTTGGCAGGCGGAACACGCCCCGAAACACACGAGGTCCATGGTCGCGTCGGCACCGATCGTTGCGGAGCGCATGCCCCCCGAACCGCATGGGGAGGGGACCGTTTCCCAAGCCGTGCCGAGGGCGCCAGCCGGCGTGCCGAAGCGGTAGGAGAAGGGCTGGCCACCGGGAACAGTGACCGTCACTGCCTTGGCGCCCCACATGGCGGGAGCCATGGCATATTCGACGCCGTTGACCTCCAAGACGGCCTCCAAGGACGGGTCAGGCATCTGGACTCGGAACGTCGCCTCATGATAGGTCGGCTCAACTGGCGTGCAGGCCTCGCAGCTGTTGAAGCAGACCGTGCCCAGGTCGACGGGCGAAGAGGTCACCTCGAAGACGCGGTTCGTGTAGACAGTGGGGCCGTCATAGGTCGTATTCGTGCAGGCGGTGCCCACCGCAAACTCCTCAATGAGACCGGCCCATCCATTCGTCGTGAATTTGAATTCATAGGACCCAATGGGCAACACGATTGTGCGCTCCCAGATGCCGTCCCCCTCGGGGTCAAACATGGGGTCGCACTCGCCGCACCACGCGTTGAATCCCCCGTTGACATAGGCCGTGTGGCCCGCCACGTTTTCTTCGTTCAGATCGACGCGAAACGTCACCTCGTACGTGCAACTGCCGTCGTTGACCGTGGCCGCCACAGAATAGTTGGTGGCATCGGGGTCCGTACAGCCGGTTCCTCCGCTTCCGGGACACCCCTCGGGTGAGGAGAAGCAGTCGGCATCGGTCACGATGCCCGCCCACGCCACGTCGACATACCGGTTGACAAACGTCTGGCCGTTGTCCCCATAGCTGGTCAACGTGCCCTCGGCACCGGGCGAGAACGACTCCTCAGAACCGCCCCAGCCGTTGACCGTGAACTTGTATTCGTGGATGCCCTGCGGCAAATCAATCGTGGTGGACCAATTGCCGTTCCCCTCATCCGTCAGGACGTGAGTATTGCCGGTCCATCCATCAAAGGAGCCACTCACGTAAACCTGGTCACCGGGGCCCAAGATCTCTTCGGACAAATCCACCCGGAACGTGATGGGCTGCGGCTCCGGCACATGCTCGTACACCCGCACCCAATCGACCTTCATCTCTTGCGGAAAGACCGTCGTGGCGTCGGGAGAACCCGGCCACTGGCCACCGACGGCCACATTGAGCAGCATGTGGTAGTCCTCGGCGAAGAGCCAAGGATTGGCGGGTGTGACTTGGGTGCGGTCCAACTCGAAGTAGACCTGGCCATCCACAGACCATCGGATGTGGTCGGGCCACCATTCCACCGTGTACACGTGAAAGGCCGTGGTCCAATCGGGTGCGGTGATGGTGCCCCCCATGGACTGGACATTGCCGACCTCACCCCAGTGGGCGGTGCCGTGGCAGTTGCCAGGCAGATGGCCGACGAGTTCCATGATGTCGATTTCACCAGGCCACGGGTTGTTTTCCCGCAGCATCCAGAACGCGGGCCAGATGCCCTGACCGGTGGGCAAATCAATGCGCGCCTCCCATTTGCCATAGGTCTGGCTGAACTTGTTGCGGGTCACCATCCGGGCGGAGGTGTAGTTGCTCCCCGCGAAATTTTCCTGTCGTGCGGTGATGACCAGGTTGCCATTGACGACATCCGCATTGTCGGTGTCGTCCGTATAATATTGGAGCTCTCCATTGCCCCAGCCCCAAAGGCCCTGTGCAGCCCCCGTCCCGATGTCGTAGCCCCACTTGGTGTTGTCGATGGCAGCCCCATTGAACTCATCGCTCCAGGACAACGTCCAGGTCTGGGCGGGAAGCCAAAGCGTGGCCAACAAGAAAACGAGGGTGGGGAAGAGGTGCCGCATGGCGCAAGGTGCTTCTCTGAAGATAAGGCTCAACGGGCGAAGCTTACTCTTGGCAAGCCTGACCGAAGGCCCCCAAGACCATCAAGAGGTCCGCAACGGTGACCAATCCATCGCCATCGAGATCCTCGGTGCAGGTCTCCGTTTCTGTCGGGAAGCAAGTCCCGAGCCACGGTTGACCGTCCAGATTCCATTCGTCCTCAATGGGAATGCAGAGGTGGGCCAACGCCATGACCGGAACGTCGACGAGTCTCGGCGTCTGGCTGTAATCCCACAACACGGAACCGCCATCCGTTCCCCAGGCGCCGCCTTCGTTGGTCGCGTGATGGGCATTGCCTGAAAGGTCCTCGAGGACATTGCCCTCGCCCTCATCCAGCGGCCAATGACCCAGGAGGGAATTCCAATCCGGATGGGCTGCCGTCAAGGGAGCACAATGCCAATCGGCGATGGTGGCGGCGTCCAGAGCCGCATCCCAATAGCGGACCTCGGCCACGGTGCCCTCCATCCCGTATGCGGTGAATGCATCCGCTCCGAAAAACAGCCCTCCGACGTCGAGATTCCCGAGGGAGGACATGGGCGCCTCGTCGCTGAGCACACCGTCGGTGTACATCCGCATCGCGCCGTCGCGATCGAAGGAGCAGGAGAGGGTGTGCCATTCCCCCTCGGCAATGGGCGGGCCATCGAGGTCAATGCGTGAACTGCCATCCCCCGCATTCACGCGCCATCCTGGGCCTGAGGGGTAGACGAAAGAGAACACCCAGCCAGGGTTCAATCCCGAACCCCAATCCTTGTTGCCCACCATGGCGACATCGGCAGCCTGCGTGGTCCGCACACGGCATTCCACGGTGAAGTCGTTTCCAGAACCCGGTAGGAAATCCGCATGGGCCGGCACCGCTGCCCTTGAATTTCCATCAAACGAGAGCTGGGGCACATCTCCGAGACAATTCTCCGCGACGCCGATGACGGAGAGGGTGTCCCGCTCCACCGTGTGCTGGGCCACGGACGCTCCAGAAGCGATGACGAACACCCGCCGCTCCTCCATGCTGTTTCCTCCGTGGGTCGTGCCAATGCCGCCGTGATCCGTGGTAACGAGCACGAGCCAATCCTCCTCGGCGTAGTTCGGCCGGGCCTCCATGGCGCCGAGCATTTGACCGATCAAGACATCCATCGCCTCGATGGCATCCAAATAAGGAAACACGAAAGGCGAGAATCCGTAGGCATGTCCGGCATAGTCCGGGTCATCGAGGTGGACGAAGACCGCATGGGGGTCCCCATTCTGCAGGGCGTCCACCACCGTCTGGGAGGCCTGGGCAGCTGAACTGGGGTTCACAATGACGTCCGCCGAGCTGCCCACGATTTGCCCGTTGATCGGACTCCACTGGGTGGCCGACAGCGTATTCCACTCCGGATGGGCCGTCTCCACACGCTCGAGCCACCCGGGATACTGGAGATAGTTCTGTCCGGCGAAACTGTTGTCGACCACGTTGTGCTTGCCCGAACGGACGCCGCAATGGATGGCCGACCAGCCGGGACCGCTGATCGTGATGTCGTCGTTGAGGGCGTCAGGGGAAAAGAGACCTCCCGCAATCAACCCGTCGAGGTTGGGCGTGACGGCCACTTGCAGGGCATCGGGCCGAACCCCATCGATGCCGATCATCAACACCCGCCCTGGCTGCTGCTGAGCGTGAACGGAGGATAGGCAGACGATCGCCAGAACGGCGAGAGGGGCAAAGCGGTCAAGAAACGTCACCCTCCAAGATACGGCTCCCTGCCGCAGGCGGTCGGGTCAGACCGCCGCAAAGGCCAGCTCCACCGCGGCGTAGACGATGTCTCCACCACAAATGTTGAGGCCATTGGCCAAGGCCGGATCGTCCTGACAGGCCGTTTGCCAGCCCTTCTCTGCGAGCGCAATCACATACGGCAGCGTCACATTCGTCAAGGCCAAAGTGGACGTGTAAGGAACCGCACCCGGCATATTGGCAACGCTGTAGTGCACGACATCATCTACGATGTAGACTGGGTCGTCGTGGGTCGTAGGCCGGGTGGTCTCCACACAACCGCCCTGGTCGACGGCGATGTCCACGATGACCGTCCCCGGCCGCATCAGGGACAGCATGTCCCGGGTGATCAGATGCGGCGCCTTGCCGCCTTTTACGAGGACCGCACCGACAATCAGGTCATGCGTCGCAATGGCCTTCCGGATGTTGTAGGCATTGGAATACTCCGTCACCACATGGTGCGGCATGATGTCATTGACCCTGCGAAGCCGGTCCATGTTGATGTCCATGATGGTCACGTGCGCCCCAAGCCCTGCCGCCATCTTGGCCGCCTGCGTGCCGGACACTCCGCCACCCAAGACCAGCACACGGCCCGGAGGCACACCCGGCACCCCACCGAGCAGGACGCCACGGCCCTTCCGCGGCTTCTCGAGATACTTGGCCCCTTGCTGGATGGCCATGCGTCCGGCCACCTCCGACATCGGGGTGAGCAGTGGGAGGGAGCCGTCCTCGGCCTCCACCGTCTCGTAGGCGATGCACACGGCACCACTCTCAACCATGGCATGGGTCAGCGGCTCGGAGGAAGCGAAGTGGAAGTACGTGAAGACCACCTGATCCTTTCGGATGAGCGGATACTCCGCGGCAATCGGCTCCTTGACCTTGACGATCATGTCCGCCTCAGCGTACACAGCTTCGATGGTCGGACGGATTTCAGCCCCAACCTCGAGGTAATCCTCATTGGAAAATCCACTGCCGAGTCCCGCTCCACTCTGCACAATCACAGCGTGTTGGCGGCGGGTCAATTCAAACACGCCGGCAGGCGTCATGCCCACCCGACTTTCGGATGGTTTGATTTCGGTGGGGATTCCAATGGTCATGGGTCAAAGCAAATCCCAGAAGCCCGAATGGCGCTGTCAGCCCCCCACTTTTATTCACAGAACATATTGACAATCAGACATATGTGTACTTGGTACACGATTTTGAGCAGCCAAGAAAAAACCCGGACCAAACAGTCCGGGTCTCTGCGGAGAAGGAGGGATTCGAACCCCCGGTACCCGTGAGGGCACACCTGATTTCGAGTCAGGCCCATTCGACCACTCTGGCACTTCTCCGGGCGCGCGAAGATAGGGAGCGGATAAGGACCTTCGATTCAAGGCCTTGCGAGTCATCCTTTCATGACCGGCGCATCCTGCTTTGGCGGAGAGAGAGGGATTCGAACCCCCGGTACCTTGCGGTACAGCGGTTTTCAAGACCGCCGCAATCGACCACTCTGCCATCTCTCCGATGGAGCCACAAAGGTAAGCGAGCGTCCATGCCCGACCGAGAACAGGGCCTCAGGAGAAGGCGTTATTTTCGAACGTGAACCTGATCGTCCTGTCCATCCCTGTCTTTTTCGGTCTGATCGCCCTCGAGGTGGTGTGGGACCGGTGGCGCGGACTCGGGCTGTACCGGCTTGGTGACACCCTCGCCAACATCGGGTGCGGCATCATGGACCAGAGCAGCGGCCTCTTCTCCAAAATCCTCACCGTTGGGGCTTACACCGCCGTCTTTCACGCCACCGCCAGTGCGCGTTCGTGGGAATTTTCCACGGGACTCGCCGTCTGGATCACGGCCTTCATCCTGACGGACCTCGCTTACTACTGGGCGCACCGGTTGAGCCATGAGGTCAACCTGCTCTGGATCGGTCACTCCGTCCACCACCAAAGCGAAGACTACAACCTGGGGGTGGCCCTTCGCCAGAGCGTCCTCCAAAAGGTGCTCCTGATGTGGGTCTACTGGCCGCTGGCCATGGTCGGGTTTCCCCCGGAAATGTTCCTGACGAGCATGGCGATCAACCTGCTCTACCAATTCTGGATCCACACCGAACTCATCGATCGGATGGGGCCACTGGAATGGGTGTTGAACACGCCATCCCACCATCGCGTGCACCACGGCCGCAATCCGGAATACATCGACCGGAACCATGCGGGCGTCCTGATCATCTGGGACCGGATGTTCGGCACGTTCCAGGAGGAAATGGTCAAGCCCACTTACGGAGTGACCCGACCAACCGACTCCTTCAATCCGGTCTACGCCCAATGGAAGCCGGTGGCCGATCTCTGGCGGGACCTGCAGGCCATTCCGGGCTGGATGGACCGTCTCCGCTTTCTCTTGGCCCCACCAGGTTGGTACCCGGACAGCGTGGGAGGCCCTCAATCCGCGCCGGACATCACGGGGAAGGAGGTCAAATTCAACCCCCGCCCATCCACTGGGGTGGCCCTCGCGCTGTTGTTCCGTTGGGTTCTGCTGTTGGCCGTTGCCCTCGGGGCGCTGCAGGCCGCTCAGGTGGTCTCCGGTCCCAGTCTGGCCCTCATGTTGGGCTGGGTCTTCTGCGCGCTCGCCGCCACCGGTGAACTGTGGAACCGCGGGGGGAGCCTCTGGCGCATGGCCTTTGCCTTCTTGGTCGATGTTGGCTTTGTCGCCGTTGGGTCGGTGGCCTTTGGCTTGACCTGGGAGAATGGCGCCGCTTGGCTCACCCTTCCTGCTGCGGTGTCTGTGGTCTGGACCTACCGGTCGCTCTCCGCGTCGAGCCGCCGATAAGTCACCCAGAGCTTCCAGCCGACCACGGCCTTTTCGAATCCATTGAGGCGACTGAGATCCGGCTTCGTGTGAATCTTCGGGAGCAGGAGCTTGTTCAGCCGACTGAGAAACCGATACCAGAGCAGTTTCATGGCGTCAACGTGGGGTGATGTGCATGCAGATGCCCTCGGGAACGATGAGAATCTTGCCTTCGTTCTGCATGTCCTTGAAGATGGTCTGCATCGCCCAAGTCGGACCTCCGCAGGTCACGGATTCATTGGGGCGGTCGATGAAGGCCACGTCGAAACTCGCCCCGTAGCTGTGGCTGCTCTTGCCCTTGAAGGCATTGGCATTGCGACGACGAAGGCGATCCTGTTGGGATTGGGTTCGGGTCAGGCTGGTGATGCGGATCGAGGCGCCTTCGTCTGCCGTGCCCTCCATGGCATCGGCAAAGCGGTTGGCCATGTCCTCCAGCACCTCCCGCGCGGCAGGGAGCAGGAACGGCTCGCTGTGCGAAAGCCCGTAAAGATGATAGCCTCGTCCGACTTCAGGAATCCGCTCGAGGTCACCCCGTTCAGCTCCAGCCGCCAAGGATGCCTTGGATTTGACATAGAAGCTGCCCGGCAGGGTACGCGCCCGCTTTTGATGCTGGGTGTATGGGTTGCGGGCCAGCTTCATGGTGTACTTGGAGCAACTGCAGGGAGCGATGCCCTTGCGGGGCAGGGGGCCAGACGGAGTCGGTTTGACCACGGATTCGCGGACTTCCGGCACGGACACCTCCGGACGCACCGAAGCCACCGCGGCCGACTCCACCTTCCGGTTCTCCACTGGAGTCACCTCGGCCTCACCGGGAGCCTTCATCACGGACACACGCCCCTCGGTCTCGACCTCTTCGTTGGTCCCAGACTCCGGCACCACCGCCGCAATCCCCAAGCTTGCGAGAACCAGGACTCCCGCCACGGCACCAATGCGATCCCAACGGAGCCGTGTGCTTTTCGGTTTGTGCATGTCTTGCAAATTGGGGGAGAGAAACGGGAGAAACCCGAGAAGTGGAACAGGGTGGTCAACCCGGCCCTGTGGATTTCCTCACAGGGTCATCCAGCCTTGAACCGGGCAATGGCCTGCCGCGTGAAGTCCGACAAGACCAGTCGACCAGAGATGGCCGCACGTTCAGCGAGAAGCTCGCCCCAATCTTCCGTACCACGCCAAAATGCGGCCTTCATCTCGGCCATGGCCTCGGGATTGGATGCCGCAAGACGGCCCGCGAGGGCGTCTACAGCCACATCCAGCGCCGCTGCATCGTCATGGACCGAAGCGTAGAGTCCGCAGGCAGCGGCCCATTCGGCCGAACGCCACTCCGTCGCGTCCATGGCCAGCTGGCTCATGGCGGACACACCCAGCTTGCGCTCCACGGCGGGCCCAACGACAAAGGGACCGATGCCGACCGCCAATTCGCTGAGCTTGACGGCCGCGTGCTTCGTGGCGAGGCAGTAGTCCACGGCCGAAGCCACACCGACTCCACCTCCGACTGCCTTGCCCTGCACCCGGCCGATGACCAGCTGGGGAATGGAACGCATGGCGTTGATGACATTGGCGAAGCCCATGAAGAACCGAAGGCCCTCGGCCTCGTCAGAAATGGCCACGAGCTCGTCGAAGGAGGCTCCGGCACAGAAAGCCCGGTCACCAGCTGACCCCAGCACGACAACTCGCACATCGGAGCGGTCTCCCAGGCCACGGAGGGTGTCCGCCAATTCGGCCAGCACCGCACCGGGCAGGCTGTTGGACCGGGGGTGCGCAAACGTGACGACCGCGACACCGCGATCATCCACGGTGCACCGGACGCCTTCAATCAAGTCGGTGGCGAACATCAACGGTCGGCGATGGGCTGGACCGGACGGGCGTTGTGGCCCGTGTAGACCTGACGCGGACGGCCGATGGGCTCGCCGGCCTCGCTCATTTCCTTCCACTGGGCAATCCAACCCGGAAGGCGCCCGAGGGCAAACATGACCGTGAACATCTCAGTCGGGATGCCAAGTGCGCGGTAGATGATGCCGCTGTAGAAGTCCACGTTGGGGTAGAGGCCGCGCTGCACGAAGTACTCGTCTTTGAGGGCGACTTCCTCGAGCTGCTTGGCAATGTCGAGGACCGGGTCGTTGATGCCCAATTTGGCGAGCACCTCGTCGGCCGACTTCTTGATGATCCGCGCCCGCGGGTCGAAGTTCTTGTAGACGCGGTGTCCGAAGCCCATGAGGCGGAAGCTGTCCGTCTTGTCCTTGGCCTTGTCAATCCACTTCTGCAAGTCCCCGCCATCGGCCTTGATCTGCTCAAGCATCTCGATGACCGCCTGGTTGGCGCCTCCGTGTATTGGACCCCAGAGGGCAGAGATTCCGGAGGCGATGGAAGAATACAGGTTGGCCTGGGAGGAGCCGACAATGCGCACGGTCGACGTGCTGCAGTTCTGCTCGTGGTCCGCGTGAAGAATCAGGAGCTTGTTGATGGCGCTGTCGATGACCGGGTCGATTTCGTAATCCGTCGTCGGCAGGCCGAACATCATGTACAGGAAGTTCTCCGTGTAGGTCAGGTCGTTGGCCGGGTACACCATCGGGTGACCCATGTTGTGCTTGTAGCACTGGGCCGCCAGCGTGGGCAACTTGGCGATGAGCCGGTGGATGGTCAGCTCGATGTCCTCCATGGAGCGGTTCGGATCCTGGCTGTCCGGGTAGAAGGTGGACAGGGTGGAGGACATGGCGCTCAGCATGCCCATCGGGTGGGCGCCGAGCGGGAACGCATCAAAGAAGCGCTTCATGTTCTCGTGCACGAGGGTGTGCATCTTGACACTGCCTTCAAACCAATCGAGCCGCTCCTGATCGGGCAGGTCGCCGTAGATGAGGAGGTAGGCCACCTCCATGAAGGACGCCTTCTCGGCCAAATCCTCGATGCTGTATCCGCGGTAGCGCAGGATGCCCTCCTCGCCGTTGAGGAAGGTGATGCTGCTCAGCGTCGACCCCGTGTTCTTGAATCCGCGGTCGAGCGTGATGAGCCCCGTCTGTCCGCGGAGTTTGGAGATGTCCAACGCCACCTCGCCTTCCGATCCCCGAACGACGGGCAGTTCAACTTCCTTGTCTTCGAAGGTCAGGCGGGCATTTTCACTCATGGATACGTTCGTTGCGTGCCGCGAAAATACACGCCGGCCCGCCTTCTTTCGAGGGCGGGCCGGTCGCAAAGGGTCTTTTTGTGGAAATGGACCTCCAGCCGATCAGTTGAACGTAGGGCTAAAGGACTGCTGGAAGTTGTCCCAATCCTCCTGGGTCGTGCCCGCAGCCCACGCCTCATCAAAGAAGCGGAGATAGAGCTCAAGCTGCTGCGGATTCTTGTAGCCGCTGATGGGCGCAATCATCTCGAGGTTCTCATCGAGGTAGACGAGGGTGGGGTACGCCCGGACCTGGAAGGCCCGGCTCAGCTCGTGGACACCGTTGCGGCCCGGCTTGTTCGGGACGTAGTTCGGGTTGCTGAAAGTCTGCCCCTTGAACTCCACAGGGTCCGGCCCTTCGGCATCGAATTTGACCGCATAGAAATTCTCATTGAGGTAGGCGATGACGTCAGCGTTCGTGAAGGTGTTGCGCATCATCATTTTGCACGGACCACACCATTTCGTGTACACGTCAATCATCACCTTGCGCGGCTCGCGGGCCTGCGCTGCCTCGAGCTCGTCGACCGACATCCAATTGATTTCCGCCCCCTGCGCCAAAACGGCAGTCAAAGAGGTGGCGAGGAAAAGGGAAAGGGTCAACGCTCTCATCATGGGTCAAATATCGCCAAACAAAAGGACCGCCCCGACAGCGACATGGCCATCGGGGCGGTAAAAGAGGTGAAACACGGCAGCGTCAGGCTGCTGGACGCGTCAATTTTCGAGCTCCTCCACACCGTGGGTCAGAGGCTCCAACTTGTTTCGAACCAACAATACGAGGAGTCCAACACCAATGCTCGTGGCGGCGATGCCGGTGAAGATGGTCATCTCACCCAGGGACTCCGACCATTCTCCGAGGAGTCCGGCCAGCTTGCTTCCAAATCCCGTCATCGCGAAATACACCCCCATCATGATGGACGCATACTTCGCGGGTGCCAGCTTGGTGATGTAGGACAGGGCCACAGGGGAGAGGCACAGTTCGCCGATGGTATGGAACAAGTAAGCCAGAACCAGCCAGTACATGGCGGAAGCCCCAGTGGACTCGAATTGCGCCGTGGCGGCCGTCATGAACAAGAAGCCGGTGCCCATGATGATGAGACCCAGGATCATCTTGAAGAGGGAAGTGGCCGTCTTGCCTTTCAACTTCCGATTTGCCCAGTATCCCGCCACGACAGAGCCGAAGAAGATGATGAACATGGCGTTGAGCGACTGGAACCAGGAGGCCGGCACTTCCCAGCCACCGATCATCCGGTTCGTCTTCTCCATGGTGTAGATGTTCATCAATCCACCCGCCTGCTCAAAGGCACCCCAGAAGAGGATGACCAGCAAAAAGGAGATCAAGAGGACCGTGATCCGGTCTTTCTCTTCCTTGGTCAATGGTGCCTTGAGGTTTTGGGTAGATTCCGCGGTGTCCCCGATGAAATTGCCGACATCCTTGAGGTACTTCTGTCCGAGGAGATACTGGGCCACACCCAGCGCCATGCCGATGCCTGCCAATCCAAAACCGTAGTGCCAGCCATAGGTCTCTCCGACGTAGCCAACGATCAAGCTGGACAGGAAGGCGCCCACGTTGATGCCGATGTAGAAGATGGTGAAGCCTTTGTCCCGGCGGACATCGCCGGGCTTGTACAGGCCACCGACCATGGTGGAAATGTTGGGCTTCAGCATGCCCACGCCCAGGACGATGAACACCAATCCAGCATAGAAAGCCGTCAAGTGCTCAATGGCAAGCACACTGTGGCCAATGAGCAGCAACACGCCCCCGATGGTGACGGATTTGCGTTGTCCGAGGAATTTGTCGGCGATATAGCCACCAGGCACGGACATCACGTACACCATCATCGTGTACCATCCGTACAGTGCCAAGGCTTCTCCGTTGGTCCAACCCAATCCAGGATTGGCCTGCGTGGTCTCTGTCACGAGATACAGCACCAAAATGGCGCGCATGCCGTAGTAGGAGAACCGCTCCCACATCTCGGTGAAAAACAGCGTGAACAGGCCAATGGGATGGCCAAACAGTTCTTTCTGATGCGGTTCAAGAGTGGTAGAGGACATGTCCTTCCGGGGTGTTAAGGGTTTGATTCGCGACTTGCCGGGCCAAAATAAGCGGCATTACAGGTTTTCCTTGACAAAGTCCAGCATCATGCTGAACAGGTGGAGTCGGGTGTTGCCTCCGTAGATGCCGTGGTTGCGGTTCGGATAGGCGAAAAAATCAAAGTCCTTGCCCTCGGCCACCAGGGCGTCCACCATCTCCATGGCGTTCTGGAAGTGGACGTTGTCGTCCGCCGATCCATGGACCAGCAGGAGAGGGCCCTCCAGCTTGTCGGCGTGGTTGATGGGGCTGTTGTCGTCATACCCATCGGCGTTCTCCTGCGGGGTGCGCATGAACCGCTCGGTGTAGATGCTGTCGTAAAAACGCCAGTTGCTCACCGGGGCCACCGAAATGCCTGCGGCGAAGTGGTCCGCCCCTTTGGTCATGGCCAGCAGCGTCATGTAGCCTCCATAGCTCCACCCTTGAATGCCGATGCGGTCCCCGTCGATGTAGTCCATCGCACTGAGGTGCTCGGCGAGATCGATGAAGTCCTCCGTCTCGAGCTTGCCGAGCTGCAGGTAGGTGCTGTGCTCGAATTCCCGACCGCGCTTCGGCGTGCCGCGGGGATCGCAACTCACCACGATGTAGCCCTCCTGACAGAGCAGGTTGTGCCAGTAGTACGTCGTGCCACCCCAGCTGTCGTTGACCGTGTTGACTCCCGGGCCGCCGTAGATGGCCACGTAGACGGGATACTGCTGGGTCGAATCAAAGTCGGTGGGCTTCATCATCCAGCAATTCAGCTCCTCACCAGCATCGTCGGTGAACGTGAAGAACTCTCGCGGAGCCACGGCATAATCGGCCAGCGTCTCCTTCAGGCCGGCGTTGTCCTTCAACAAACGAATCGGCTTCCACTTCCGGTCGCGCAGGACATACACTGGAGGCGTGCCGGCATCGCTGTGGTTGTGGATGGCGTAATCGAAAGTCCGGCTCCAACGCACCCCGTGGGTTCCTGGCGTCTCATCCAGGACAGTCATGCGGCCTTTCAAGTCCACCTTGGCCAGATGCTCCTGCGTCGCCCCAGCCCAGGAGCCGGCGAAATAGACCACTTTCCGCTTGGCATCATAGCCCTGCACGGAGGTGATGTCCCAATTTCCGGAGGTCAACTGCTTGTCGTCCTTCCCCGGGCGAACGTGGTAGAGATGGTTGTACCCATCCTTCATGCTCGTCATGAGAAAAGTCCCATCGTCGAGGAAGGTGAAATTGTCCTGCACGGGAACATGGGTCGGCGCCTCTTCGACAAGGATGTCTTCTCCCTTCGGCGATCCACGCTCGGCGAGGACTCCCAGATCGAAGCGAAGCAGCTCCATTCGGTTTTGGTGTCGGTTCATCCGCATCACCATCAGATCGTCGGTCTTCCCCATCCACATGATGCGGGGGATGTAGTTGTCTGAATCCACAGTGGCCAGAACAGAATTCCGGCCGGTCGACACATCCACCACACGGATGCTCACGAGGGAATTCGCCTCTCCGGCTTTGGGATACTTGAAGGTGTAAGCATTCGGATACAGGGATCCGTACATGGGCATACTGAACTCCCGGACGTCTGACTCATCAAACCTGTAATACGCGATGTACTGTCCGTCTGCCGACCAGAAAAATCCCCGGTCTTTTCCGAATTCCTCCTCATACACCCAGTCGGACGCTCCATTGATGATGCGGTTGAACTCCCCATCCGACGTCATTTGAGCTTCCGGTTTTCCGCCATCGAGATTGGCCACGAAGAGGTTGTTGTCCATCACATAAGCCACCTTGTCTCCTGCTGGAGAAAACGTGGCGAGGCGCACGGGCTTGCCGTCCTCGCGCAATGCGGCGCCGGCCGTTCCACTTCCAATCTCATAGATGTGGTAATCGGCCGTGTAGCTGTGACGGTAAATGGACTCCTGATTGCTGCTCACCAAAAGCTTCTTCTCATCGGAGGAGAATTGGTAGCCGGCGATGCGGGTCTCCCCATCGGGATAAATGACCGCGCTTTTGGCCAACGTGTCGACGGCCTGCCCGGTGGCGTAGGCATACTTCACCACAGCATTGCCCTTGCCGGCCCGGTCGAGGCTTGTGTAGTGCACCCCATCCGCCATCGAGCGAATGCCATAGACCCCTTCCGAGCGGAACGTGCCACTGTACCAGATTTTCTCATTGGACCACCGCTCCGTCGGGACGGTGTTTTTCTGAGCGGTGAGCAGGGAAGGGAGGAGGACCAGGAGGCCCAATGCGGTTGCGATGCGCATGATGGTGGAAATTTTCACGGTCTGAACCCGGCAAGCCGGGGCTGTGGTCGGCAAATTACGGACCGATGTCCGGCCATTCGAATTCCGAGGAGAAGTCGCTCACGATCGCAACCGCACTGCAGACCGCCGTGCCCGGATTGTGCGTGGAATCCACGACGGAGTCGAGAGAAGCCCACAGTCGGGACCACACCGAGGACCTCCATTTCCTTCCCGACGTTGTTGTCTTCCCGACCAGCACCGAAGACGTCGCTGCAGTGATGAAGTGGGCCCATGCTCACGGGGTGCCGGTGACGCCCTCCGGAGCGTGGACCGGCCTCAGCGGCGGAGCCCTTCCGGTGCATGGAGGCATCGGACTCAGCACCAAACGGCTCAATCGCATCATCCGCATCGACGAACTGCATCACCAGCTCGTCGTTCAGCCAGGCGTCATCGTTCAGGAAATGCAGGAGGCCGCTCAGGACAAGGGACTTTTCTATGCTGTGGACCCGGCCAGCCGGGGCACCTGCACGATCGGCGGCAACCTCGCCGAAAACAGCGGTGGTCCAAGGGCGGTCAAATACGGCGTCACCAAGGACTGGGTCCTCAACCTGGAGGTCGTGCTCGCCGACGGCACTGTCATCCGGACCGGCGCCGACACCCTCAAAAACAGCACCGGGTACAACGTGACCCAGCTCATGGTGGGGTCGGAGGGAACCCTGGGCATCATCACCGAGGCCACGCTGAAGCTCTTGCCTTGGCCACGGTACAACGCCCTGCTGCTGGTTCCCTTCAACAACCCTTCCGATGCCTGCCGCGCGGTGGCCGGAATCTTCATGGATGGCAACCAGCCCAGCGCCCTTGAATTCATGGAGCGGGCCGCCATCGAATTGGCCATGGACTTCACGGGAGACCGGCAGTTGCCACTGGCCGACGACACGGCCGCCCACCTGCTCATCGAAGTCGATGGCTTCCGGGAAGAGGACTTGATGCCCCAGCTCGATCGGATCGCAGCGTCCCTCGAACGATTCAACGCCGGCGAACCTCTGCTCGCCACGGATGAGGCGGGAAAGAACCAACTGTGGACCCTGCGCCGCAAGGTGGGGGAGGCCGTCAAAGCACATTCGACCTACAAGGAGGAGGACACCGTGGTGCCGCGGGGACATCTGCCCGAGCTGCTCGCTGCCGTGAAGCGGATTGGCAAAGAGCACGGGTTCGACAGCGTCTGCTACGGCCACGCCGGGGACGGCAACCTGCATGTCAACATCCTGCGTGGCGACATGCCGGAAGACCAATGGAACGACACATTGCCGAACACCATCCGCGAACTCTTTCGGGAGGTCATCCGCCTGGGCGGGACCTTGAGCGGGGAGCACGGCATTGGGTGGGTGCAGAAGCCATACATGGACCTCCGGTTCAGCGAGGCGGAGCTCGCGCTGCAGCGCCGCATCAAGGACGCATTCGACCCTGTCCACATCCTCAACCCGGACAAAATCCTGCCCGAAGCCGAGCACGGCGCGGCGGATTGCGTTTAATTCGCCGGTTCAGACACCTTTGACCATGAACCTCTTGGAAGGAAAGAAGGGCATCATTTTCGGCGCCCTCAACGACATGTCGATCGCCTGGAAGACGGCAGAAACCGTGCACCGGATGGGCGCAGACATCGTCCTGACCAATGCCCCCGTCGCCATGCGGATGGGCGAGATCCACAAGCTCGCCGAACAATGCGGCAATGCGCCGGTCATCCCGGCCGATGCCACGAGCATGGAGGACCTCAAGGCCCTCTTCGAAGGCGCCATGGAGCACTTTGGCGGCAAGGTTGACTTTGTGCTGCACTCCATCGGCATGTCCCCGAATGTCCGCAAGGGCAAGCACTACACCGGGCTCAACTACAGCTATCTGGACAAGACTTTCGATGTCAGCGCCATCAGCCTGCATAAGACCCTGCAGACGGCGATGGAGCTGGACGCCATCAATGAGTGGGGGAGTGTCGTCGGCCTGAGTTACATCGCCGCCCAGCGCACGTTCCCGGACTACGGCGACATGGCCGATGCGAAGAGCCTTCTCGAGAGCATTGCCCGCAGCTTCGGTTACCACTACGGTACACAGAAGAATGTGCGCATCAACACCATCAGCCAAAGCCCGACCGTCACCACAGCGGGCAGCGGCGTGAAGGGATTCGATGAATTCATCGCCTACAGCGAGGCCATGAGCCCCCTCGGAAACGCCACGGGGCAAGCTTGCGCCGACTACTGCGCCACCCTATTCAGCGACCTCACGCGCTACGTCACCATGCAGAACCTCTTCCATGACGGAGGCTTCTCCAACACCGGCGTCAGCATGGAGGTCATCTCGAAATTTGCGAAAAACGAGGCCTGATTGGGGTTTGCGCCGTAATTTTTATACGGAAATCGCAACCTCCCGATGAACGATGCGTAGGGTGGTGACCAACCGGCTCCTGCCATGCAGATCCTGAAATTCGGAGGCTCCTCCGTTGCCAATCCAGACCGCATCCGCGCCTGCGGACGCGTCTTGGCACACAAGCGCCAGCAAGACGGCTACCGCGCCATGGTGGTCTGTTCCGCCCTGGGCGGCATCACCGATGCCCTCGGCAACGCGGGTC
>PKDZ01000092.1 GCA_002862785.1 Flavobacteriales bacterium
TGACCACTCGCGCCCAACTTGGTCCCGTGGAGCTGTCTCCGGAATGGGGGCAGGCAGGCTGGTCCAATCCGGCTGTCTTCCACCCTTCTGGCGGATTCTTGGTGATCGGCGGACTCGCTGGCGTGCAGGCGGATGCCGTGCACTCGGGTCCGGCTTACTTGGATTTCGGCAACCTCGAGGGGGAACTGAATCCCATGGCCTTCCTCAGTCAAATGGACACCGTTGAATACGTCGGAACCCGCACCGAGGTGCCCTTGTTTGGTTTTGGCCTGCGCGACGAAAACCGATTTGAGATTCGGTATCGGAGTCGTCTGGTGGTGGATCAGGACTTCCGGTATGACCGTGATCTGCTGTCCGTGGGTTGGATGGGCAACGGACACCCCGACTTGATCGGTCGTCCCTTGTCCTTTTCTGGCATGGGGATGGATGCCCAAGCTTATTTCGACCACGGCCTGAGTGTGGGGGCGATGGCCAAGGAGGACAAGCTTTGGCTTGGTTGGGGCATCCACATTCTGAATGGGGTGACTGCCCTTCAGACCGAGCGGTTTGATGCCACATGGACCACGGACACCCTGGATTACAGCTGGACCTTGGATGGGGCGGCGACGGTCAATGCGGCAGGATTGGATTTCGACGCCTTGGCTGAGGGCGTTTCCCCCACGGTTCCCGGGGATGGGGGCATTCCGCCGACCCTAGGGTCGGGGATCGCGTTTGACTTCGGATTCCTCTGGCGCCTGAACCCCCAATTGGAATTGGAGGGATCCATGGAGGGTCGTGGGTCCATCAGGTGGCTGGAGTCGGTTTCGCGCCGACAGATTGACCCCGCCACCTTCGTTTTGCAAGGACTGGACGTGGTCGAGGTGGTCTCCGAGGTGGACTCCCAAACCTTCCCGGATTCCATCGAGTCCATGTTGGAGACCTGGGCCGAGGACATGGTGGATTCGCTCGCACAAACCTTTGATCCGGATCCGACGGACGGGCTTCCTGCTGCATTCGACACGCGCGTGAGGGAAACGTGGCGACTCGGTTTCCGGTTCCGTCCGGTCGAGTCGTTGGAGTTTCAGGCGTTGGCCTACCGGCAATCTCAATACGACCGAACCTTGGATGGATTCATCTTTGGATTGGTGCACCGGATCCGGAAAAACGTGGCGACACAGGTGCAAGGCCAATACCTCCATGGCCGATGGTCATGGGGCGCTGGCCTGTCCTTGCGGGGTGGCCCGCTCCGGATTGCGTTTAGCGCCCGCAATGTGGCCGGCATCCTGTATCCGCTCGAGGCGGGCCATTGGAGTGGTCAGTTCGGAGCGGCGTTCGAGTTCGGCTACGCCAAGGACAAGAAAAAGAGGAAGAAGAAGGGCGATCTCGGGACCGGCAAGGGCATGTGGCACTGAGCAAGGGGCTCACAGATCCTTCAACCCCAACTGCCCGAGGAGTTCCACGAGTGACATGTGATTCGGCTCTTGGTGGACCGCCGTCCAGCCGGCCTCGATGGCGCCGAGGACATTGATCTTGGTGTCGTCAATGAACAGGGTGCCCTCGGGTGCGATGCCGAATTGGCGTTCAACCTCCCGGTAGGCTTTGGCGCTGGGTTTCCGATGTCCGAGCCGGTGGCTGTAGATGATTTGGCGGAAGGCTTGTCCGAAGGTTTTGCCGTGTTGGGACATGATTTGACGCTCGAAAAATTCGGCGTGAAGGGCGTTGGTGTTGCTGAACAAGATCAGGTCGAACCGGGAGGCGAGCTCCTTGAGCAGGGGCACCACTTCCGGTCGCAGTCCAATCAGCACGGTATTCCAGGCCTTCTTGACGTCCTCGATGGACGTCCCTTCCTGGCATCGGTTCCTGAGGGCCAACAAGAAATCATCGTCCGAGGTGATGCCACATTCGAGGTCGTCTATGAGGCTCGACTGGTTTCCGTGGTCATAGAGGGATTCGAACCGTTCGAAGCCAAGGTGGTGGAATGCGGATGCCGTGGCGCGGTGATCGATGTGGTAGAGGACGCCCCCAAAGTCGAGGACCAGATGCCGGATGGGGCGCCAGTCGATGGGAAGGATCGTCGACGGCATCCTGTCGTTCAGAGTTGGAGGACCCAAGCCTGTTCGAAACCGTGTCGTTCCGCCATGGCCCGCCGGAAACGGGCCGCATCGGAGGCCCGTTGGAAGCATCCGGCGGATACACGTTGCATGCCGCGTGGGCCCGGCAGGATCGCCGTAGCATATCCCAGAGCTTCGAAGCGTCTCGCCAGGGCGGCTGCGCGGCGGGCTTCTCCGAAGGTGCCGGCGATGACGTGGTGGCCACATCCGCTCGCCGTGGATTCGGGAACGGGCAGGGGCATCAGGGCCTCTGAGGTTGAGGGAGCGGGAAGATGGGGAGTGCCTTCTTGGAGGTAGGGCAGGTCATGGCCGAGGTCAAGCTCGGGGAACCGGATGTCTTCTCCCTCGATGCGGGGAGCAAATTCAGTTTCCACCGGGTCGGGGGACAGACCGAGGAGGTCGAAGCTGGTGGAATGTTGCTGGTTCCACCACAGGGTGCCGGTGGCAAGGATGGGCAGAACGAGGACCGCAGCCACCTTCAGCATCCGTTGGGACAGGGGAACCACCACGGCGCCTGACTCTTCTTCTGCGGCTTGGACGGGAAGCGGTGTCTCGGTCTCGGACGGAGTTTCCACGGTGGCATGGTCGGGCCAAGCGATGCGGGTGAGGCCCGGGGCGGCATAGCGTTCTCCGATGCGGGGCTCCGGGACGAATCCAAGCGTCCCATCTTCCGCCCGGTACAGGCGTCCGAGACCGCTGAGGGTGACATGCCGTCCCTGTTGGAGGATGGAGAACAGCGCGTCTGTTTCGCGGTCGAGCCACTCGGTGGCCGCTTCATTAGAGCAGCCTGTGGCACGCCGGATTTCCTGCTCGAGCAGGCCGTCCCGCACGGTCAGCTTGGGGTTGAACAGCACATCGCGTCCCGGGGGAATCCACTCGCCCTTGTCGGCGTCGAAGCGCGCCGGCACCGGGTGCGCCACAAATCCGCCCATCCCTGGAATCACCAGACAGTCGTGGTCATGGAGCAGCAACGGTAAGGCGTTGAGCAGGAAGTTGGACTCGGGTGCGACACTCATCCGATGTGCAAAATAGGCCGAATTCAGAGCCGTGAAAACCAAAGGCCCTTCATCGGTCTTGAGCGGTGCGGTTGGCGAGCCACTGGCGGACCCGCTCGAGGTCATCCTGCGTGTCCACCGATCCGGGCCCGTTGGCGTCTCCGACGTCGACGACGTGGATGTTCACTCCGGCCTCGAGCCAGCGCAATTGTTCCAGACGCTCCTTCTGCTCCAGACGGCCGATGGGCAGGGAGGCACACCGTTCCAACCAGCCGGGGGCAAAGCCGTAGAGTCCGAGGTGGATGTGGTGGGGTCCGGCTGGTGGCACGGGAGTGCGGGAGAATCGCAGGGCCTGGCCGTCGGCGTCGCATTCCACCTTCACGCGTTCCGTCAGGTCCGCTTCGCCGGGCTCTGCCAGCCGGCGCACTGTGGCCACCTGCGTATGCGGCTCGTGTAGGAGTTGGCAGAGGGCGGTGAGGTGCTCTGGGTTGGGGAAGGGTTCGTCGCCCTGAAGGTTGATGACGGCGCCTTCGGCACCCTCCAAGGCCTGCCAGGCGGCGAGGCAGCGGTCGGTTCCGGAGGGGTGCTCGCCGGTGAGGATAGCCCGTCCCCCGGCGTCCTCGACAGCTTGGGCGATGTCGGGGTGGTCGGTGGCGACCAAGGCGTCGTCGATGTCTGGGTGTTGGTCGGCGGCTCGCCAGGCGTGAACCACCATGGGGGTGCCCCCGATGTCGGCGAGGGGTTTACCGGGTAGTCGGCTGGCGTCCATCCGCGCGGGGATGATGGCGGTGATCTTCACGGGGTGAACGTGTAGCGGACCATCCACAGGCGGTTGGCCTCGGCGGCCAAGGGCCGCAGGGCATAGCTCAGGTTGGCGGCGTTGCGGACAATGAGCTCGACGTGGTGCCGGTCATCGAATTTCCGGCCGACTTGGATGTCGTGGAGCCACTGGGCATCCTTGCGGTCGGCGAGCCAATCGATGAGGCCATACTGGAGCAGGCCGAGCTCTTCGATCTCGAGGAAGGCCTTGTCGATGTTCTGGATGCTCGTGTTGCGGGCCGCATTCCAGCCGAGGGTCCAACCTGTCTCGTGCTGGAGGCTGAGGTTGGCGCGAAAGGTGTTGCGGATGCGGTATTTGAGGACGTGATCCGTGGTGTCGGAGCTGGTGCTGGAATAACTGACTCCGCCGGGGATGGTCGGGAATTCCGCGTAAACCGAGTCCGGCGTCAAGCTGACGGGATTGAGGAAGGTCTGTCCGATGAGCCATTGGACGGTCCAGGCGCCGAGGTCGCCTTGCCCCATGGTGCTCCACTCGAGGCCGGAGACGCGGGCGCGGCCCGTGTTGATGCTGCGGAAACCAAGGTCGAGAAGGCCATTGCCCGAGCTGCCCCAGACCCCAAATGTGTACTCGATGAAGTCGTCGAAATCCTGCTGGAAGACGGCGAGGTCGAGGAAGCCTTTCCATTGTCCCTCCGTCCCGAAACGGAACCCTTGTTTGATGCCGACCTCCATGTTGGTGGAGGATTCCGGGCGGATGTCAAGCGAGGGGAAGACGTTGATGCCCCCGACTTCGGTCTGGATGAATTTCTCGGCGATGCTGGGGAACCGGAAGCCTTGGCCGATGCTCGCCCGGAGGTAGCTCGCCTGGCCGAAGCGGTAGTTCAGTCCCGTGCGGAAGACCGGCTGTCCGAGGGAGACGCTGTCGAGCACGAACTGCTCATAGCGTCCGCCGACCGTGACGTGCAGGCGCTCATGGGGCTGCAGCTCCACCTGGAGGTAAGCGGCGACATTGGCGGCGTTGTGGATGGAGTCGCCGGTTCCGGCTGCGTACAGCTCGGCCACGCTGCGCGTCCGTTGGGCGTAGACGCCGCCCGTGGCGGTCCAGAGCTCTCCGCGGTATTGGGAACGCGCTTCCCCTTGCCACGTGCTCGAGGCGTTGCCCTGGTTGTTGTCGTTGTCATTGATGAGGCGAAGGAACCGTCCCTGGATGCGGTGGTTCCAGGCCCCGACGGACCGTTCGATATGGGGGTCGATGGTGACCATCCGCTGGGTGGTGCGGGTGTCGGCTCCGGCCGTGGCGGCATAGAAGCCGGAGTCGGCGTTGAGCCAGAGCAGGGTGCCGATGCTCTCGCCGCTGATGGCATTGGCCCGGAGGCCATAGCCCCACCCACCGTTCTTGGGCGCGTGTTGCCAAGCACCGTTGACCCGCCATTGCCGCTCGGCGTCGTAATGGTCCACGGTAAAGGGGTTGAATGGCCGGTCGTGGGCCTCGCCCGTGGCGGGATTGATCTGGGGCCCTTTGTATCCGTCGCTGCCGAGCCATTGTCCTCCGAAGCTGAGGCCGTCTCCATTGGCCAATCGGCGGGTGTGGAGCCAAGAAGTGCTGCTCTGCATCAAGGGCCGGTTCCAGTATTTCCGCCCATCGCCCGGGTCGCTGTGAATGCCGTGTTGGACGGAAATGCGCGTGAAGGGTTCCGGGTCGGGAAACGCGGTGCGGAATTGGATGACTCCACTGAGGGCAGAGGATCCATAGAGGACACTGCTGGCACCTTTGACCACCTCGACCTGCTCGAGGTTTTCCAGTGGTAGGAACCCCCACGTGGGCCGTCCGGCATCACCGCTGAGAACGGGGAGGCCGTCGAGCAGGACGGCGACGCGGGATCCGGCGCCGAAGCTGTATCCGCTGCCGCCGCGGATTTGGGGCTCACTGTCGACGATGGTCACGCCTGGTGTGCGCGACAGGCTTTGGTCGGCACTGGTCGGAGCGCCCTGGTTGACGAGTTCGGGTGGGAGGACGTCGATGGAGACGCTGACTTCGCCGAGGTCCTGCTCGTAGCGCCCGGCCGAAACGACGGCGGTGCCGATGCTGGCCACATCGGGCTCAAGTCGGATGTCCAGGGTGCGGTCTCCTTGCCAAGCGTCGAGGGTCTGTGTGGCTTCGATGTACCCGACATACCGGACGCGCAACACCTTGACTTCCGAATCATCCCCGGAGAAGGAGAAGCGTCCGTCGACATCGGTCAAGGCGCCTTGACCATCAAGGAAGACCGCAGCGCCAGGGAGCCCACCGTCCGTGGTGGCGTCGAGGACCGTTCCCTGAAGGCGCCAGCCCTCCTGGGCGAGCAGACTCGAGGAGAAGACGACGGTGAACAGGGTGGTGAGCAGGATGGAGGTCGATCGCATCATCGTGCCGAAAGTAAACCGAAGCGGCCCGTTGGTGAATCGCCGGTCGGAGCATGTTGTGAATGCGGGAGGTTGCGGGGGTGCATGAAAACAGGTGGGGTCTAGGACTCAACGGGGACCCGGAACGGGAGCAATGGCTGCTCGATTGGTTGACGGCGGCACAATTGCCTCGGTTCAATCGCAAGGGGACATTGCGTGTGGTCCGCCGATGCGGATTGGGGGCCTGGCTGTCGGGTGTGGAGCCAGGTCTGTTGGCCGCGGCCCGGGACCGGGCTTTGGATCAATGGGCCACGATGAGGCGCCAGGGCATTCAGGCACTTGTCATGGGGCACCGGGGGTATCCGTTTGGCCTGTCCCAGGTGCCGGATGCGCCGTGGATCCTGTTTGTGAAGGGGGAGGTGGAGACGCTTCACCGGACGCGTCCGGTGGCCGTCGTGGGAACGCGCCGGTCCTCGGTGGCCGGGGGGCTGGCGGTGGAGGGCGTGTTGGATGGGATGTCCGGGTTGGACTGGACGTTGATCAGCGGCATGGCCGACGGGATCGATGCCCGAGCGCACCGTGCCGCACTCGAACGGGGTGTGCCGACCGTCGCCTGCCTCGCTCACGGTTTGCATTCGGTCCACCCCCGAACCAACGCGGCCCTGGCGGAACGCATCCTGGAGGCCGGGGGGTGCTGGGTGTCGGAATACCGGTTGGGCACCCCGCCGTCCAAGTACACGTTCCCGGCGAGGAACCGGATCATCGCCGGGCTGGCCCAGGCCGTGGTCGTGGTGGAGTCCAACGATCCCGGGGGCAGTCTCATCACGGCCCGACTTGCGCAGGACTATGACCGTCGGGTGTTTGCCTTGGCGCCGTCATGGGGCGCCGAGGCGATGAAGGGCAATGCTCGGCTCATCCAGGACCATGTGGCGGAGTTGCTCCATATGCCTGAGGATTTGGCCGTGGCGATGGGCTGGAAAACCGAAGGAGAGGTCGGTGGGGAAGCCGGGGTGGACGATCCGCTCCTCTCGGTGTTGCACCCGTACGTCCCGAAAGGGTTCGACGCCATTGTCGCCGCTTGCGAAGGGGATCGGAATGCGGTCAGGAGCGGATTGCTCGAGGCGGAATTGAGGGGGGAGGTGAGGGCGTGGCCGGGAGACCAGTTCACCCGGACGGTGCGGTGACCGTCAGAGGCCGTTCATGATGGTCTCGATGTCCCCCATGCACGCGAGGCAGTGGGAAGCCATGGCCTCCACGTGCTCCTGGATCTCTGCGAGGGGGCCCATTTCCTTGCCCATGGCCTCGATTTGTTTGAAGGCTTCGTAGGCTTCGTTGAATCCGATGGCTCCGGAGGCGCTCTTCAGCTTGTGGGCGAAGAAGGCGACCTTCTCGTGGTCTCCTGCTTCAGCGAATCGGGAGAGCTCCGCCACATCCTTTGGGGCATTGGCCACGAAGATTTGGAGGACTTGACGGAGGAAAGCCGGGTCGTTGCCGACAATCTTCTTGAGGTGGTCGAGGTCGAGGGTCACCATGGTGTGAAGGTCCGAAAATTCTTATGGAGGCCTCAAAAGCGCCCTGTGAACCACTTCCAGAGGTCGTTTCCATTGGCCAGGAGCATCAGCGAACCCACGAGCAAGAGGCCGATGAGCTGGCCGTACTCCATGACCTTGTCGCTGGGCTTGCGGCCGGAAATCATCTCGTAGAGCAGGAACATGACGTGCCCACCGTCTAGGGCGGGAATGGGGAGCAGATTCATGAAGGCCAGGATGATGGACAGCAGGGCCGTGATGTTCCAGAAGCTGCGCCAATCCCACTCGGGGCTGAAGATGCTGCCGAGGGTGATGAAGCCGCCCAGTTGTTGGGTGCCGCCCGGCCGGAAGAGGAACCGCAGGGAGGAGACGTAGTTGGTGAGGGTGGTCTTCGTCTTGCGGGCGCCTTCTGAAAGCGCGTCGACTGGACCGAAGGACCGCTCCACGAATTGGAACCCGTCAAGGGATTCGACCTCGATGGGGTAGAATCCGAGTTTGCCGTCGGCATCGACCTCGGCGTCGAGGGCCAAGGTGCCGTTCGTCGGAAGGGGCAGGCCCAGTTCGGGGTCGGGAGCCGCGTCTCTGCCCGAGCGGGTGACGGTGAGGGTGACGGTCTCCCCGGCATGGCGGCCCAGGGCTTCGACGAGGGTCTGGAAGTAGGGGGTGGACTCTCCGTTGACGGCGAGAATGCCATCGCCCGGCTCGAGGCCGGCCCGCTCGGCGCCGGAGGTGGGCATGACCCGGTCGATGATGGTGGGGAAGTTGACGCTGAACGGAGCGGAGCCCGCGGGCATGTCGTCCTTGCGGTCGACCAAGACCTGGCCCAGTTCGGTCGGGAAGTCGAGGGTGGTCACTTCGCCTTCGCGGAGGACTTCGGCCGACGTCACCTGGCCGCCGAAGACGAGGTCCTGGAAGTCGCGGGTCCGGGTCACGGCTTGGCCGCCGAGGGTGAGGACGATGTCCCCGTCTTGCAGTCCGGCGTCCTCGAGCGGCTGGGCGAAGGACATGCCGTAGGGGAGCGCGTCGAGCTTGAGGTCCCGTTCGCCCCAGACGAAAAAGACGAGGCCGTAGATCAGCACGCCGAGGATGAGGTTGACGGTGACGCCTCCGAGCATGATGATGAGGCGCTGCCAGGCGGGCTTGGACCGGAACTCCCAAGGCTGGGCCGGCTTGGCCATCTGCTCCTTGTCCATGCTCTCGTCGATCATGCCGGAGATCTTGACGTAGCCGCCGAGCGGGAGCCAACCGATGCCATACACCGTTTCCCCGATTTTCTTCTGCCACAAGGCGCCCTTGATGTCGAAGAAGAGAAAGAACTTCTCGACGCGGGTCTTGAAGAGGCGCGCGGGGATGAAGTGTCCGAGTTCGTGCAGCACGATCAGGAACGAGAGGCTCAAGAGGAACTGACCGGCTTTGACGAGGATTTCCATGACGCGGGCGACAAAACTAACCCACCCTCCCGTGCGCATTGATTTTTAACGCCTTTTCCGGCCTTTGGTCACATCTTGCCGGTGCGGAAGGGCACCTTCCGCGCGTTTCACAAGCATGGCCAACCAGAAACAGACGTCCGGCAAGGGCAAATCCAAGGTGGCGAAAGCGCCTCGGGACCGGTTCATCGGACCGTCTATTTTGCTGTGGTTGGCGCTCCTGTCTCCGGCGCTCGGCATCATCGGCTTGCTGGCCATCGCCTCTTCCTCTGACCTTCCGGACACCGAGACTCTGGCCAACCCGAAAACGGACCTGGCGACCCGGATTTACGCCGTGGATGGGGTTCAGTTGGGCAGCTTCTATCGCGAGAACCGGGCCGATGTCCGGTACGCGGACCTGCCACCCACGTTGGTTCAAGCCCTCATCTGTACGGAGGACGTCCGGTTCCGGGACCACACCGGCGTGGACTTCCGGGGGCTGGCCCGGGCCATTGCCTACCTCGGCAAGAAGGGGGGCGGCAGCACGGTCACGCAGCAGCTCGCCAAGCAGCTCTTCACCGAGCGCTACGACCGAACTGGCTTCTTCGAACGGGCCGTCCTCCAGAAGCCCAAAGAGTGGATCATCGCCACGCGGCTCGAGCGGCAGTACACCAAGGACGAGATCATCGCCCTGTATTTGAACCGCTACGACTTCCTGAATCAGGCGGTGGGCATCCGCAGCGCGGCGCAGGTCTATTTCGGCAAATCGGTGGCCGGGCTTGACCTGCACGAGTCTGCCATGCTGGTTGGGATGCTGAAAAACAGCGCATTGTACAACCCACTGCGTCGGCCGGAATTGGTGCTGGAGCGGAGGGGAACGGTGATTTCGCAGATGGTCAAGTACGGGGTGGTCCCGGCGTCTGCGCAGGACAGCCTGAACGCTCTGCCCTTGGGCCTCAGCTACCAGCGGGTGAGCCACGACGAGGGTCCAGCGCCCCATTTCCGGGAGCGGTTGCGGGCTGAGGTCAAGGGTCTGCTGGACGCCAAGGATGAGGATGGCGGCTACGTCATCGCCAAGGCGGATGGAGCGCACTACGACTTGTACCGCGACGGCCTCGTGATCCATACGACCATCGACAGCCGTCTGCAGCGTTACGCTGAGGAGGCGGCCAATCGGCACATCCGTGGTGAGCTTCAGGAGGATTTTTGGAGGGACCTCAAGCGGACGACCGGCCGGGGCTGGCCGTTCAGTCCGGACATCGAGACGCAGGAGCAGAAGAACATCCTCAAGCGGGCTGTGGAACAGAGCCGCCGCTACCGTCTTGCGATGGGCAAGGAGTGCCCGGAATGCGAGCGCCCCGGCTTCTACATCGCCGAGCAGGACAGTGCCGGGCAGCGCGTCCACGTCTGCCGTCCTTCCAAAGGGGGGTGCGGCCATGCGTGGCCGGTGATGTCTCGCCGGGAGTTGGATGACGAGTTCGAGAAGGAGACCCGGACGCGGGTCATGGGGTTGCGGGGCTGGGTCGACACGGTCATGACCCCATTGGACAGCATCCGCCACCAGAAGACGCTGTTGCACGCCGGCCTGATGAGCGTGGACCCCCGGAGCGGGGAGGTGAAAGCGTGGGTCGGGGACCTCGATTACCAGTGGTCCCAATTCGACAACGTGATCCAGTCCCGCCGACAGGTGGGGTCGACGTTCAAGCCCTTTGTCTACGCCACGGCCATTCGTCTGGGGCTTGACCCTTGCACGGAATTGCCCAACCAGAAGACCTGCATCGAGATGCCGGAGGGCCAGGACCCCTGGTGTCCGGAAAACAGTGATCTCGCCTACGGGGAGATGGTCACGCTCGAGTATGCCCTGGCCAACTCCATGAACACGGTCACTGCCAAGCTGATCAAAGACTACGGGGTGGACCGGGTGGTGGAGCTGGCCCACGCGATGGGCATCGAAACCGAAATCCCGGCGGTGCCGTCGATTGCGCTCGGGGTGGCCGAGCTGTCACTGATGGAGGTCACGAGCGCCAACGCCACATTTGCTGGCGGCGGCGTGCACCATTCACCGCGCATCATTCGCCGAATCGAAGACAAACGGGGCAACACGATCTACGAACCTCGTCCGGAAATCCGGCAGGGCCTCGATGCCGCCACGGCGTACCGCGTGCTGGAGATGATGAAGGGCGTCGTTGACGGCGCCTACAATGCGGAACTCGGCCGCAAGGGCACGGGCATCCGTCTGCGGATGGACCTCGATCACCGGGAGTACGACGGGCTCAAGATTCCGATGGCCGGCAAGACGGGCACGACACAATCCAATGCGGACGGATGGTTCATCGGGCTGACGCCTGAGCTCGTCACAGGCGTGTGGGTGGGTGCTTCGGACCCGGCTGTGCGATTCTCCACGACCACCAAGGGCCAGGGTGCCAATACGGCCCTGCCCATTTTCGGCTTTTACATGAAGGACGCCCTCGCAGACCCTGAGGTGGGCCTGCTCGCCGAGGATTTCCGGCCGCCGGAAGGCGCGACAAAGGCGGTGCCGTGCGAAGAGGTCCTCGCCGCACGGAGCCTCGATTTCCGCGGAGGAGGAGACGACGAGGACCTATTCGAATGACGACATGGCACTGAACAAGACGGTCCGGGATGCGCGTGAGGCGTGCGAGGGCATCGAAAGCGGCATGACCCTGATGCTCGGGGGCTTTGGCCTGTGCGGAATCCCCGAGAACTGCATCGACGAGCTCGTTCGGCTCGGTGTCACGGGCCTGACCTGCATCTCCAACAACGCCGGAGTGGACGATTTCGGCCTTGGCTTGCTCCTGCAGGGCAAGCAGATCCGGAAGATGATCTCGAGCTACGTGGGCGAGAACGATGAATTCGAGCGGCAGATGCTGTCGGGCGAGCTCGAGGTGGACTTGATTCCGCAGGGGTCGCTCGCCGAGCGCTGCCGGGCGGGGGGCGCCGGCATCCCGGCCTTTTTCACGCCGGCCGGTTACGGAACCGAGGTGGCCGAGGGCAAGGAGGTGCGGGAGTTCAATGGCAAGCCCCACATCCTCGAGACGGCCCTCACGGCCGACTTCGCCATCGTGAAGGCGTGGAAGGGGGACACCGCAGGCAACCTCATCTTCAAGGCCACGGCCAAGAACTTCAATCCGCCGATGGCCATGGCGGGTCGCATCACCATCGCCGAAGTCGAGGAGCTCGTCCCGGCCGGTGAGTTGGACCCGAACCAGATTCACACGCCGGGCATCTTCGTCCAGCGCATTTTCCAGGGCGTCGACCACGAGAAGCGCATCGAACAGCGCACGGTCCGCGAGGCCTGATTGGGGATGGAGCTCTTCGCCTACATCGGCCCAGGAGGTGGTGTCACGGTCGGCGCCTTGCTGGTCATCCTGATCGGCGGGCTGGTCCTGTTTGCCCTCGGCTTCATTGTCTGGCTCCGCATCAAGCGATTCCTGCGTGGGCAGGGCAAAGCCAAATGGGGTTTGAAGCTCCTCACTCAGGCCGTGGCCCTGTTGGCTGTGCTCAGCGTGTTTGGCTGGATGGCGAAGCACCGGGCCAAGAAGGACCGCGATTTCGGCGCCATCAACGGCGTTGTGGAGCTGTTGTCCGGATTTCCGGATCAATTCAAGCAGTCGGTGGAAGAGGTGCAAACCCTGCCGCAGACGTTTGTGCCCACCCCCCCAGACTTTGCCCCCGTGAACCGCCTCGAGGACGATGTCTTGACCTTGACGGTCTACTCCGATGCCCGGGAAGGGCGGACCATCGCCGTTCGGAACCTCCGGGACGGTGAAGAGCTCCATCGGTGGACGGTTCCCTCGGAAATCGCCCCCCTGAAGCCCCATTGGCGCATCCACCATCCGCTGCTGCTCGAGGACCGTTCGGTGGTGAGCTTCATCACGAACCGGTCGCCCTTGTTCCGCCTCGACTCGGCGTCCAACCTCATGTGGCGGCAGGACAGCCTCAGCTTCCACCACGCCATCAATCCGGCTGCGGACGGCAGCCTGTGGGTCTGCGCCATGCGTTGGGAGCGGGGCGGGCGGCACATCGCATACCGGGGCCGCTACCGCATGGGCGATCGGACGGTGCATTTCTTGGACAACAGCGTGGCGCGCATCGACCCCGCAACCGGCCACATCCTCCAGGTGCACTCCATGGCCGAGGTGCTGCGGGACAATGGACTGGACCACCTGATTCTCCGTTCTGGGGACGCCCAGGACCCGCTTCACCTCAATGATGTGGAACCGGCATTGTCCGCATCGGACCACATGGAGGTGGGCGACCTCTTCCTCAGCTTCCGGAACCTGCAATGCGTGCTCCAGTTCCGCCCCTCGACCGGGGAGGTCATCCGCGTCATCGACGGTCCGCTCGCCGCCCAACACGACGTCGACATCGTGAACGACAGCACGCTGGTCATCTTCAACAACAACGTGCAGGAGAACAACGGGGTCTATACCAATCAGGCCCACAAGTACCCGGTGTCCAAGGACGAGGTGGAAGTGGCCCGGTACCATTCGCAGATCACCTTGTTTGACCTCGCATCGGAGTCCTTCACACCGCTCTATCCGGAGATGATGGCGGAGCAGGGCATCATGACCTCGAGCGAGGGACTGCAGGAGGCGTTGCCGGGCGGTCTTTGGTTCTTGGAGGAGCAGAATTCCGGTGAACTCTGGGTGGTTGGGCCTGAGGGGGTATTGTACCACGATGTCCACGCGTCCCACCACGAGGGTCATCATCACTTGCCGAATTGGACGCGGGTCCTGCCCGCCTTCCCTTGAACGCGATGGTCTGGTTCCTCATCTTGGTGTCGAGCTATCTGGGCTTTCTGCTGCTCCGCAGCCGGTTGTCGGTTCTGTCCCGATTGGCCCTGGACAGCGTCCATTTGTTGGACGGTCTGCTGGAGGCTGGTAAGGATGACGAGGCGCTGGAGGAATTGGAGGACCGGACGTCCAAGGTGCTCGTTTCTCTTCTGCTGCTGCTCGCGTTGGCCCTTGCGGTGGTGGTGGTCTGCATGGCCCTGCCGTGGGCGTGGGGCAAGTTTCAGCATGACTCGGGCGTCTTGGCCGCTTTTGGCCGTTGGCCGGGCATTGTGGCCCTGTCCATCGGGGGCACGTTGAGCTTTGTGTTCCCGAAGTGGCAGGCGCACGACGGCGCGTATTCGCCCCTCGATCAGCTTCTGCACCGCATCGCCTTGGACCACCTGACGTTGCACCGTTGGCTCCACGACCGTGAGGTTCGGCGCTGGCGCAAACGCGGTGGGGAGCGGGACCCTCGGTTTCTGTTGGTCACCGGCCTCGCCCGAGCGGGGACGACCAGTTTGCTCCAGTGTCTGGAGGAGACAGGCGCATTCAGCAGCTTGAACTACGCCAACATGCCCTTTGTGATGGCGCCGGGCACTTGGCGCCGGTTCTACAATCCGAAGACGGGCGAGCTCAAGGAGCGCAGCCATGGCGATGGCATCCTGGTGGGGGCCGATTCCGCCGAGGCGCTGGAGGAGCCCTTCTTCCTCGCCCACACCGAGGGCGCCTTTGTAAAGGTGGACCACCTCACCCCCCACGAGGTGGATGTCGAATTGCACGACCGCTACCTCGACTACCAGGGCCTCGTGCGCATCCCCGGGACGACCTATCTGGCCAAGAACAACAACGCATTGCTTCGCTATCTGTCGCTGCGGAAGCACAACCGGGAATTCACCGCGGTGCTGATGTTCCGTGAACCCTTGGCGCATTCGGCATCACTCCTTGCCATGCACCGACGTTACACCGCGATGCAGGACGGCGACCCGTTTGTGAGGACGTATATGGACTGGCTCGCCCACCACGAGTTCGGCGGCGGTCACAAACCGTTCCGCTTCGGCAGCGAACCCGCCACGGGTGATTCGGACACCTTGGACTACTGGTTGGACCGGTGGACGGACTACTACCAATATGCTCTGACGGTGGAGGGCCATCGGCTGTTGCTCGTATCGCATGCCACCTGGAGCGCGTCACCGACGGCTGTGCTCCACGCCATCCTGGCCGACGCTGGGATTGATGCGGAAGCGCCGTCGATGGAACCGTACACCCGTCAGCGCGACGTGAACGACATAGCGGACCCGAAGCGCCTCGAGGCGGCGCGGGCCGTTTACAATCAGCTCGTGGGACGGGCTTTACATTTGGATTGACGCATGTTGGACAAGAATGGCATTGCGCGGCGCATCGCGCAAGAACTCCGGGACGGTTGGTACGTCAACCTCGGCATCGGCATCCCGACGCTGGTGGCAAACCACATTCCCGAGGGCATCTCCGTGGAATTCCAAAGTGAGAATGGCATCCTCGGGATGGGGCCCTTCCCGACAGAGGCGGAGGTCGATGCGGACCTGATCAATGCGGGCAAGCAGACCATCACGGCGTTGCCCGGCGCGGTCTATTTCGACAGCGCCACCTCCTTTGCGATGATCCGCGGCCAGCACGTCCAGCTCACGGTGCTCGGCGCCATGGAGGTGAGCCAGGACGGCGACATCGCCAACTGGAAGATCCCGGGCCGCATGGTCAAAGGGATGGGTGGCGCCATGGACCTCGTGGCCTCGGCCGAGAACATCGTGGTGGCCATGATGCACACCAACAAGCGCGGGGAGTCCAAGCTTCTGCCGGCGTGTAGCCTGCCGCTGACCGGCGTGGCGTGCGTGAAGCGGGTGGTGACCAACCTCGCTGTCCTCGACATTCGCGATGGGTCCTTCCACCTCGTGGAGCGGGCCCCAGGCGTGACGGCGGAGGAGATCCAAGCCGCGACGGCGGGCACGCTCATCGTGCCGGCGGAGGTGCCGGAGATGCAGCTCTGATCAGCCGTAGAACATCCCGAACGCCCCGAGTAAGAGCAGGAGGTCACCGACGTTGACAAAGACATTGGTTGCCCCAACTCAGCAGGTCCGCGCGATTATTCTTGTCATCGGAACCGATCCAGAAGGGACGGGGGTTATCCCTGAAGGACAACCGTGATGCGGTCGCAATCTCCGCCGATCGGCGGGGCAAACTTGGTGACCTCCACCTCGATGCGATCGATGGAGCCGGTGAGCGGTAGCTCGGCGCGCAGGGCCTTGAGGATGCGGCCGGCCACGTGCTCGACCAGCTTGGAGCGGATGGCCATTTCTCGTGCGCAGATGCGGTGGACGTCCACGTAGTCGACGGTTTGGGCGAGGTCATCGGATTCGGCGCTGGGGGTCAGGTCCACCCAGATGCGCACGTCCACGAGGTACTCCTGGCCGATGATGGCCTCTTCCGGCAGGCAGCCGTGGTGGGCAAAGAAGCGCTGCCCGAGGACGTCGATGCGGTGAGCGGTCATGCTTCGGCGCGTTGCTGGGCGATGAGGTCCATGCCTTGGGCGAGTCGGTCGAGTGTGGCCTCCTTGCCCAGGAAGGCGGCAAAGGCAAACATGGACGGACCGCCGCCTTCGCCGGTCAGGGCGATGCGGAACGGAAGGAGGACCTGGCCGAAGCCGAGTTCCTTGCGCGCGAGGAAGGCCTTGAAGGCCGTTTCAATGGGGTCGGCTTCAAAGGGCTCCACGGCGCGCAGTTCGTCGGTGAGCTCACGGAGGATGCCATTGGTGTCGTCCTTCCAACGCTTCTTCAGCATCTTCTCCGGAAAAGCGGTAGGGGCGGTGTGCAGCCAATGGGCGGCCTTGAGATCGTCGAGGAAAACGATGCGTTTCAGCATCATCTCCAGCACGGCCGCGGTCTGGTCGGCGGTGTAGTCGACGCCCTCGCCGGCAAACAGGGCCTGAGTGGCGGGCATCAGGTCGGCCACCGGAGTGTCGCGGAGGTGCTGCTCGTTGAACCACTTTGCCTTGTCGGGATTGAATCGGGCCCCGCTCTTGATGACGCGGTCCAGGTCGAACACCT
>PKDZ01000008.1 GCA_002862785.1 Flavobacteriales bacterium
AGCACATCCGCACTCGTAGATCTCTCCGGGCCCGTTGCAGACCCCGCAGGCGTCCAGGGCGCCGACGCAGTCGTCGACGTCATCGCAGATGCCATCCCCGTCGGCGTCAGCTGCGCAGGACCCGCCACAGACGCCGAGGGCGTCATCGGACAGGCAGGACCCGTCCTCGTCAGTAGCCAAAGGATTGAAGTTACAGGCGGTTTCGTCGGTACATCCCGGCACTTCATCTCCATCGCACACGCCGTCTCCGTCCGCGTCATTGACGATCACGCCACCGTCAAAGCAGGTTTCGCAATTGCCATTCGGGTATACGCAGAGGGTGTTATCTGTGTCCGTGGTCGGATCGGCGTCATAGTTGCAGGCGGATGAATCGGTGCAGCCCTCCACCTCGTCGGCATCGCAGACCCCATCGCCATCGGCATCGTTGTCAATAATGAATCCGCTGCCATCCGTCTCGCCCGAACAGACTTCGCAGGGGGCACTCGCATACAGGCAGGTTCCGTCATCGAGATTGGCCGCCTGGTCGAAGTTGCAGGCATCGTCATCCGTGCAACCAGGGAAAAGGCAGGAACCGTCGTCATATTCTGCTTCTGCGGAGTAATTGGAGGCCCCGGCATCCATGCACCCGGGTGTGCCGACAGCGATGGTTCCGGTCATGCCGAGTTGGGCATGGGCGCCAATGGAGCAGTCATACGCGTAGAGACCGGGAACGGTGAAGGTGACGCTTCCCATGCAACTTCCTGCTTCATTTCCAACGCTGCTGGGCAACGAGAAGGAGACCGTGTTGCCAAAGGACAGTCCGGTGATGGAGGAGATGTCTCCATTCACATTGTGGAACGAGGTCGACTCATTCTGCCAGACCACTGTGCCTCCTGTCGGAATGGACAGGGCTGAAGGGGTGAAAGCATAATTTGTTGCGATGACCAGTTCTCCATCCACGCCACAGGCATTGGACTGGCAACTGCCGTCGTCTACGTTGGCCGAGGCGTCGTAATTCCAAGCCTCGGGATCCGTGCAACCTGGATAGGCGCAACTGCCGTCATCCACATTGGCATCTGGATCGAAATTCTGTGCTTCGGAATCCGTGCAACCGGGGAATTGACAGCTTCCATCGTCTTGGGTGGCGGTCGCATCGAAATTGCTGGCCTCCGGATCCATGCATCCCTGTACTTCATTGTCGTCACAGGTCCCATTTTCATCCGCGTCCGCGTCACAATCCCCACCGCAGATTCCGAGGGCGTCAAGCTGGTTGCCGTCGCAGTCACACTCCCCCTCGGGAATGCCCGTTCCTCCGCATGTCCCGCATTCGTCCACATAGAGGCAGGTCTCGTTGGATGCATCAGAGTAGTTGCAGGCGTTGATATCGGTGCAGTTGTCCTCGACGTCACAGAGGTAGTCTCCGTCCGCATTGATGCAGTCACAGATTTCGGGATACAGGAGCTGATAGTCTCCCAATCCTTCTGTGGTGAAACTGAATGGGAGGCGGTAATCCTCTCCGATGGGGGCGTCGAAAGGAATGATCTGGACGCCAAGCGTCCCGCTGATTGTGCCTGCGGTCGTGAATTGCGCGAGCAAGACCCTCAAATCCCCATCAGGAATGGTGTTCTGGGTTTCCGGGAAGGCTGCCCAGACGCCTCCAATGGCCGTGTTGGCGAACAGGCCTCCACCGTTGTTAAACTCATCGGACCAATCCCCTGCTGCATTGACAACATCGTAACCTGAACCCTCTGGGTAGGCGGTGGGGATTTGTTCAGCTCCAATCGTGACCCAGCTGTCGTATTCGACGTCGGGATAATTGGGGAACAAGGCGGGATTGATGTCCGTGGCCACGAGTTGTCCAAGCACGCTTTGGAAGAAGGGTTCGGTCGAGCTGATGTCCAGTGGTTCCGAGTCGTTGCCATAGGCGGCCAGAACTGTGGTGGCGGGATTGTCCACCTTGAGGAACATCCTGTAGGTTTTCATCCCGGCCAGGGGGTCCGGATTGCCGAAGATGTCGGTCGTCACACCCGTGGTGTCGTGGTTGGCAATGAGGTCCACTTCCAGAGAATACCCGGGAACACTGTCACTTGGGAAGGATGCGGTCAGAACCTGGGCTGAATCGGGACAGCTGCAGAAATCGCAGGTGCCATCGTCGAAAATGGCAGTTGGAGCATAATTGCACGCTGTGGCGTCCATACAGCCATGGGACTGGAAGCTGAGGTAGGGACGGATGCAGTTCTCGGAGTTGGCTTCGCCATCTCGGAACACTTGGAGGGCCAATTGTCCCGAGATGGAGCCCTGGGTGGTCAGCTGGGCGAGGAGGACCTTTTGGTCAGCCCCTGCGTCGCCGTTGGAATACAGTTCTGCATCGGTGATGTACCAGGCTCCTCCTGTGGTGGTGTTCATTTCGATGGCCCCGCCATCCGTCTCGAAAGAGATAGACAAGGGAAGGTCATCGTCTTCGATGTAGCTGACCTCCGATTCGCCGGATTGAGGCTGTTGATCAATGCCGATGGTGACCCAGCTGTCATAGGCGAGGTCGGGAAAGTCATTGAACAGGAGGGGGTAGTAAGAAGTGGTCGGGACACTGCCTCCGTAGGGTTCCTGTTGAAAGAAGTCGCTCGAGGAGGAAATCGTGAGGGGACGATCACTGTCCCCATAGACGGCACTCAATTTGTCTGTCGATCCTTCCGTATTCAGAAACAATCGATACGCTTTGTAACCAGTGAGATCGGTGGTCTCCCCCGTGATTGAGGTAACGGGGCCGATGTTGTCAGCCACAACCTCAACGCTCAGGAAGAACTCACCATTGGAAGTGTCTCCGAAGCAGGGAATGCCCTGCGCTTGGGCGTCGAAGGACATCGTCGAAAGGATGAGGAGCCCAAAAAGACAGTGTGGGAAAGACGAAGCCGGATGGCAGGGCATGGTGGCAAAGCGGATTTGGCACCTTGAATATGCTCAAAATAATCCGCCGAAAAGCTATAATTATGCGATTAATTTGTGAATGTAGTCGCTTGAAGTGAATTCTACTCAGGGCAGCTCATGCCGAAATCAGCGAGGAGGACCAGGATGTCCCCCACCCCGATGAGTTCGTCCCCGTCCAAATCCTTCGGACAGTCTTCCGGTTCGGGAGGTGCTGGGAATGAGCAGGTTCCGTCGTCCCAAATGGCCAGTTCAGAGTAATTCAAGGCTTCCGGGTAGGTGCATTGGCCTTGGAGCACCAGCACGAGAAAGGACAGCCAACAGCAGAGCAGAAGGCGCATCAGGAGAGCAAATTGGTCTCCTTGAAGAGACGAAAGCAATCCTGAAGCCCTACCGCACGTGCACTTTCATGGAAGAGTCTCTGCACGGGAGCTCTGATTTTCAGACAACAAAAAAAGCCCGGGGATTCCGGGCTTCTTTTTCGTAGCGAGAGAGAGACTTGAACTCTCGACCTCAGGATTATGAATCCTGCGCTCTAACCAGCTGAGCTACCTCGCCATGGCAAGACGTCCTTACAGACGGGCGGCAAAATTAGGCAAAGTCTGCTTCGCGCGTATCCCTTTTGGGATTGTTTGCAGGCGGTGCGGCGCCTGAGGGCAGTGACCATTGTATCTTACGGCCCCATTCCCTGCACATGAAGCGAGTTGAATTTCAAGTTGAGGTGCCGATTCAGGCGAGCAAAGGATCCATTTTCAGCCGGCTCAACAATCCGAGTGGATTGTCTGAATGGTTCGCCGACGACGTGAACATCAAGAAGGACGTTTTCACCTTCTTCTGGGATGGTTCCGAGGAGTCGGCCCGACTGGTGACTCAGAAGCGGGAGGAGTTCGTCAAGTTCCGCTGGATGGAGCACGAAGAGGAAGGCGCCAAGACCTTCTTTGAGATGCGCATCAAGATTGACCCGCTGACCGGGGACACCGCCCTGCTTGTGACCGACTATGCCGAGGAGGATGAAGTGGAAGAGGCGACCCTGCTGTGGGAGAAGCAGTTGGGCGACCTCAAGCGCGTCCTCGGCGGTTGACCTCCGCCCTCTTTTCTCGATGACGCTTCGCCACTCAGGTTCCCCTGAGGTAGGGCGTGACGTATTCGAGATATTGGTCGGTGAAGTCGAGGGTCGCTGTTCCTTCCAGCGTCAGGGTGTCCTCTACGCAGTCCAATTCGAAGGACGGTCTGAGGGTCCATTCGGAGAGGAAGCGTTTCGGTGGGAGATGACGCATGGTCTGGACATGGACCAGCTTCGTCGGGTGGAACCCCCACCCTGCTGCCCACGACGTCCACTCGTCAAGTCGGTCGTGGGGCCAGATGGTGCACAGTCGCCCTCCCGGTCGAAGGAGTTGGGCTGCGGCCTTGACCAGGTCGCCCATGGTGAGGGTGTCGTCGTGTCGCGCGAGGTTGCGGGCGCGGATTGGTGACTTGGGTTTGTCCCGAAAAAAGGGTGGATTGGAAATCATCAGGTCGACCGTTCCGGCGAGATCGGGCATGGCCGAGGCGGCGTCCTGGATGGCCCCTTCCCAAGCGATCCCCGTCTTGCCCTCAAAGGGCTGTTCGGCATAATTCTCTGCAGCTTGTTTGGCCGCGTCGGGCTCCAATTCGCAACCGATGACCTTTCCCTCCGTCATGCGCTGCATGAGCATGATGCCGACATAGCCATTGCCGGCGCCCGCATCGACGACCGTACGCACGCCGTCGACCTCCGTCCAGCATCCGAGAACGATCCCGTCGGTCCCCACCTTCATGGCTGCTCCATCCTGCTCGACGGAAAAGGCCTTGAAATGAAACGGGCCCCGTGCCATGAATCAGCTCTGTTGCCGGCGGTTCTGCCAGGTCTCGAATGAGGGAAAGGATTCCGGGCGGTCGGCTGGAGCGGCAGTGAGGGGCTCACATTCGACGAGGTGCTCTCGACAGTTCTCCGGCAATTGCTGATACAGCGTTGTGCCCTCCACCTTGTGGGCCAGCATGGCGTCGGAGACGTCCCCGATCACCTTGGCTGGGTGGCCGGCAATGATGGTCCTCGGAGGCCATTCGCTCTTGGCCTTCAGGAAGGCCAATGCCCCCACGATGCACCCCTCTCCCACTCGAACGTCGTCCATGATGACGGCATTCATGCCAATCATGCACTGTTTGCCCAGTGTGGCGCCATGGACGACGGCGCCATGGCCGACATGCGCGCCTTCGAACAAATGGACCGTGGTTCCGGGAAACATGTGGACGACGCAGTTCTCCTGGACATTGCATCCCCGTTCCAACACGATGCGCCCCCAATCCCCGCGCAGGACGGCGCCCGGTCCGATGTAACAGTCTGGTCCGATGGTCACGTGACCGATGACGGTGGCCTGCGGATGGACGTAGGCACTCGGGTCGATGACGGGCACCATGCCCTTGAAGGACTGAATCATGCGGCGTCCGGATTCCGGAGGATGGTTGCGTAGCCCTGGCCGACCCCAATGCACAGCGTGACGAGGGCATGGCGGCCGCCGTTGCGCTTCAGTTGGCGTGCGGCGGTCAACAGGATGCGGGCCCCGGTCATTCCGAGGGGATGGCCCAAGGCGATGGCGCCGCCCTGCGGATTGATGCGGGGGTCGTCATCGGCCAACCCAAGCGATCGGGTGCAGGCCAGGCTCTGGGCTGCAAAGGCCTCATTGAGCTCGATGTGGTCCATGTCCTCGAGGGTGAGTCCGGCTTTGGCGAGGGCCTGTCGGGAGGCCCCCACCGGGCCGATGCCCATGATGCGGGGCTCGACGCCGATCACGGCGCTGGTGACGATTTCGGCCAACGGGGTGAGCCCGTGCTGCTCCATGCCTGCCTGGTTGGCAAGGAGCAGGGCGCAGGCCCCGTCGTTGAGGCCGCTGCTGTTGCCGGCGGTGACACTGCCACCCTCCTTTCGGAAGGCGGGCCGGAGCTTGGACAGGATGTCCGGGGTCGAGGACGGCTTGATGAATTCATCTTCGGCAAAGACGAGGTCTTCCTGTTTCCTTCGGGGAATGGAGACGGGCACGATTTCCTCCTTGAAATGGCCGGCCTCTCGGGCCTTGGCTGCTTTGGACTGGGAGCTGGCGGCAAACCGGTCCTGGTCTTCGCGTGAGATGCCGTGCAGGTCCAAGAGGTTTTCGGCCGTGGTGCCCATGCCGTCGGTGCCGTACAGGGCGTCCAGCTTTGGGTTGATGAACCGCCAGCCGAAGCTCGTGTCGTGCATCTCGGCGTCCCGGCCAAAGGGCTTGCTCACTTTGCTGATGACCCACGGTCCGCGGGTCATGTGCTCCACGCCTCCGGAGATCATGAGGTCGGCATCTCCGATGTGCAGTGCCCGAGCGGCATGAATGGTCGCGGCCATGCCGGAGGCACAGAGGCGATTGATGGTCTCGCCCGGGACCGTATGGGGAAGCCCGGCGAGAAGCAGGGCCATCCGGGCGACGTTGCGGTTGTCCTCCCCGGCCTGATTTGCACACCCCATCAGGACATCGCCGATGGCCGTGGCATCGAGGTCGGGATGACGCTGAAGCAAGGCTTGCAGGACATGAGCGGCCAGATCATCTGTCCGGACCGGCGCGAGGGTGCCGCCGAAATTGCCGATCGGCGTCCTGACGCCATCGATGAGGAACGCATTCATGAGGCTGTGGGGGATGATCGGTCTCCAGCGAGGTTGCGCCAGAAATCGAGGATGGGATTGAAGACGAAGGTCTGGATGAGGGCCACCTCGCCGTTGACCACGGCATACATGCGGCTTCCGTCATGGGGCATCAGCCGCCCGTCCAAATCGTATTCGTCCATGATGGGGGGTTTCCAATGGAGGGTCATCGGGATGTGGCGCCCATTCTTGTATCGGACGTCCAATTGCCAAGCTGGAGGGCTTTGGATGAGGCTGTCCTCTTGCTCCGGGGAGAGGTGGCTGTTCCAGGTTTCGATGTGGACATCACACAGGCGAATCCATTGGTCGCGAAGAACGCCCTGAGGAACGTCGAACCACTGGAAATCCCCTCGGGCGGTGAGTGTCTCACCTTCCGAAGTCCATTCGAGGGTGGCTCCTCGTCCGATGTCGTCCAAGGGGCGGGCATGGATGGATTGGATTTCGCCTGGACGGGATTCGTAGATGCCGGTGTACCGCCACTCCTCCTCTGAGGTGAAAAAACGCGTGGACAGGAAGCCCGTAAATCCCTCCATGTGCGTGATGTAGGGGGTGTCGGATCGTCCTGCTCCGGGAAGCTCCAGCAGCATGTGGGTGCCGGTGTGGCTCTGGGTGGGGGTTCCGATGAACCAGGTCTTGGCTGGGGTTTCGGCCCCGTCGAGGTGGATGTCCACCCGTTTGCCGGAGGAGGCCATCATTCTGAGGACGCCCTCTTTGGCCGATGGCTGGACCGGCTGACGAACAGAGACCCGCTTGAAGGTCTTGAGGAGCAGGTCTGTCGCGTCCTTCCGCGCAAGTTGGCGACCATTCAAGGCCCAGAGTCCGAGCGGATGCTCACCGCGTTCGAGCAGGGCCACTTGACCTTGTGCGTCGGCGATTCGGATGCGGGTCACCCGCGCTGTGTCTTCGATGGCGAAGTGGGTGGTGCTGTCGGCGTCGAGCTGACCGCCTTCTGGCTGGAGGGCCATGATGAGGGCCACCGTCCCGAGGACGGCGATGGCAATCAGAGTCAATCGGGTCCGGTTCATGCGGCGCGTTGAGGGATTCGGGTCCACCGCCGCCGGCGGAGGGTCGGGAGCAGGAATCCGAGAATCAGGACGAGGAGGACGGGACTGCCGACAGCAGCCAAGGTCCACAGGGTCTCCTGACCTCGGATGCGGCGGTCGTCCAGAGGGCGAAAGGCGATGCTCCGGGAGCGGAGGCTGATCTGGGCTGCGTCGTCGAGCAGGTAGCTGACTGCGTTGAGCAACCATTCCTTGTTGTCGTAGATGACCCGCTGGCTGGCCCGATCCCAACCGAGGGGCAAAGGAGCCATGCCTCCCTCCACAGCTCGGGTGTCGTTTCGGATGAAATCGGCGTCGGAGACCACAATCATCCGACCGGAGTCAGTGCTTTCCTTGAAAGCGAACGCCGGGTCTTCTCGCAACTGGGTGTTGAGCCGGAGGGCATAGAAGCTCTCGAACCTTCCTTCCAGCAGGGCGGCGAGCGGGTATCCTTCTGTCCGTCCAGTTTCGAAGTGTTCGGGGGGCAGATTGACCACGCCGCTTGCGACCCGGACGGGGGCGTTGTAGATGACCGACCGCATGGAACTTTCGAGGAGGACGTGACTTTGGCGGCCATCGATGGCGTTGACTGGGTCCAGGCTGCTGACGAAGTCAAAATGAACCGGGTCGAGGTTGGCGCAGATGGGGTGGGCATCCGGACCGGCCAGGACGACCGGAGCGAAGTACCAGTTGAACATCTGCATGTTCCTCTGGTTGCCCATCGGCCCGGCATTGAGGACAATGGGCGCGCATTGCGCATCGAGGACCATGTCGCGATTGAGGCGGACACCGTGGTGGAACAGGAGGTCGAACAGGCCAGTTTCCCGTGTGACGGCCAAGGTCTGCTGAGCATCCCTCAGGCCGTCGAGGTCGGTTGCGAGGGGGTCGATGAGCCAAAGCAGATTGCCCCCGTTCATGAGGTATTGGTCGAGCAGCAATTTGTCCCGGTCGCTGAAGGTCGAGTCCGGACCGGCGACGATGAGCACGTCGAATTTGGGTTGACGGTCGGGCCTCCCCTCGATTTTCTCGCAGAGGGCATCGACGGACCCGTCGAGTCGGACATCCACCACATCCGCCGTTTCCGACAGGGTGGTGGTGAAGTCGGCTGTTTCCACTGGAATCCAGCAGCCGTGTCCCTGGAGCATTCCCACGGTGGGGCGCCGGTCACGCAGACCGAGGCGGATGGCTTGTCCCAGATTAAATTCCACCTGATTGATGGCGTTCTGGACCATGACTTCATCGGGGTCCATGTTTTCGGAGCGCAGGAATTGGACCGGGTAATCCACGCCGCCCACCGTAGCGATGGCGCAGGGCCAGACGTTTTGAAACGCCGTCACGCCGTTTTCGCGGGTGGCGAGTCGGGTGAAGCGGAGGCCCTGATCGTACAGGGCGCGCTCAGTCTCCCCGATGGTCTTGTCGTCTCCCGAGGCGGCGACGTCCACAAACTGCCAGCGGACCTGGTTGCCGCTTTTCCGGGCAAAGGTTCGGAGCTTGGAGCGAATCTCATCCGCGAGCCGCTGGTACCGGGCCGGGAAATCACCCTCCAGATAACAGCGGACGAGCACCTCGTCATCCGAGGAGGCGATGTCCTCGAGCATCGCTTCGGTGGCTTGAGACAGGCTGTGCCGACGGTCTTCGGTCACGTCGAACCGGATGGGCCACTGGGCTGCCACTCCGAGCAGGACAGCCGCCAGCAGGGCGCCCCTCCACCCTTTTCCGTCTGGGCCTTGGATGTTTCGGAGGAGGGTCATGCTCGGCCGGGTTGGATGAAGCGTTGGGCCAGGGCGAGCGCCAAGGTGATGTACGCCAAGAACCAGGCGACGTCCGACACCACCACCACGCCGGTGCCAATGGAGCGGAAGTGGGTTTCCATGGCCAGCCATTGGACGGCCAGGTCGGCGCTGCCGAACAGGGCGTATGAGCCTAGGGCTGAGGGTCCGTAGTAGAGGACCATGCAAATCAGGGCTGAGGACAGGAAGGCCACGACCTGGCTGTCCGTGCGGGCGGAGGCGACAAGCCCGGTGGCGACGAAGGCAGCTCCAAGGAGCAGGAGCCCGAGGTAGCCGGCCAGCACCGCTCCACCGTCAATGTTGCCCGGGGGGTTGCCCAGCGCGTGGAGGACCCAGAACCCGGCCAGGGTGGGCAGCAGCGCCAAGGCCACAAGGGTGGTTCCGGCGAGGAACTTCGACCAGACAATGCGGTGCGCGTCCAGCGGGTGGGTCAGCAGCAGTTCGAGGGTGCCGTTCTTTCGCTCTTCCGCGATGGATCGCATGGTGATGGCGGGAATGAGGAACAGGAAGATCCACGGGGTGAAGAGGAAGAAGCTGCTCATCTCCGCCACCCCGCTCTCGAGCAAGTTCCATTGTCCTGGAAAGACCCAGTGGAACAGCCCGCTTACAAGCAGGAAGACCGCGAGCACCACCGTCCCGATGACGGAGGAGAGAAAAGCGCGCAATTCTTTCTTGTACAGGGCCCTCATGAATCGACTTCGAAATTAGGATGACCAGAGGAGCCGATGGCTCTCTGCCGTTGGCTTGGATGCAAACAAAGCCTTCGTGGCCGGCCAGACCGTCCCGAACAGTTCACTTTGGCGATAGGCTTCCAGATTGTCCGGGGATTCCCAGAGGCTCACCGTGCCGAGGCGTTCGGGCGTGTCTTGAGATTGGATGAGGTGGACGGCGCGGCAGCCCGGTTGGCTGGCGATGGCGTCTCGATGGGCTTCAAAGAGCGCCAGGAACTCCGGGACGGCCTCTGGCCGGAAATGCATGTGGACTGTGCGCAGGATCATGCTCAGAGGAGGTTGCCGGACGCGGGACCGGGCTCGAATTCAATGCGGAGGGTGTCTCCGACGCCGAAGCCGAACAATTGGCTGGCTCCGCCGCCATGGCCTTCGGCACCGTGGCGAATGGCGATTTCGAGGAGGCCCATGTGATTGAACAGGGCGAGGCGCTCCCCGCTGGGGACGCCAGAGTAGGAAGTGTGGATCCGGGTCAGGTCCATCCGGGCGGAGCGCAGGGGAATCTTAAATCCCCGGTCCTTCCCCACCTCACGGAAGGTCCGCTGGTCGATGTTGGTGATGAGATTGCCGTACCGGTCGACATGAAGAATCGTGCCCTGCAGGTAGTCCTGACCAATCAGGGGCTGCTGCCATTGGCTTTCTACCCAGCTTTCTGCCGGTCGGCCGATGACGGCGGGGACCCCGCCTTGTGCCAAGTGGCAGGCCACTTGAACGAAGACGTGGCGTTCCGGAAAAGTCTCGATGTCGCTCTCGGAGCTGACGGTGATGTTGTGGAGGGCGTCGGGTTTCCGATCCGCGATGAGAGAAAAGAGGCCGTCATCGAGGCCGACGAAGAACTGGCCGCCGAGTTCCATGACCCGGTGGACGAACTCTTCAGTGGCGTTGGTGTTCAGGGCGATGAGGTGGACGGTGCCCTTGGGAAAGTGCGGAATGGACGCCCGCAAGGCGAAGGCGGCCTGGTTGGTGTCATACGGTCGGATGCCGTGGGTGATGTCGACGATCCGGATGCCGGGGTCCTGTCGGATGATGGCGCCCTTCAAGGCAGCGGCATACAGGCTGTCCACTCCGTAATCGGAGATCAATGTGATGATGCGGGGGGTGCCGGACTCCTCTTGGGCCATGGATCCTCAAAATTCCGCAAGGCTGAGCGGAGTAGCTTTGCAGTCTCCGCACATTTTCCCCGAAACTCCCCACAGTTCAACACACATGGGTTCTGAACGACGCTTTGCCCTTCCGGATGTGCCCCCCCTCGAGTTCTTTGGAGTGGGACACCGGAAGTTCGCCACGTTGAAATCGCACTTCCCCAAACTCAAGCTGGTGGGGCGTGGCAATGAGGTCAAGGCCTTGGGGTCCAAGGATGATCTCGACCAGTTTTCGGCGAAATGGGATTTGATCATCTGGCACCTTGAGCGCTACGGCAAGATTGAAGAAGACGATTTGGAGCGGCTCATCCGCGAGGACGGGGTGGAGATGAAGCGGGCCGCCTCCGAAGACGACACGCTGGTCTATGGCCCGGGCGGACTTCGGGTAACGGCACGAACGCCGAACCAACGGAAGCTGGTCGATGCGGTGCGGAACAACGACATGGTGTTTGCCATTGGTCCTGCCGGTTCCGGCAAGACGTACACCGCCGTGGCCCTCGCTGTGCAAGCGCTCAAGGAGAAGAAGGTGCGGCGCATCATCATGACGCGGCCGGCCGTGGAGGCCGGGGAAAACCTCGGGTTCTTGCCGGGTGACCTCAAGGAGAAGCTCGACCCTTACATGCAGCCTCTGTATGACGCGCTGACGGACATGCTCCCTTACGATCGGGTTGCGGATCACCTTGAGAAGGGGGTCATCGAGATTGCGCCTCTCGCGTTCATGCGGGGCAGGACTCTGGACAAGGCCTTTGTGATCCTCGACGAGGCCCAGAACACGACGGTCGCCCAGATGAAGATGTTTCTCACGCGCATGGGGCGGTCCGCCACGTTCATTGTGACGGGGGATGCCTCGCAGGTCGACCTGCCCCGGAAGCAGGAAAGCGGATTGCGCTTTGCCCGGCGGGTCCTCCGGAAAGTGGAAGGTCTCGCCTTTGTGGAGCTGACGGGTGAGGACGTGGTGCGCCATGCCTTGGTGAAGCGGGTGATTCAAGCTTTCGAGCAGGAGGAAAGCCGCGGCAACGAAGGAGGAATGGGCCCGTCCATTGGGGCCGTTCCCGCCAAGAAATGGCACAGGGAAGAGCCTGAGGAAGAGGACGGACAAACGGGAGCGGACTCCGATATTGCGCGCCCAGAAGCATGAGCACGTCTCTCCTCCCTACTCCGCTGTACGAACAGCAGTTGCACTTCGACGGTGAAATCGATTTCTACCGGGGCAAAGTCCGTGACGTCCATTCCTTGGACAATGGGCGCCTGTTGATGGTGGCCAGCGATCGGATCTCGGCCTTCGATGTGGTGTTGCCGCGCCCCATTCCCTTCAAGGGCCAAGTGCTCAACCAGCTCGCCGCGCACATGCTTGATGCGGTCCGGGACCTCGTCCCGGTCTGGCTGGAAGCGGCGCCGGACCCCAATGTGGCGGTTGGCAAGCGGTGCGAGCCCATTCGGCTCGAGATGGTCATCCGGGCCCACCTGACGGGGCATGCCTGGCGGACGTACCGCGATGGTGGCCGGATCCTGTGTGGTGTGGCGATGCCGGAAGGCATGCGGGAACACGATGCATTTCCCGAGCCCATCATCACGCCCGCCACCAAGGCCGAGGAGGGCCATGACGAGGACATTTCCCGGGAGGACATCCTCGCCCAGGGTCTTGTTCCTGAAGCCCTGTACGAAGAGATGGAGCGGGTCACGCGGGCCCTTTTTGCTCGAGGTCAGATCCTCGCTGCCGAGCGGGGATTGATCCTGGTGGACACCAAATACGAGTTCGGTCTCTACGAGGGCAAGCTGATGCTCATGGATGAGGTGCACACGCCAGACAGCAGTCGCTATTTCCATGCGGACGGATTCGAGGCGCGTCAAGAGGCTGGAGAGCCGCAGGCCCAACTCAGCAAGGAGTTCGTGCGGGAGTGGTTGATCGAGAGAGGATTTATGGGCCAGGAAGGCCAATCCGTTCCCGAGATGACCGATGACTTCGTGAACCTTGTCAGTGACCGGTACATCGCCCTATTCGAGCAGGTGACCGGCCGTTCCTTCGTCCGTCCGGAAGAGCCGGACACAGTGTCTCGGATTCAATCCAACGTCGCAACGTGGCGCCGAGGTCTCTGAAGAATGCGCCCTGGCGCGAGGATGCCATCGCCACCGTCCGGGCTTTGAAGGCCGGGGGCGTGGTGCTCTACCCTACGGATACGGTGTGGGGTTTGGGGTGTCGGGCCGATGATGCCGAGGCATTGGATGCCTTGTACAAGCTGAAGGGCCGTGACGGCGGGCAACCTTCGTTGGTCCTCGTGGATGCGGAGGGCTTGCTCGAGGAGTATGCGCATCCGGTTCCCGACATCGCATGGGACCTCCTGAGAGAAAGCGGTCCGGGTGCCCGACCGATGACGCTGGTCTTGCCCGGCGGGCGGGATGTGACCCCTGCCCTGCTCGCTGAGGATGGAAGTTTGGCACTCCGGGTCGTCCACGATCCGTTCCTGCAGTTCATCATCCGGGGCATCGACGTTCCGCTGGTGAGCACATCGGCCAACCTCACTGGACAGCCGACGCCGGGACATTTCGATGAGATTCCCAAGGCCATCCGAGAGGGCGTGGCCCACACTTGCGTGACCGGGCGCGACCGAAAGGGCGGTCAACCTTCGAGCATGATCAAGCTGGACGCCGCGGGCCGCATCTCCATTCTGCGTCCATGAACTTCGCCGATCACCTCATCCATCCCGTGTTTCGGGCAGTGGGCGCCGAAGCCGACCGCAAGGGGCAGCAGGCGTTCGCGATTGGTGGATTCGTTCGTGATCTGATTCTTGACCGATCATGCAAGGACATCGACATCGTGGTCGAAGGCAGCGGGATTGAACTGGCCAAAGCGACGTCCCGCGCCCTGGACGCCGGAAAGGTCTCCGTGTTCAAGAATTTCGGAACGGCCATGTTCAAGGTCGGCGATGTGGAGGTGGAATTCGTGGGGGCGCGGAAGGAATCCTATCAGCGCGGGAGCCGGAAGCCCATCGTGGAGGACGGTACGATTGAAGACGATCAGAACCGTCGAGACTTCACGATCAATGCGCTGGCCCTTCGCCTCAACGCTGATGGATTCGGCGACCTCGTCGATCCTTTTGGAGGGTTGCGGGACCTCGAGGACCGGGTCATTCGCACTCCCCTCGATCCGGATGTGACATACAGTGACGACCCGTTGCGGATGTTGCGTGCGGTGCGGTTCGCTTCCCAGCTCGGGTTTCGCATCGAAGACGGCAGCCTCAAGGCCATCGAGCGTAACGCCTCCCGGTTGGACATCATTTCCGCCGAGCGCATCCACGTGGAGCTCAACAAGATTCTCCTGAGCCCTCGACCGAGTGTCGGGTTCAAGCTCCTGTTCAAGACACGGCTCCTGCATGAGTTCTTCCCGGAGATGGTGGCACTCAAAGGCGTGGAACGGCGCAACGGGATTGGTCACAAGGACAATTTCTATCACACCCTTGAGGTCGTCGACAATGTGGCAGCGGTCAGTGACCACCTCTGGCTGCGTTGGGCTGCCCTGCTCCATGACATTGCCAAGCCGCCGACGAAGCGCTTCCACCCGGACCATGGCTGGACCTTTCACGGCCATGAAGACCGGGGCGCGCGGATGGTGCCCAAGATTTTCAAGCGGCTGAAGTTGCCGCTGGACCACCAGATGAAGTATGTCCAGAAGCTGGTCCTGCTGCATTTGCGTCCCATCGCCCTGACGAAGGAGGAAGTGACGGACTCTGCCGTCCGGAGGCTCCTGTTCGAGGCGGGCGATGACGTGGACGACTTGATGATGCTGGCCCGGGCGGACATCACCTCCAAGAACGAAGCCCGTGTGGAACGCTATTTGCGGAACTATGAGGTCGTGGTGCGGAAGTTGGTCGAGGTCGAGGAGAAGGACCGGGTCCGGAATTTCGAGCCGCCCATCAGCGGGGAGGACATCATGTCGCATTTCGGGATTCCCCCCTGTCGACCAATCGGGGCCATCAAGAACCTGATCAAGGAAGCCATCTTGGACGGCCACATCGAGAATGACGCTGCGGCGGCTCAGGCCCTCATGGAGCGCTTCGGTCCCGTCATTCTGGCCGAATGGAAGCGCATTCAAGAGCGCCTGGCGGCCGGGGAGTTCAATGAGAAGGGGGCCCGAGACACCTTCGATGCGTGGCTCGAGACGATGGAGGTCAGCCCTTCCAGCCGTCCTTGAGGGTCACGGACCGGTTCCATACCGGGTGGCCGGCCTTGGCCGTGTGCTCGGCATCCAGGGAGAAGTAGCCCAGACGGGTAAACTGGTAGGGTGTTCCGCCTTCTGCCGAGGCCAAGGACGGCTCGAGTTTGCAGCCCTGACGAATCTCAAGGCTTTCGGGGTTCAGGAATTCCGTGAAGTCCCGCCCGTCGTGTCCGTCGGGCGTCGGGTCCGAAAAGAGCCGGTCATAAAGGCGCACTTCGGCGTCAATGGCGGTGGCCGCATTGACCCAATGCAAGGTGCCCTTGGCTTTGATGCCGCTCGTGTCTGAACCGCTTCGGCTGTCCGGGAAATACTCGACGTGGACTTCTTCGACCCGGCCATCGGCGCCCACGACGTGGTCGACGTAGCGAACGATGAAGGCGGACTTGAGCCGGACGGTCTTGCCCGGGGCGAGCCGGAACCATTTGCGGTTGGCTTCTTCCCGGAAATCGTCCCGTTCCATCCAGAGTTCTCTGCTGAATGGCATGGTGCGGGTGCCGGCGGCGGGATCCTCGGGATTGTTTTCGGAGGGCAGGTCCTCGGTTTGGCACTCGGGATAGTTCGTGATGACGAGCTTGATGGGGTCGAGCACGGCCATGGCACGGTGGGCGACGCGGTTCAGATGGTCGCGCAAGGCCCACTCCAGCAGGCTGAAGTCGATGACGTTTTCCCGCTTGGCGATGCCGACCCGGTCGCAAAAGGTGCGGATGCTCTCTGGGGTGAAGCCGCGGCGGCGCAGGCCTGAAATGGTCGGCATCCGAGGATCGTCCCACCCGTCCACGACGCCGTCTTTCACCAGGGTCAGGAGTTTCCGCTTGGACATGACCGTATGGTCGAGGTTGAGGCGGGCAAATTCAATCTGTCGGCTTGGGAAGATGCCGAGTTGCTCGATGAACCACTCGTACAGGGGGCGGTGGACTTCAAACTCCAACGTGCACAGGCTGTGGGTGATGTTTTCGATGGAGTCACTTTGACCGTGGGCGAAATCGTACATGGGATAAATGCACCAATCGTCTCCGGTCCGGTGGTGGTGGGCCCGCTTGATGCGGTAAAGCAGCGGGTCCCGCATGTGCATGTTGGTGTGCGCCATGTCGATTTTGGCGCGCAGAACACAATGGCCATCGGGGTGGACGCCGTCCCGCATTTCCTTGAAGAGGCGCAGGTTCTCCTCCATCGATCGGTCGCGGTGGGGGCTGTTGGTTCCAGGTGAGGTGGGCGTCCCTTTCTGCGCG
>PKDZ01000022.1 GCA_002862785.1 Flavobacteriales bacterium
TAGGTGCACCCTCCGTATTCGATGACCACGCAAGGACCATCCTCCCAGGAGGTGACGCCTCCGGTGAAGGTCGCTTCACAGGAATTCTGGTAGGTGACCCCGTCGCACCCGCACACGGGGTCGTTGACCGCCGGGCACGCGACTGTGGGGTCGATCTGATCGGGATTGACACAGGTCTGGGCGGCCGCACCAGTCGCCAGAAGCAGAAGGAAAGACAGCAGAAAGAGGCGCATGCTACAAGATAGCCAATGCGCCGAAGCGGTTCCGGGACACCCGGAAACCTGATGGAATCATGAGGCTGTGACCCGGGCGTGCGTCAGCTGGACGAACAGGACACGGGCGACGGACAGGAAACCAAGGGCGAGGTAGGCGTCGAGGAAAAAGGAGAGCATCGCTGGGAGTTTTGACACATTACGAACGTCCGCCGCCCAAGGTTTCATGTGCGGACCGGACGACGTTCACAAACTCACTGGACGACGAGTCGCTCGGAGCGAGCACCCTGCGGCCCCGTGGTGCGGATGACGTAGACGCCGGGGGGCCAGGCCGACACGTCCAGCCGGGCCGGCCATCCCTGGACCGACTGCGTGTGATGCAGCGCACCCCAGGCATTGACGGCCTCGATCCGGTCGCCCCAGCCTTGAACAAGGACCGATTCCCGCGCCGGGTTGGGCAGGAGCCGGAGTCTGGGTTCAGATGGGGAAACGGCGACTGGCTCGTCCACACCGACCACAGGGCCGCTTCCGAAGGGCGCCGAGAAAATGGTGCAGTCACCATTGGTGGCGGTGACCACCAGCCCGTCCATGGGCTCTCCGGTCCAAGTCGGCCCCCATCCGAACGGCTGTCCATCCAACCACCACTCGAATGTGAGGGGCTGGGCGCCGCCCTCAACCACGGCCTCAAGGCCGTTGGCCGTCTCGACCATGGACACGGTCACCCCGCTCAAGCAGGGGCCGAAGAGGGCCTTGAACGTATCGTCCCCGTATAGTTCGATCTCGGCGAAGGGCACGGCTGGGTCGAGCAGTCCAAGCAGGGTGTGGCCGTTTTCCTCCCATCCGAGGAACCCGTAGCCCTCGGCTGGCAACGCCGCGAGGCGCACCGGGCATTCGCCGAAGTACGCCCCCTGCCAGCCGTTGCCAAGACCGGACATGTCGTTGACGAGGACCTCACCGCCGATGGGGCTGGCCCATTCCACGGTCATCGTGCGGGGCGCGGCAAAGCCGAAATGGCCCCGGACCTGCTCGCGCGACGGGACGATGCGCTCGGCGTTGTTCTCCTGCATCAAGTCCACCCGAAACTGCCAGTACTCGACCGATGCCGGAGAATTCCACATCTCGATGTGGCGCTCCATGGCTGGGCCGATCCACGCTGCCGCCTCGTCGAACCGCGCATTGAACCGGTTCGGCTCAAACGTGGTCGCGAGCAAATCGCAGTAACGTGTGGCGAAACGGCAACCGAGCTCCGGATGGTCGAGGACCTTGCCGAACAGGGCGCTGTAACTGGAAGGATAGGGCGGATTGATGGACAGCTGGAGGTAGTCTTCCCAGGCGCTGGTGCCCCACGCGCCGAAGCAAGCGTCGAGATCGTAGAGAATCGCCCGCCATTTTCCGTCCCCGGCGAGGCTGCGGAAGTACTTGAAGTTCTTGAGCCCCCACGGCGCCGTCATCCAGTCGACATTCTGGCCGTGGATCTCGAAGATGTGGTAATCGAAGTAGGAGAGCACATCGAAATTGGCCTCGAAGCCGTCCCGGAACGCGTCTGATCCGGACGGCAGGCCGAGGAGCGGATTGACTGTTGCCTCCCAGGCCGCCGGCGACCCGTTCTGGGTGACCCATTGATTGAACAGGTCCACCGTATGGTCCTTCCACCCGAAGTTGTCCTCGACAAACTGCTCGTCGGTCTTCTCCCGGGCGCCGTACATCCCCCAGTATTCCCCGTTGAGATAGACCTCCACTGGACGCCAGGCGCCGGCCACAGCGTGCGTCTCGATGGCCAACTCGCTGAGAAAGGCATCCTGAATCTTGTTCTCCCAACTGGCCTGACCACCATTGCGCAGGTTGAGGTTGCCAAACGCCGTGATGCCCGGCTTCGAGGGGAAGACGGTGTGGTCCAGCTTGCCGGTCCACTTGGGCTTGAAGTCAAGGCGGAAGGACCGCTGGGGCTCTGCCCGGGACCAGCCGCCGTGGATCTCAAGGTCGAAGCGGGCCGACGTGATCGAGGCTCCGCCCTCGTTGACCTTCTGGAACCACTCCAATCGACTCTCCTTGGACCAGGGCTGCCAGAAGTTGGCCCCCATGAACGGGTAGTCGGGCCCGGCGTTGGGCCCCATCACGTAGATGCCCGTCTCCCAGTCCCACAGGTGGTCGGGGTGCGTCACGATGCTGATCCGTTCCAACGGCGAGGGAGGCTCGGCGATGAAGTAGGTTCGGTCCACGGTCGCGCTCGGCAGCCACCCGTCGGCGAACGCGCGGATGGACAGGGCGATGGTCTCCCCTGGGTTCCAGGTTCCTGTGAACACCGGGGAGTCCATCGTCGGCTCACTGCCATCCGTGGTGTAACGGAGGGTCATGTTGGGCAGGGCCTGTCCCGGAGGTCCGGAGGGTGTGCCCGTGGTGGCGGTGACCGCTGGAGGCCCTGGAAAATGACCAGAAGACGGCACGACGACCGGTGTCGGCAGGATGCCCGCCAAACAATTTCCATCATTGGGCTGTCCCGGGGTGGGCGTCGTGAACCAGCACCAGTCGTCCGGACCGCTCCCCTGCCGTCCGAGTGTCAGGCCGTACCGGAACTCCGTAGGCAGGGCGGCCAAATCCAGGAGCGCGCCCGAGGCATGGCTGAGGATGAGCGGCTCGCCCGGCTTGAGCTTGAAGTTGGCATGGTGGCCAGGATGCTGCTCCTCCAGCCAAGCGGGCAGTTCATTGAAGGGGGCCACGGCCTCCGCTCCCCGGCCGACAGCGAGGAAGGGACGGATGGTCAAGTCGGAGGAGGTGGCCGATTCGTTGTGGACCTGAATGGCCAGCACGTTGTCGCCCTCTACCAGCCACTCGCGCGGATCGAAGGCCACCTGCTCCGGCACGCCCCCCTGGTACAGCTCGGCCTCGTGGAGCTCATTGGTCAAGGCATCGAAAGCGACCGACTGATCCTGCATGGTGCCGGACCGGAACACTTCATGCCCGTTGATGAAGGCCACGCAGCCATCGTCATAATCGAGGGCCAGCAGACCGTGCATCAAGCTCGGGAGGTCCGGCAGGGAGAAGGTCCTTCGCAGGTAGACCACATTGGCGCCTGTGACATCGGTGGCGTCATCTCCATCCCCGTAACCAAAGCCCCCGGGTGCCGTGTTCCACGCTGAATCATCGTATTCCAGCCGGCGCCAATCACTTGGCAAGGTGCCTTGAGGGAGATGGTAACGCCACAAATCGATGTCGCGCACGGGACATTCCCAGTGGTCGATGGCGCGTACATCGCGGCCTGAAGCAAAAACGACCAGCCGCTCATCCGGACCGAGCGTCACCGCCGGCAAGGGCCACTTGCCCCAGTCGTCCGGATCATCGGAGAGTCGCAGCCCTGCGAGGGACGCCGGATCGGCCCCGGCATTCCACACCTCGATCCAGTCTTCCTCCTCACCAATCACATCCTCCCACTGACCGAAGGGGTCCACCTCACCAATCAGGATTTGTCCACTGCTGTTGAATGCGAACAACAGCATGAAAGCAAGGGGACCCAGAAAACCAGCAGGGCGCATCTCTCAAAGTTAACCTCTTCTGAAGCCGATGAATCCCAGCCAAGTGCCCCGAAATCCCGATTCCACACCTCACATGTTCATTGGGCCCCTTCCATTCCCACCAAACCGCGCGATTTCTCCGTCCCGCCAGACTCCTCTTACACCCCTGTACCCACCGAAAACACTGATACTACGTGTCCATTGAACACCATCTGTGTCAACAACATTCTATTATTCAGCAAAATAGCATGAGTGTATTGAGGACATTGCGCACAAATCAACCCTCTCATGAAGAGAATATTGACCCTTTTCCTCGCAACGGGACTCGTTGCCACTTCTTTCGCACAGGACGCTGCCCAACCGCAGGGATCCTGGTATCTCGGTACGGGTGACGCCACCACCCTGCTCAACATCTTCTCCACAGGTGTGGCCATCGCCCCGACGGTCGGTTACGCTGTGGCGGACGACATCGTCATTCAAGGCTCGATGAGCGGCCCCACTGACGCCCTCAACATGAATCTGGGCGCTGCCTACTTCATGGGCGACACGTGGTTTGGCCTTCAGGCCTCTGACGTGACGGGCGACATGGACCTTGGCGTTGGTGTGGGCTACTACATCGACTTCAAAGATGTCCTGTTCTTGACCCCGAACCTCCAGTACAACTTCGGTTTGCCGGACGGAAGCACCGACTTCATGAATGTCGGCATCGGTTTCGGCACCCGTTTCTGATTGCCATCGGACTGTAACGGAAAAGGCGGGCTCAGGCCCGCCTTTTTCATGTCCGGGCGTTCCGCGTCACATGCCGTTCAGGGCCTGCATGGCCGCGGACTCGTCACCAAAGATCTGGGTGAGCCAGATTTTGCCGTCGGCGTCGAAGTCCCAGCTCTCGTAATAGGTGATCGTGACCGCCTTGCGCTCCGTGGAATCGGTGGCCGGGATGGCCGCCTCCCAATCGAAGTAGACACGCACCGACCCGTCCGGCTTCCCGGTCTGGGCATTGACGCCCGGCAACAGCCGCAGGTCCTCGGCCTCAGTGACGAGGTCAAAATCATACTTGGCAAAGGCCTTGGTCCAGCCGTTGACCTTGTCTTCGAGTAAGGCCGGCTCGGTCTTGCCAAAGGTGGTCGCCCTCCAACGGGCGCTGTCAGCGAAGTGGGCCCGGATGGCCGGGATGTCCTCGTTGTCGAAGTCGCGGATCAGGGCACGGGCGGTCTCGCAGTTCTGCTCGAACAGCGCATCCGCCTCAGAGGAGCCGCCACCCGAGGGCGGCGTGCAGGCCACCAGCCAGAAGGCCGGAACCAGGAGGAAAGCAAGGTGTTTCATGAAGTTTGAGGTGTGTCGTTTTGAGGTGAGGCGTCCAGGTGCAGGCTCAATGTGGGGGCAACCTGCGGATTTCCCTGCGCGTGCTCGAGTGGATCTCCAAGAAACCCCAGCCAGAATCCAAAACAGGCAGCTCCGTCGGCCCATCCACATCGACTGCCCACAAGGTCCGCCCCAGGGCATCCAAGAGGGTGCATGTCACGGGCTGGTGGGGCACCACAATGCGAGCGCCCTGCCGGTGAACGAGGTCGATGAGCGCAGTGGCTTCCTGCCATCCGGCCAACCCGGTCGTCTGCGGCTCGGCGATGCGCATCACCCCCACCTCCGTGTCGCCCCCGGCATCGGTGTCATTAAAGAGGACATAGCCGCCATCGATCAGACAACCGTACTCCGTGGCGGTGTTGACCTCACCTTGGCAGAATACGGCGCTGTGCAGGATGTCTCCGTCGTGGTCCACTTTCAGCGCCCAGCCGTTCCAGACGTCGGAGGATTCGTAAGGAGCGATCTGCTCGCTGTATCCGCTTTCGTCGCCCGTGCCGCCAAAGAGGTACACACCCGTGGCATCCGCCTTGACCCCATAGAGCTCATTGCGGATGTGGGAGAGGCTGTATCCGCGGGGGTTGGCGTAATGGCCAATCCACTCGACCTGCCCATCGAGGTCGGTTTTGACGCAACTGAAATCAAAAGGGTTCCCAGCCCCAGGCCGCCCGCGGTGGCCTCCGTAGTACAGATGCACTCCATCCGTCGCGAGGTCATAGGGAATGATGTCGGCCGTGCCGTCCAAAGGCTCCTGCCACAACAGGGACCCCGTGGTGCTGAGCGCCGCAATGCCGAGGTCGGCGTCCCACTCTGCCGTGGCGCAAAAGAGCGTTTCCTCCGCCTCGGCCACGGCCAGCACATACTCCGAGCCGGGAATCTCCTCGGACCAGATGAGGGCACCGTCGGCCGGGTGCACCTTGACCACATTGCCCGCTCCGGCATACACGACGAAAATGGTCCCCGCCTCATCGCCGCCGGTGAATCCGGCGCCGTACAGCAATCCATCCGACCCCGTGATGGCCATGCGAATTCCATCAAACCCGCCGCCCGATGCCGTGTAGGTCTTGGACCAGACCGTGCTGCCATCGGCTCCATCCAGCCGGGCCATCCACCGTTCCTGCGTGTCGCCAATGCCGCCCGTGACGATGTAATCCGGCCCATCTGCAGCCTCGTAGACGGCGATGCCGAATCCGGCCGTGCCCTCGATGCTCCGCGTCCACATCAGCGCGCCGGTCTCACCGTGGATCCGGTGCACGCGCGTCACGTCCTCCGGCATGAACACGAGTCCGATGTGGCCCTCACTGTCAGCCACTCCCCGATTGACTTTGCCGGCGGGCCCTTCCGCAAACACGCTCTCCCACACGATGTCGGCGTTGTAGGTCGACGATGTCGGAACGACCTGCGCCAAGAATGACGCTGGAATGAGCAGCAGAAACGAAGGGAGAAGAAGCATCCTCATGCCCCCAAGGTAGACGTCCACACAGTTTGTAGGATAACTCCGACTCGTTGAGGCAAGATGAGCACTGAAAACCAATAGATTGCGCCAAATCAAACGCCGGCACATCGCGTGTCGCACCCTACATTATGGAAAATGAAATGCTGATCCCCATGGCCTTGGCCGGGATTTTTACGGCGCTGGCCGTCCTCGGCGTCCTGCGCCGCAATCCCCTCTTCGTCCGCCTCGGATTCTTCCTCTTCGGCGGCATGATTGTCACCTTCAACTCCCTCGGGCTCTTGGCCGGCGAGGTCATGTATGAAGGCGGCCTCGTCGAAATCATGTCCATTGGCATCTTCCTGTGCCAGACCATCATCGCCTATCCGTTGGTGCCGGCCGATGTCGACTTCAACCACCCCGCCATCAAAACGATGGGACTGCGCATCACGTTGACCCTCTTCATCATCAACGCCACGGCCGTCTGGATGATCCTGGCCATGCCGGAGTTCCCCCAGATCGCCGCCCTCTTCCACGGCATCCTCGCCCTCATCATGGGCATGCGGATCGCCATGATCGCCACTGGACAGAATCCCCCCGTTCACAAGTAAACCCCCGACATCATGAATCTCTCACTCGTTTTCAAGGCATCCGCGGCGGTGCTCTTCTTCAATGGCCTCATGGCCCTCTTCATGACGGACCAGTTCATGTCGATGGCGGACTTCGACGTCACGACCGACATGCACACGCTCGGTCAATTCATGGGGGTCACCTTCCTCATCTTCGGGCTCATCGCCTGGAAGACAGTGGACCTCGCCGGGGACAACCTCGCCGCCTTTGGAAAGGTCTACGCCCTCGCCGAAGCCATGTGGGTCGGCATCATCGGCTACCATGTGGCCACGGGTGTGGCCGGCGGCGCCACGGCCATCGGCAACCTCGCCATCAGCGGCTTGTTCGCTGTGCTGTTCTTCGTCAAGAGCCGCGACTGACCGCTTCTCGCGGTTCACTCACACAAAAAAGGGGCAGCTTCGGCTGCCCCTTTTTCATGCGCGATGTCCACCATCACTTGACGATGCGGAACCGGTGAGCTCCAGCCTGAAGGACATAAACTCCTGCCGGCAATTCATCGAGGCCTTGGATTCCAACTCCTGATTCCATTACCCCACTCCGAACCCTTTGACCAGACAGGGTCATGATCGAATAGGGCCACACAGCTCCCCCCAGTCCCTCGAGCACGACGTGGTCCTCAAATGGGTTGGGATGAAGCTGGACGGCTCCAGCGTTCAAATCCGGTACGGAGCTGACTGCACTGCACCCTTCATTGAAGAAGTCCCACAGGATCCGGCTGGGAGACACACCATCCATGTCTTGGCTGAACCAGACGTGATCACCAGGTGCCCCAAACTCCTGTTCGACGGTGTACAGCGACAGACACGTGCCCTCATTGCCTCCGGAATAGGCGTCGTGGACAACATCGCCTCCGTTCAGATTTGATGTGGTCAGGCTCGAAGCGGGAATGCCGTTGTGGTCGAGCCAGAGGCCTACGATTTCAGCCACAGAAGCGTAATAGACATTTCCATCATAGGGGAGATCATAATCCGCGACTCCGTGAAAGATGATCACGGGAACTGGGTTGGAAGGGTCACAGCTGTCAAACCCATCGAGCATCGCTCCCGACATGACCCCGACGGCAGCCACCAAATCCCCGCGAGTACATCCCACACTGTAGGCCATCATGCCGCCGTTGCTGTACCCAGCCACATACACCTCGTCCGAGGCCAAGTTGTGGTCAGCAGCGACATCCGCGATGAGCTGTTCAGTGAAGTACACATCGTTGTCATAGATGTGCTCGCCCGTTCCGTTTCCGGGCTCCCAATACGTCGACTCCTTGGCCGGACGGTAGGCCCCTTGGGGATAGGCCACGAGGAAACCCTGCTCGTCCGCCAGAGCATTGAATCCCAATTCCTGGCCGAGACCCTCCTCCCAATAGGAGGCGCAATCCCCAAAGCCGTGGTACACGATGACCAAGGGATGGGCCGTGGCCGCATCATATCCGGAAGGCACGTGCAGAATGTACTCCCGCATCAGCGTTTCTCCGCCCACCTCCTGGGTGATGGACCGGTAGCCCGGATGGGCGCAGTTGAGGGTGCAGATCGTGTCGGGTGTGGCTTGGGCAAATCCGAGGAGCGCCGGAGCCAAAGCAAGGAGGGTCAAGGCAATCTTCATATGACAAAAATAAAATGATTTTTTCATTCCAACCGACCTTGCATTCGATGTCCATCCCATCGACCCATTCGCTTTGGATCACGATCCGCAACCTCGGCCTTCACGAGGGGATTCCGCCATTCGAGGTGCGAAACACCCGGCTCGTCACCTACATCTGCCTCACCAGCATGTCGGTCACCACGTTCTACGGAACGTTGTTCGCCCTGATGGGGGACTGGACCTCTGCGGCGATCGACCTCGCGATGGCCGGGTTCTTTTCCTCTCCACTCATCGCCCTGTCCCAACTCCGGACGGGGCTGGCCAAGGCCTTGCTGATCGTTGGGATCAACCTGGGGACCCTGATCGTCATCGTGGTCTACGGCGATCAATACAGCAATGAGATGTTCTTCGTGCTGACGGCCATGCTGGGCGGCATTGTCTTCAAGGAGCGTCGCTGGGGCCTTCTCGGCTTCGCCACGGCCATGGCCTTCTACGGGCTCTCCATTCTTTGCACTCGGCACATCGACCCCCTTGTGCAGACCGACCCGGCCTTCATCGCCCCGCTCCACATCATCGGCTTGATTTCCGTCGCAGCCGTCGCCTATGTGCTCATGGAGTACATCAGAAAGGAAACGAGCCATTACGAAGACCGCATCCTGAACGCCAAAGCCTCTCTTGAGCAGCAGAAACGCAGCGCGCTCGAAAGTCTGCACTATGCCGCCTCCATTCAAAAGGCCATCTTCGGACGCAAGGATGCCGCACTCCGGGGCTTCGACGATGGCTTCATCCTGTTCAAGCCGAAGGACTTCGTGAGCGGGGACTTCTTCTGGTCCGGAGCGGCTGATGGCATCCAGATCGTGGCTGCTGCCGATTGCACCGGACACGGGGTTCCTGCGGCCCTCATGACCATCATGGGTCACGACCTTCTCAATTCCATCGTCTTCCAACAGCACATCACCGACACCCAAGAAATCCTGCGGACGTTGGACAGCAAGGTGACCGAAAAGCTCAACCTCGACTCGTCTGCCGACCTCCAAGACGGCATGGACATCGCCATCGTCGCCATCCACCAAAGAGGACAGGCCATTCAATTTTCAGGGGCCAAGAGCGCACTCCACCTCCTGCAGAATGGAACCATGACCATCATCAAGGGCAGCCGGTATGCTGTGGGATCCACGCTCTACACCGAGGACAAGGAGTATTCCTCCACCATCGTGCAGTATGAACCGGGCGACAGGGTCTACCTCTTCACCGACGGATTCGAAGACCAATTCGGAGGACCCAAGAACAAGAAGTACATGAGACGGCGGGTTCGGGATTTGCTGTGCCAAACCTCAGGTCACACTTTGGGCGCCCAGAAAGCCACATTGGAGGCGGAGTTTGATGCTTGGAAAGGCCGGACAGAGCAGACTGACGACGTCCTGGTCATCGGCCTCCAACTCTAAGCCTTCAGTCCTTCACGCAGCGAATGGAGTGGCCGAGACGTTTGCTCGTGTTGCCAAAGTTCATTTGAGCGGTGTTGGTCTGCATCAGGAAGGCCCATGTGAAGTCGGGCTGTTCATCGGCTGAAGTCCACCACCCCCCGAGGTTTCCAACGTGGGATACGTTCATGCCTGTCCTCTGCCCCCCAGGCAATCCGCTGAATCCAGAGGCGTTGGTCCCGTCCCACGGCACTCCAGAGTCCGGAGACGACTTCAACGCTTCTCCCGCTACCATGGACCCACCCAGACCCTGGCCCAGAAGCCAGACATCATCGTAGGTCGCGACATGCCAGCCCGACGGGCAGAGGCCTCGCTCGTCTGTGGCGGCGTACCAATTGTACAATCGGCCATAGGTCAGGTCCCACTCGGGCGAAGGGTAATGGGACAGCGCTCCGGTCGTCAGCGTGTCCCACTCCGTGGGCGGAACCAACGACGGAATGGGACTCCCGTCCAAATACGTCTCCGCCCTCAGGTTTTCGGCGAACCAGCATTGGCTCCCAATGGCCACGGTGGCATACTCCCATCCGAAGTGCTGAACGGCCACTCCACAGCCCCAATCGACTGGAGGACTCCAGGGTTCCGGATCCTCCTGGGCAACCCATTGCTCGAGCGAATCCAACGTCGTGCCAAGGGCCTCCACTTCCGATTGGAGCGAGACCAAGGAAGCCTCAAGGTCTTCCAGTGATGGTCCTTCACTGATCACATCCGGCACCGAGGGAGACGCGAGAAGGTGACACAGACAACGCTTGCCCTCGGACAGATCGCCCAGCCCCTCGGCGTAGAGGTTGCCGCTACCGCTGTAAACAGCGTAGAACTGGTTGAAGTCGTGCTCCCCGAGCTTGCTGTTGGTGTTGACCCAGAAATTGGCATTCTCCGCCTCGGCGAGCCCCCAATGGCGACCGAAGGCATCGAGGTCGGCCATGCGCCAGTGCCCTTCGATCTGGTGGCACTGGTTTTGGCAATGGAAGTAGGAAGGGTTGCCATCCAGGACGACTGCGGCGCTCAGGCTGTCCGTCTCCCACGTGCCCGGGGTGAACTGGGTGGTGAAGATGGTCAGGAGGGACAGCAGGTCATTCACGCTGATCCACCCGTCCGAATCCGCATCCGGATTGTAAGGAAAGGGATTGGCCGACTGACCCGACGCCATGAAAGTCAGGGACATGGCCACGGAGAGGAACAAGGTTCTCATCGGGATATAATTTCCGGCACAAATCACCTGGCACCAAGCCATTCACGAATTCATCCAAAAGAAAACGACCCCCGTGAGGAGGTCGTTTCGATGTCGGGACAGCAGGACTCGAACCTGCGATCTCCTGCTCCCAAAGCAGGCGCCTTACCCGACCCTTCATGCTGACGACCAGCGCATTGAGCTGACCTGCCCACCAAACGTGGCAGCAAACGTGTCAGCATGCATACCGCACAACCCCACCGCCTGCGCCTCGTCCGAGACGCCAAAGGCACCCACCGCGTCCAGTTCTACATCGGACAACGCCGTTACCGATACGCTCACGGCAAGGCCATCGGCTGTCCTCTGAGGCCCAACACCTACCCCGAGCCCACCCGCACCGACGTCGCCACGGAGCTCCTCATCGCGTTCAAGGCCGCCCTTGACCGAGGATGGCGTCCAGACCAAGATGAACGCCCAGTGACGCTCCTGGAGCTACTCACTAGCTATTCCCCTGTCCCAGACCACAGCGAGAAGTACCGCAGGGCCATGACCATCACCCGCGATCACTTTAAAGCCTATCTGAAACAGAAAGGGAAGCTGTCCCTCGGCCTGCACCAATTGACCTCATCAGAGGTGCAAGACTACCTCTCTTGCTTCCTCACCCCCTCCACCTTCAACCACGAGCGCAAGCGCCTCTCTGCCATCCTAAAGCCAGCCTATACAGCTGCTGGCCTCCCCAACCCCATTACCCTAATCCCCAAGCGCAGGGAGAAGGCCACACTTCACAAGCCAATCCGAGATGTCGCAGCTGTGTTGGAGGACATCAAAGACTTCAACACCAACCTCCACCTCTGCTGCCTGCTCACCTATGGCTGCCTGCTCCGACCTCACCAGGAGATCCGACAGCTCACATGGGGGGATTTTGATGAGCAACTGACGCGCATCTCACTGTATGGAAGCCGCAACAAGAGTGGTAGGAACAGAATCGTCCCCATCCCTCAGTATGTGGCAATTACTTCGAAACAATACGATTTCAGGTGCAATGCAGGCCACAAGAAAAATTGTCCCAGAAAAGAGCTAAATTGTAGGTGTAGTCTTACAAATTCACCTCCGCGCCATGAAAAATGTGCCCCTTCTCATCGGACTTCTTTTCTTGCTAGGAAACACATCTGCCCAAACTGAAATTCTGGGTTGTACAGATGAACATGCCTGTAACTTCAATCCTGAAGCAACGAGCACAGATCCCTTTCAGTGCACATATGACTGTTATGGCTGCATGGATTCCTTGGCCTGCAACTATGACTCCCTAGCGACCATGAGTGACGGATACTGCTACAATAATGATTTAGGTTGCGGCTGTGATGAACCGGCACCGACTCCTGGATTTGATTGCTTCGGCAATTGCTTAGACCTAGACTCAGACGGCGAATGCGATGAAACATTCATTTTCGGATGTACAGATTCGACTGCATTCAACTACGACGCTTCAGCAACTGCAGACGACGGCAGTTGTCAACCTGTTGTTTTGGGCTGCATGGACGACAGTGCAGAAAACTACCAAAGTGACGCCAATGTTGACGATGGCAACTGCCTGCTTATTGGATGCACCGATTCCCTTGCATTAAACTATTCTAATGCCTTCAATTTGACAGACAACAGCTGCATTTATGTCACTTCAAATGCGTGCGAAGGTCGATATTTAAATAAAATTTTCGATCAGGTTGAAATGACAACTGTGACCTACTCAAGCATTGTCAATCAACAAGTGGATATCTATCAAGCACTGAATGATACAACCCAACAAAATCGCCCCCTCATTATTTATGTGCATGGAGGAGGATTTTTAAATATACCAGGTGCAGATAGATCGAGTTATCACGCCTCGGTTATAGCGAATGAATTTGCCAAAAGGGGGTACGTAGTTGCCTCAATTGACTACAGGTTGATGGAAATTGCGGAGTTGACATGTGGTGGACTCTGCGGTGAATTGCTTATTCCGAGCGACTTCACAAACTACACTCACGATCACATTACACAAGCCTACATGGACACCAAAGCGGCGGTTCGTTTTTTTCGAAAAACGATTGCTGAAGGCAACCCGTATCGCATTGATGGCAATCATTTTTATATGGGCGGACACTCTGCTGGCGGAGTCATCACGAATCACATGTTCTTTGAACAGGAGGACGAGATTGGTTCGAACCATATGTTGTATGATGAAATCAATGAACAAGGAGGGTTTTTAGGTAACAGCGGCAACAACGGTTTTTCCTCAGAAATCAATGGAGCATTTAACTTATCGGGCGCTGTGTTTCATCTCGATGTTATTGATGAGCAAGACACAGAGAAACCCTATATCTCTGTTCATGGAACGGCTGATGAGATCGTCCCCTATGAGAATGGAATGTTCTTCAGTGACTTGTGGTGGTTTCCCTTCGCCTCGAGCATATTCCCAAGTGGACATGGATCAGGCACCATTAACAGCACACTCACATCATTAAATGGCACCAATCACTATCACCTTGCTTTTCCTGGCGGCGGGCACAACTTTGAACCAAGTGCATCCTACTGGGGAGATGGGGCAGAAGATGAAATGATTCAATTCGTTTCTGAAAAGCTCTATCCCTACTTACCATGTTCTGTCAATGAAATTATTGGATGTACGGATAGCCTCTTCATCAACTTTGACCCCGCCGCCAATCTGAACAATGAGAATTGCACAGATTCTCTGTCTTTTGGATGCACCAACCCAACGGCTTCCAATTACAGTCCCGTCTTCAATACCGACGACGGATCTTGCTTGGATATTGAAGGCTGCACAGATTCACTGGCTTTCAATTTCCAATCAAATGCACTCACTGATGATGGATCTTGCATCAGCATCCTCCTCGGATGCACAAATTCAAACTACTTTGAATTTGACCCTCTGGCCAACACTGAGAATGGGTCCTGCGTAAACCAAATGATAAGTGGTTGCATGGATTCTACTTCGTACAACTTCAATTCAGACGCGAACGTCAGTGATGACTCGTGTGTCCCATTTGTCCAAGGCTGCACAGAAGAAAGTGCTGAAAACTATAACCCCACAGCAAATACAGACGACAATACGTGCATTATACTCGGCTGTCAAGACAACAATGCTGTCAACTACTCCCCGCAGGCGAACCAAAGCGATTTGAGTTGTTACTACTTGGCAAATTGCACGGATACAATATTTTTGGATACGGCAGCATGCGATTCATACTCTTGGCAAGGGGCTGAATATGTGTCAAGTGGCTCCTTTTATGCTGACTTGTTCGAAGAGCGAGGTCAGCCGTATCAGGGTGTTGCGCTGGATGCAAATGGAATAAATACAATTGTTCTCGGTCAACCTTCCAGTGAGAATGGCTTAGGCAGTGTATCAGTCTTGGAGTACAATGGCTCTGAATGGATTCAAAAGGGCCAAACGCTCGTTGGTACTAACCTAGATCTCGCAGACGCACAGGACAATTTTGGTTTTGCAGTCGCCCTCGGCGACGAAAATGTCTTTGCTGCGAGCTCTATTCACTCTGATGATTCTTATGAAGTTTGCGGAGACTGGGAATTGGTCATAGAATGGCAGTGTCCGGCATGGCCATTTTGGTGCCCAGGGTGGGTAACATATCCCTATATCCCATGCTCAGATGTACCAGTGAATGATAAGGGTGTGGTCAACATTTACGAATGGAATGGAAACCAATGGACACAAAAAGGAGAATCCATTTGGGGCCAATATGAATATGATGAAAGTGGAGATAACTTGATCATGCCTGATGCAAATACGATCGCAATTAGCTCCTCAAACTCAGGAACAAGCGAAAGCGGCGCCATAGGACACATTCGGGTGTTCTCATGGCAAAATGATGCATGGGAGGAGAAAGGAAACCCAATTTACGGTGATCTATACGGAGACTTTGTGGGGAATTTGATGCAAATGCCACATGCTGACACGATGTATGTGGCTTTTGAAGCTCAACACAAGATTTCACAATTCACCTGGGACGGATTGAGTTGGGAGTCAACGAATGTCGAACTCACTCCGGAGGAACTGATTCTTGATTTTAGTGTGCAAAGCGCGACGGTTGTTGCTCTCGCTACAACGCAAGACGTCCGAATTTATGATTTAGAAAATGACACTTGGGTCCAGCGTGGGCCATCCGTTGTGTGCGAGCAGTGTTCTGTTGAGGTTGGTGACGAGAACACTTTTGTTGTCAGCGATGGAAGTATGATATCACTGTACAGGTGGCAAGGCAATCAGTGGGTGAAAAAAACGGATAAGATTCACTCAAATGAGGGCATTAAAATGAACAATCCGAATTTTGTTTTTACAAACAATGCAGCATTTGAATTCGTGAATGATTCAATTGAAGATGGGTGTGAATTAACAGCAGTCCTCAACGTGGAAGTAAATTCGGCAAGCTTGATGGGCTGTACTGATTATCATGCTTGTAACTATGATGCCAGTCTTATTTGTGACGACGGATCATGCGAATACTTGCCTGGAGATTTTAACGGAGATTTGGTCATCTCCGTCTCAGATATGCTGCTGCTGCTCGCGGAATTCGACTGTTACGCTCCTGCAGTGTGCGAAACTGACCTCGATGGTTCTGGTTTTGTTTCTGTCTCAGATTTGCTCATGTTCTTGAGCTATTTTGGAACTGCCTGCGAGGATTGAGGCGGCCCGCCAGACGGGCATGTGCTCGATGAAGTACATCGATAACTTTGCCTTCTTCTCCTCCTTCAGCTGCTCCTCGTCGAGGCGGGGGAGGGCCACATATGTTGTACCACCTGTACAATCACTTTAATTGCTGAGAACATCGGAGACTCAGGTCTATGTACATACCCATGAGGCTACGAAACTCATGGGAAACTCCCACCCCCAACCAGGGGGGTACAGGTTATCAGATACAATGAGGAAACTTTCAGCGTTTACCTGGCGCTGCCACTCCCCAAAAAGTGGCAGCAAACGTGGCAGTAGAGGGTCAAAACAGGCCCATCTCGGTATCTTCAGGCTGTTATAGAAGTCTAACCGCCACCGTCGGTGTGGAGGGGAGGCTCAAGGACGTTGATCGTCACCGCTTCGGCGAGCACGGGACATGGCATGCGCAGTGTCCGCGCGGCTTGCAGAGCGAGAGAAGGACCTGCGCGAACTAGTTGTAAGGCGCAGGTGAGAACGAAAAACGACCCCCGTGAGGAGGTCGTTTCGATGTCGGGACAGCAGGACTCGAACCTGCGATCTCCTGCTCCCAAAGCAGGCGCCTTACCAACTGGGCCATGTCCCGAGCG
>PKDZ01000034.1 GCA_002862785.1 Flavobacteriales bacterium
CACGGGCAACGTGACGGGCAACCTCACGGGCAACGTGACGGGCAACCTCACGGGTAACGTAACGGGTCAGGTTAGCGACATCAGCAACCACGACACGGACGACCTGTCCGAGGGGACCACGAACCTCTATTACACGGACACCCGCAGCCGCGCCGCCATGAGCGCCACGGATGCCGGTGGTGATGGCAGCTTCAGCTACGACGCCGCCACGGGTGCCATGACCTACACCGGTCCGAGCGCCGCTGAGACGCGCGCCCACTTCTCCGGAAGCACGGGTGTGACGATCACCGACGGAGCTGTGGCCATTGGCCAGGCCGTGGGCACGACCGACGCCGTGACCTTCGCCGGTGTGACCGCTCCGCTCACGGGCAATGTGACGGGTCAGGTCAGCGACATCAGCAACCACGACACGGGTGACCTCACCGAGGGCACGAACCTCTACTACACGGATGCCCGCAGCCGCGCCTCCATGAGCGCCACGGATGCCGGTGGTGACGGCAGCTTTAGCTACGACGCCGCCACGGGTGCCATGACCTACACCGGTCCAAGCGCCGCTGAGACGCGCGCCCACTTCACCGGAAGCACGGGTGTGACGATCACCGACGGAGCTGTGGCCATCGGTCAGGCCGTGGGCACGACCGACGCCGTGACCTTCGCCGGTGTGACCGCTCCGCTCACGGGCAATGTAACGGGCAACGTGACGGGCAACGTGACGGGTCAGGTCAGCGACATCAGCAACCACGACACGGGTGACCTCGCCGAGGGCACGAACCTCTACTACACGGATGCCCGCAGCCGCGCCGCCATGAGCGCCACGGATGCTGGTGGCGACGGCAGCTTCAGCTACGACGACGCCACGGGTGCCATGACCTACACCGGTCCGAGCGCTGCCGAGACGCGCGCCCACTTCTCCGGAAGCACGGGTGTGACGATCACCGACGGAGCTGTGGCCATCGGCCAGGCCGTGGGAACCACCGACAACGTTCAGTTCGGTACGGTGACCGCCAACCTGACGGGTAACGTGACGGGTGACGTGAGCGGCAATGCCGGCACGGTGACCAACGGAGTCTACACGACGAGCAGTGTGGCGGCCTTGAGCGATGTGACGGATGCCGGTAGCGGCGCCATCATCACGGACGCCGAGCGCACGAAGTTGAACGGCATCGAGGCTTCTGCCACGGGTGACCAGACGGGAGCTGAGATCAAGACGGCGTACGAGCAGGAGGCCAAGGCCTTCACGGATGCCCAGTTCGACAAGCTCGCTGCCATCGAGGCTTCCGCTACGGCCAACAGCACGGACGCGACGCTCCTTGCCCGCGCCAACCACACCGGTACGCAGACGGCAGCCACGATCAGCGATTTCGACACCGAAGTGTCCAACAACGCTTCCGTGACGGCCAACACCGCCAAGGTGAGCGCTGACGGCCTGGTGACGACGCACAGCGATGTGACGGATGCCGGTAGCGGCGCCATCATCACGGACGCCGAGCGCACGAAGTTGAACGGCATCGAGGCTTCTGCCACGGGCGACCAGACGGGTGCCGAGATCAAGACGGCGTACGAGCAGGAGGCCAAGGCCTTCACGGACGCCCAGTTCGACAAGCTCGCTGCCATCGAGGCTTCCGCCACGGCCGACCAGACGGGTGCTGAGATCAAGGCCTTGTACGAGGCTGAGGCCAACGCCTTCACGGACGCCCAATTCACGAAGCTGGCTGGGATCGAAGCTGCGGCAGACGTGACCGACGCCGCCAACGTGGCCGCAGCCGGAGCCGTGATGAACACGGGCGATGAGACCATCGCTGGTGCCAAGACCTTCAGCAGCACCATCCAGGGCGACCTGAACGGAGATGTGGCGGGTGACGTGACGGGAACGGTGAGCAGCATTGCGAACCACTCCACGACGAACCTGTCCGAGGGCACGAACCTGTACTATACGGATGCCCGCAGCCGCCTCGCCATGAGCGCGACGGATGCTGGTGGAGACGGCAGCTTCAGCTACGACAACACTACGGGCGCCATGACCTACACGGGTCCGAGCGCTGCTGAGACGCGTGCCCACTTCTCCGGAGGTACGGGTGTGACGATCACCGACGGTTCGGTGGCCATTGGCCAGGCCGTGGCGACGACGGATGCCGTGACCTTCGCTTCTGCAACGACCACGGGCAACGCGGCCATCGGCGGCACGCTCGGCGCCACGGGTGCCACGACGCTGGGCAGCACGCTCGACGTCACTGGCAACACCGAGGTTGACGGCACGCTTGGTGCGGACGGCAACTTCCGCGTCGGTGCTTCCGGTGCCTCCAAGTTCAGTGTGGACGCTGCATCCGGAGCCATCACCACTTCCGGTGACCTCGTGATGACCAACGGCACGATCGTGGCCGGCGCCCTTCAGGTGTCCGGAGCGACGACGCTCAACAGCGCCGATGTGGCCACCATGAGCATCAGCACGACGTTGACCGTGCCCACGCCGTCCTTCGGTGCTGCGGCCGCCAACAAGAGCTACGTGGACAACCACGTTTCCACGATGCCCCAGGCGTTCAGCTACCTCAGCGGAGGCACCTACACGGGCCTCGGTGCTGACCTCGGTGCGGCAGCTGTCACCATCACGGTGACCGGTGCCAACCTTGCCGCCGGCACCTACAAGCTGCACCTCGCCGGCCACGAGACCACCCTGACGGTGACGGTCGTCGACGCCAACACGGTGACGTTTGACCTGACCGACTCGGATGTGTCCGGCATGACGAGCCGCACCGGTCTTCTGGCCGCTCAGCTGAGCATCGATGGCATCGCCACCGGATTGAACATCTTCGTGAACCTCTGATCCAGGGACCCGAATTCACCCAATAGACAGCACTCAGATGAAGCGAATCCTTTTCCTCGCCATGCTGCTCGCCGGGTGCGGGTTGTTCACCGAAGAGGTCACCGCCCAGGCGGTCCTCGGACACCACGCCATCACCTCCGGATACCACACCGGTGCGGACGGCAGTGTCGACCTCGACGGAACGATCGGCCAGGCCTTTACAGGCACGGCCAGCATTCCCGGACAGTACCTCACGCAGGGCTTCCATCAGCCGAACGACAACACCCCTTGTCCCGGAGACGTCAATGGCGACGGCCTGGTCTCCACCACGGACATCCTCGACGTGCTCGGTTTCTACGGGTGCCTTGCGGACTGCGGGGATTACGATACCAACGGAGACGGCGTGGTCGGTGCACCCGACCTGCTGTTCATCCTCGGGTACTACGGACAGATCTGCGAATGATCACATCTTGACTACAATTCCGATTGAACATTTTGGTTTGGTTCAAAGGAAGGAGGGCATTCTCGACGGGGTTTGCCCTCCACTTTTTTTGGGCATTTTGCAGGCATGACCTCCGGACCTTCTCAAGAGCCGACGCTGCGCGGTGAACAGACTGTGGACGCCGCCCTTGTCACAGTGGTGCTCGCTCTCTTCGTGGCCTCCGCCTTCGGATTGACCGAGTTGCCGGGCGGGGAGACCCGCTGGGAGCCCAAGGAATGGAAGGGGGTCCATGACGCCGCCAAGGCCCTCATCCTGCCGATGTTGGCGCTCAGGGTAGGGCTGGCGCTGTACCGCCGTGAAGGGGCCCATCTTGGATTGCGGAACCGCGTCTGGGCGGCCATGGCCTTGTGCTGGGTCGGTGACATCGCCCTGACGTTTTCCGGGGATGCCACTTTTCTCATCGGCCTGGTCAGCTTTTTGTTGGGCCACGTGCTGTTCATTCTCGCTCTGCGGCAGGCCTACCAATTGGGTTCCGGGCCCTCTGCCATGTGGGTCCGCGCCGTGGCGTGTGGCCTCCTTTCCGTGGAAGGGGCCGGCGTGGTGCGCGCCTTGTGGGAACCTGCTGGTGATCTCGGCCCGGCCGTGGCGGTGTACGCGTTCGTCATCACCATCATGGCCATCATGAGTTGGTTCCTGGCGCCCGGACCTGGCGTTCGCGCCTTGCGTTTGGGATCGACGGCATTCTTGGCCAGCGACATGATTCTGGCTTTTGGGCGGTTCGGCGAGGAGCCGATTGCCCACGGTCACCTCTGGGTGATGGCCACGTACATCGTGGCCCAATGGGCGCTGGCGGTGGGATTCACTGCTGTGGCCGCGCGCCCAATAGCCAGCCGTCCGTGAGGACGAGGCCGACGGCCAGCACCAAGTGGATGGGCTGAGCGGCTGCCGGCATGCCCAGCCACCCGAAGGCCAGTCCAGTCGCGAACTGGCCAGCGAGGAGGGCGATGATCATCCATTCCCAGGCTGTGGTTCGACCGGAACGCAGTCCGGGCCACAACCACAGGAGATGGCCGCCGAGCACTGCCCAGAAGGCCGTCCGATGGCCCTTCCACCACTCCGGGAGCAGTTCTAGCCATTCACTGCGGGCGACCCCGTCATGGATGAGATGATCGACGGCCTCGCGGACTTGTGTTCCGAAGACGAGTTGGGCGAGGGCCAGAGAGGCCGCACCCCAGATCCAGCGTCGCGATTGGACGTTGACGATGGGGGCTGGAGCCCCTGCTTTTCGCAAGGTCATGAGCTGCAACCCGAGAATGGCCAAGGCACCGAGCATGTGCAGGGTAATGGACCCCGGGATGAGGTTGCCATCCACCACTTTCTTGCCGAGCCATGCGACGAACCCCAGGGCAATCAGGGCGCCCAGTGCAGGCCACAGCGGCTGCCAATTCCGATGTCGGAGGCCGGCGAGCAGGCTCAGGGCAACAAGCAGCAGGGCGGGCAGTCCGGCGAAGGCGCCGAGGAGCCGGTTGATGAATTCGACCCACGTGTGAAATGGGTTGAAGTGGGCGTAGTCGTGCCGGGTGTAGTGGGTCCACAGGCCTGTGGCCCGATCGGCGTCGAATGTGGACCCGGAGAGGTGGTCCGTCGGGGCGACCCACAGGGAATCCCGTTCGATGATCATCCGACCCTCACGGTACTCAGTGTCGGGATGCCACCGCACTTGGGATTCCTCCGTTGGGGGAATGGTGAGGCCGAAGCACTGTGGCCAGTCGGGACATCCCATGCCGCTTCCTGTCATGCGGACAATGCTGCCAGCAAGCACGACCAAAAAGGCGGAGACGAAGGCGACCCGCGCGATCCGGCGGATCCAAAGGGACAGGCTGTCCGGCGAAGGGGACACGGTCAGCGTGAGGATTCGGGAGCGTAGTGGACCACCTCGGCCGTCTCCACATCATAGAGCCCGTCGCCGATCTCTTCAACGGTGGCGATGAGGGTCTCCGGGCTCACCACTTTGGGATCGAAGACGACGAGCGCGGTGTCCACCTTCCGGTCCGCATCGAATTGAATGTCGGCCCGGGTCACGCCCGGGAGGTCATACAGTTCCTTTCGGACTTTGGAGACGCAGGCGATTTCGCACATCATGCCGGAAATGGCGAGCTGGGCCACGGTTTCCTCCATGGCGCCGGCCCGGTCCACGTGTTGCACGGGAACGTCGCAACGGGAGCAGCCCGACACGAGTACCACACCGAGGGCGAGGCCCATGGAGAGGGAGCGGGAGAAGGCGGCTGGGTAAGCGGGGAAGTGCACGGCGATGGACGTAATTCGCAGACAATTTACTTCCGGTCCTTCAACCCCGAAGGGCCGGGGCTGTTAACAAGCGCGATGACCGCTTCCACTTCCTCCCCGTCTGCCGGACAGATTCTGGTCCTCGTGCTCCTCGCGGCAATCTGGGGAAGCTCCTTCATCCTGATGAAAATCGGGCTGTTCGGCTGGGAGGGTGGCCCGGGTTCACCGGCGGTCATGGATGGCCTGCAGCTCGGCTTGCTCCGCATCGCAGTGGCGGGTTTGGTGCTGGCACCAGTGGCCTTCCGCCGCGCCCGCCGGTGGGATCGTGGGGTCTGGACGGCGCTCGCCGTCAATGGATTCATCGGCAGCCTGCTTCCGGCCATCCTCTTTGCCCATGCCCAGACCCGGTTGCCGAGTGCGACGGCGGGCATGCTCAATGCTCTGAGCCCACTTTGGACCCTCGTCATTGCCATGGTCGTCTACGGCACCTCCGTGCGACGCAAGCAGGCTGGGGGCTTGCTTCTAGGCTTTGCCGGGGCGGTGGGCCTCATGTCGCTCCGGGATGGGACGGGCGAGGTGCATTGGCTTCCTGCCGCGATGGTGGTCCTGGCCACGGCGGGCTACGGATTGAGCATCAATGTGGTCCGCAACCGGCTGGCTGAGGTCGGGCCCGTCACCATCAGTGCGGTGGCCCTGAGCCTGACTGCCGTTCCCTCGGCGGTCGGGTTCTGGCTCCTCGGCGGGCATGAGGCCATCGCGGTCCATCCAGAGGGGTCGACCGCTTTGGTTGCGGTGGTGGTGCTGGCCTGCATCGGCACGGCGGGAGCTCTGATGCTGTTCAACCGGCTCATTCAGCGAACGGATGCCCTGTTCGCCAGTTCGGTGACCTATGTGATTCCCTTGTTTGCGCTGATGTGGGGATGGCTCGATGGCGAGGCCATCGGATGGCTGCACGCGGTGTATGGGGTGGTGATCCTCAGTGGGGTGCGCCTTGTGGCCCGGGGATGACCGGACTTACTCGAGGACGTCGCCGCGCAGGCGCCGGAACCGCTTTCGTGCCTCCACGACATAGAGGCTGCCTGGGTATTCGTTGAGCAAGCGCTCGTAGAGTCCTTGGGCCGCATCCGGGTCGCCCAGTTGCTCCTCGTGGAGTTCGGCCAGGCCGAACAGGGCATCGTCGGCGAGGATGTCCAAGGCGTATAGGTCGACGATGTCCCTGTAGTGTCCGATGGCGGTATCGAATTCTCCGCGTTGCACTGCGATTTCGGCTCGGATCAGAAGGATTTCATCCTCGAGGGTGTGTCCCGGGTAGGTCAATGTCAGCGAGTCAAGCGTGGTCAGCGAGGCGTCCAGCCGATTCCGGTAGCGGAGCAGGTCGGCCCGGGCAAACATCTCCATGGGCGCGGTCAGCGTGTCCATGTTGAAGTTGTCGGTGATGAGAAGGCTCAGGTCGATGGCATCATTGGAGATGAGCTTGGAGGTGCTGGCCTTGAGAATGTCGAGCTGGGCCTGTGCCCAATTGAAGTCTCCGGTGAAATAGCTGACCCGGGCATTTCGAAATTTTGCCTGCTGACCGAGGACACCCTCCTTGTGGTCGAGGTCCACTTGGCTGAACAGGAGGGAGGCGCTCCAGATGTCATCCTCGAACACCAACACATCGCCGAGGTCGAGTTTGATGCGGCTTCTGAGATCAAGGGGAAGGCCCGGCATGTCCACGGCCCGGTCGAGGAGGGTCTGGGCCGCTGAGGCATCGTCGAGGTGGAAGGCCAAGAGACGCGCCCAGTCCGCCATGAGCCCGGCGGTTTTGGGGGTTTCACCCAAGTCCTGCAGGGTGGTGCGGTATTGGTCCGCGAGGTCAAGAGCGGCTGCGGTGTCGAGGGGAAATTGTCCCGTGACCTGTTCCGTGAGGACCCCGAGCATGGCCTGCCGGGCCTGCGCATAACGGGGGGCTTGCTTGCCGCGTGCCGACACCAGGGCATAGCATTCATAGGCCGTTTCCAAATCGCCATTCTTGGCAGCGACCTGGGCCAGTTCAATCAGCCTTCGCCCCTCTTCCCCGTTCCGCTTATCCAGTGCCCGCACATGGGCCATGGCGCTCATGAAGTCCCGTTGCTGGTTGAACACCCAAACGAGCAGTTCTAGATACACTGTGTCCTCGGGGTGGTCCTGCGAGGCCCTGAGCACTTTGCGTCGCACCATGTCGGCTTGTCGTGCATCCGAGGAGACGCGGAGATTGCGGTTGAAGCTGTTTTGGACGGTTCGCAGATAGTTGGGCCGGTCGAGGAGCAGGGCCATGAAGCTGTCCACCATGCCCTCGTAGTCTCCACGCAGGCCTTGCAGATTGGCGAGCTCATAGTGGTAGGCATAGTTGCCCGTGCCTTCTCGGATGGCCTTTTCATATGTGGCCAGCGCCAGGTCCAGTTGGTCCAGTTTGATGAAGGCTTCTGCCAGCCGTTTGGCGGGACCCCGCCCTTTGGGCAGCGCGGTCAGGGCTTCATTGAAGGCGGCATTGGCCTCTTCTGTTCGTCCGATGCGCAGGTAGAGTGAGCCGAGGTCCACATTGGCCATGCTCTTGTCCTTGCGCTTCTTCAGCCGGGACTTCACCACCTTTTCCGCCGCATCGAAATCCTCGAGTTCGAGCAGCGTGTTGAGGTACATCTCGTATGTCGAGGGGTCCTGTTTGTAGAGGTTGTCGAGGTACAGGCGGGCTTGCTCGAAGGCGCCGGTGTTGTAGTAATAGGTGGCCAGCTCGAGATCTCCCTGTCCTCGGCTGTCGGAGGAGAGGAAGAGGGCGCCGGTCAGGAGGACCGCGCATCGGAAGAGGGTGCGGACCAACATCAGAAGGGGGGCTCCGGGGGTGTGGTCAGGGCAATGGAGGTGGAGTCCGCCCGGCGGATGACCCCGTCCAAATCACGCAGGCCGCGCTCGAGGAAATCGAGGGCGATGTCCATCTCCTCGATGAGGTGACCGGAGATGCGCAATTCGTCTTCGGTTGCCCGGCGGAAGTAGGCCGTGTCGATGGGCTCGCCCAAGGCATCCACCTTGGCGCCATCCACAATGGCTTCGATCAGGAGGCCGATTTGACGACGGGTTCGGTCGATTTCTTGCGAGATGCGACGGTGGCGTCCGGGCTGTCGCTTCAGCATCCTTCTGCGTTCATCCAGTCTGGAAAAGGGTTTCCCCTGTTCCAAATTGACGGCAAATCCTTGAAGGCGGGCTTCGACGAGGGCCAGGGCGCTGTCGACCCGGGCATGGGCCGGAGCGGCGGCTTCGTGGGGAGCCTCCATGTAGAGGGCAGCGGCGCTGTCGACTTGCAGGAGTGCCTGTTCAAGGTCGGCGAGGTGCCGGGTCCCCGGTTTTGGGCCGCAGGCGGTCAGAAGGACCACACAGAAAAGGCTGAGCCGACCGGTCATGCGATGCGGTCGAATCCGGTGTAGGGTTGGAGGGCGGCCGGGATGCGGATGCCATCGGCCGTCTGGTGGTTTTCGAGCAGGGCGGCCACAATGCGCGGGAGGGCCAAAGCGCTGCCGTTCAAGGTGTGAACCAGTTCGGGCTTTCCTTCGGCGTTGCGGAAGCGGCATTGCAGGCGGTTGGCCTGATACGTTTCGAAGTTGGACACGCTCGACACTTCCAACCAGCGTTCTTGGGCGGCGGACCACACCTCCAGGTCGAAGGTCAGCGCGGAGGTGAATCCGAGGTCGCCTCCGCAGAGGCGGAGAGTGCGGAATGGCAATTCGAGCTCCCGCAGGAGGCCCCGCACGTGCTCGACCATACCATCGAGGGCGGCGTAGCTGTTTTCCGGTTTTTCAAACCGGACGATCTCCACCTTGTCGAACTGGTGGAGGCGGTTCAGGCCGCGGACATCCTTGCCGTAGGATCCGGCTTCGCGACGGAAGCAAGGGGTGTAGCCGCAGAGCTGGATGGGCAGCTCATCGGACTTGAGCAGGTCGCCGCGGAAGAGATTGGTCAACGGCACCTCAGCCGTGGGGATGAGGTACAGGTCGTCTTCCGTGCAGTGGTACATCTGGCCCTCCTTGTCGGGCAGTTGTCCAGTTCCTCGGCCGGAATCCGCGTTGACCACGTGGGGCGGGATGAACTCCTCATATCCGGCCGCGTCCGCCCGGTCGAGGAAAAATTGGATGAGGGCGCGTTGGAGCTTGGCGCCTTTGCCGCGGTAGACCGGGAAGCCGGCACCGGAAATCTTGACGCCCGCCTCGAAGTCGATCAGTTTGTATTGGTCGGCGAGCTCCCAGTGGGGTTTGGCGCTGTCGCCAAGGTTGGGCTTGTCGCCTTCCTCGGCCACGACTTCATTGTCCTCTTCACTCTGGCCGGAGGGAACGCTTTCGTGGGGCCGGTTGGGCAGTTCGAGCAGGGCATCCTCCTGCTGCTGGATGAGGGCTTTTTGCTTCTCGTCGAGGGCTTGAATGCGCTCCTTGAGCAATCCCACTTCGGCCCTTCGGGATTCCGCCTCCTCTTTCTTGCCGGCCTTGAAGAGGTCGCCGATCGCCCGACTCGCCGCGTTCTGCTCGGCCTTCAGGTCGTCCACCTCCTTTTGGGTGGTGCGGCGCTGCAGGTCGAGTTCGAGGATCTGGTCCAGCAGGGGCGCGGCGTCGAGGCCACGCTTGGAAAGGGCCGCTTCAACGGCGGGACGATCGTGACGGAGGGCCTGAAGGGTCAACATGGCGTGTAAAAATACGACGGTGCCCCCGCCTTTTCAGGTGAGGGCACCGCCTTGGGCACCGAAAGGGGTGCCGATTTCGTATCCGTTGTGAACGGGATCAGGCCTCGGCCGCCGGGACGACGGACACGAAGCTCTTGTTGCCGCGGCGACGGCGGAACTCCACCACGCCGTCCGTGAGGGCGTAGAGGGTGTGGTCCTTGCCGATGCCGACGTTGTTGCCGGGGTGGTGCTGCGTGCCGCGCTGGCGAACGAGGATGTTGCCCGCGATGCATGTTTGGCCGCCGTAAATCTTGACGCCCAGTCGTTTGCTTTCTGATTCGCGGCCGTTCTTGGTTGAGGCCGCCGCCTTTTTGTGAGCCATGGTTCTGGGGTTTGCTTATTCTTCTCCTTTGTCCTCAGCCTTCTTCTTCGGAGCGGCCTTCTTGGCTGCCGGCTTTTTGGCTGCCGGCTTCTTGGCTGCCGGCTTTTTGGCTGCCGGCTTTTTGGCTGCCGGCTTTTTGGCTGCCGGCTTTTTGGCTGCCGGCTTGTCAGCAGCGTCCTTCTTGGGAGCGGCTTTTTTGGCCGCGGGCTTCTTGGCTGCTGGCTTCTTGGCTGCTGGCTTCTTGGCTGCCGGCTTGGCCTCAGCTTGTTCGTCACCGGCCTCCGCCTTCTTGGGAGCGGCCTTCTTGGCCTTTCCGCCGAGGGCGATGTCCTTGATGACCAACTCGGTGAGGGACGGACGGAATCCGTTCATCTTCTGGTAACCCTTGCGCCGCTTCTTCTTGAAGACGAGCACCTTGTCACCTTTCAGGTGGCGTTCAACCGTGGCATTCACGGCTGCGCCTGGGACTGCGGGGGCGCCAACGGTCACTTTGGATCCGTCATCAACGAGGAGAACGCGGTCAAAGCTGACCTTGGCGCCCTCATCGTCCTTGAGACGGTTCACATAGAGCCGCTGATCTTGCTGAACCTTGTATTGGTGCCCTGCAATTTCTACGATGGCGTACATGATGAAACCTCTGTTTTTAAAGGGGTGCGAAGATACGTGATTTCCCGCGGGGTTGAAAACTCCGGGCCAAATGAGGAAGAAACATGCGGTCTGCCCCATCTGGCAGCGACCAACTCAGCGCTCCTGCATGGCCTCCCAGATGCCAAAGGCATCGGGGTGTTCGGCCACCCGATGGGCCCATCCCCGATCGGTGAGCACCTCTGATGTGGTGGTGCCGAGGGCAACAATTCGCTTGGGTTCCGGGCCCGTCCAATACTGGACATTCGAGGGGGAGGTAAAGCAGACCACATCTCCTCCCGGCGGGATTCCCTCGTTCGGTTTCATGGTGTAGGCCACCCAAGGATGGAGCTTTGCCAGCGTATCGACGTTCTCCCATCGCCGGAGGCTTACCTCGCTGTGGGGGAGGCCGACGCTTTCCCCTTCCGCGCGGTCCTTCAGGAAGGCGCCCAAGGCGACTTGGGGGTCGCCAGTTCCGCAGTAGGCAATCCGTTGTCTCAGTTCCTCTGAAAGGGCATCGGCCGTGCCGGGGCCGGCGGCGGCGATGTGGATGTGTGGGTGGTCGACCAGCCACTGGGCCACCACTCGGGCGGCGCCGGGGCTGCCGAGCCAGACCCATTGGATGTCCGAAGGGAGCGGTGCCGAATTGGTCGGGGGGGTCGGCAGGGCGGCGGGCCATTCGATGAGCTCATCTCCCGATCCCGTCGCCAAGCGGTGTAGGGCATCTCCTGGCTTGGGGGCCCGGGTGATGACGAGGCGGCGGGGGGGACGGTCCTCGAGGCGTTCGAGGGCCTCTTGGGCGCTGGAGGCCTTGATGCGCAAGGGTCCTTGCTCGGTTTGGAGGAAGCAGCGCAGGAGCGTGTCGGGAGTCGCTTGGTGAGCGCCGAATGGCAATTGACACCCGCCTTCCAAAGCTCGGAGCACGGAGCGTTCCGCTTCAATGGCCTCGGAGACGTCCGGTGTACTGAGTTGGGAGAGCCATTCCACTCGGTCGTCGTTCTCCCGCATTTGCAGGGCGAGGGCGCCTTGAGCCGGGGCCGGAACGAAATGCCGGGGGTCCATCCGGACGGTGTGCAAGTCCTCGAGGTCGAGGTCGAGTCGGTCGAGCCCGGCGGCAGCGAGCACGATGGCATCGTACTGCCCTTCCTTTAGTCGCTGGACTCGGGTGGGCACATTGCCGCGCAGGGCTTGGATGTTGAGGTCTGGCCGGAGCAGGAGCAGCTGGTCCCGTCGGCGGACGGAGGAGGTGCCGACCCGCGCTCCATGGAAGAGCGGAAGCCACGGGGCAGAGCGATGGGCGCGGGGATGGATGAGCAAGACGTCTTCGGCTGCGGCCCGGTCGGGTACAGCGGCGATGCACAGGCCATCCGGTTGTCGGGTCTCGAGGTCTTTGTGGCTGTGGACCGCGAGGTCGATGCGGTCCTCGAGGAGGGCCTGTTCAATTTCCTTGGTGAAGAAGCCCTTGCCCTCCAGCTTTTCGAAGGCTTGGACCTGTTCGCGGTCCCCTTGGGTGGAGAGGATGGTGATGTCGCATGTGCCGCCGTTGCCGAGGATCAAGTCGCGAACATGGTGGGCCTGCCACATCGCGAGGTCGCTGCCCCTAGTGCCGATGCGGAAGTGAGGGGAATCGGCCATGCGGTCAGCTTCCGGGCTTGTCGAGTTGCTCGAGCACGGCTTCGCGGGCCAATTTCATGGGCACGGAGACGTACTTCTTTTCGAGGTAGGCGACAATGCGGTCCACTAGGTTGCGGGTGTCACCATCCAGTTCGGCGAGCTCGTCCGCGAAGACCTCGCCAAGGGCGGTGTTCCGGACGGCGGCGAGCAAGGTGGGCAGTTCCTTGAGGGCGAGTTCCACTTCCCGCTGCTGGAGGCGGGCGGTCAGTTCGGTGACGGCGGCATCCACGATGCGCTGGCAGTCGCCGAGGGCGGCGCGGCGGCCCTCCGCATTGCGGTCGGCGATGGGCTTGAGGGCGGCGATGTCGACGAGGTCGAGGTCCGGTCGGTTTCGCAGGGCAGGGCCCACACCGGTTGGGACCGAGAGGTCAAGGAGGAACGTGCGGCCTTCGGGGAGCAAGGCGGCCTCGGCGTCTCCGAGCACGGGAGATCCGCTGCCCGTGCAGAGGAAGATGGCGGCGGGACCTGCGGCGAGGGAGTCGTGGAGCTGGTCGAGTGCCCCCCATTCCCATCCGCGGGGCTCGGCGAGGGCCTTGGCCTTGTCTTCCGTGCGGTTCAGGATGCGCACGGCGGTGTGCCCCTGCTTGACCAGATAGCGCGCGATGTTGGCGTGGGTCTGGCCGGCACCCACCATGAGGACGGGGGCATCCTTGGCCAGGCCGCGCTCGAGGAAGGCTTTCCATCCGAGGGCATTGACGGAGACGCTGTTGCGGGCGATGTCGGTTTCCGTGAAGACCTGCTTGGCGGTCTCCACGGCGATGCGTTCGGTGATGCGGAGTTGGTCTCCGGCGAGATTCCACTCGCGTGAACGCTCCATGGCCGACCGGACCTGCGTGAGGATTTCCCTTTCTCCAAGGACCATGGATTCAAGTCCGGCTGTGACGCGAAACAGGTGGCGGACGGCTTCTTCTCCATGCAGGACCATCGCGCTGGCCATCAGGGTGCGCATGTCCTCCTCTTCCGGCTGGAAGGTCTGGAAGAGCTGCTGGAGTCGGCCCATGCAGAAGTAGGCTTCATCGACCATCATGAACTCCACCCGGTTGCATGTGGTGAGGTAGGCGATGCCCTGGACGCCGAGCTGTTCTTTGAGGCCGGTCAGGAACGCCTGCTGCCGGTCTTCAGGCATATGCAGGCGACCCACCTGGTCGATGGTGGTGTTCCTGTGGTTCAGGGAAACGATATGGAGGTGCTCCTGCTTCACTGACGTCAAAGGTCGCACACGCATGCCGACTCCCGCCCATGGACGTCATCGGAGCGCATGATCTGCATCACAACAAGCACAAAATGAAGAAGGCGGACCGCAATGGGCCCACCTTCCTGGTCTGGTTCGTTGATCGCGTGGATCAGCCGCTGCACATTTCGCAGTCGGGGCCGTTTTCGATGGAACAGGCAGCGACCTGCTCCTCGTGGGTCATCTCGGTGACTTCCTTGGCGGCCTCGGCGGGCTGCTCCTTGTACTTCTTGTCCACCGTGAACTTGATGGCGTCCGTGGCGGCCTTTGTGCGGAGGTAGTACATGCCAGTCTTGAGGCCGGCGCGCCAAGCGTGGAAGTGCATGGAGGTCAGCTTCGGCGCGTTGGCGTTCTCCATGAACACGTTCAGCGACTGGGACTGGCAGATGTAGGCTCCGCGGTCGGCGGCCATGTCGAGGATGGCGCGCTGGGAAATCTCCCAGGCCGTGCGGTAGAGCTGCTTCAGGTTCTCCGGAATGTTCGGGATGTTCTGGATGGACCCGTTGGCGGCGATGAGCTGGTTCTTCATGTCCGCATCCCACAGGCCGAGTTTGGTGAGGTCGCGGAGCAGGTGGTTGTTGACCACGATGAACTCCCCGCTCAGCGTGCGGCGTGTATAGATGTTGGACGTGTAGGGCTCGAAGCACTCGTTGTTGCCGAGAATCTGGGCCGTGGAGGCCGTGGGCATCGGGGCGACGAGCAAGCTGTTGCGCATGCCCTTGTCCATGATTTCCTCCTTCAGGATGTCCCACTCCCAGCGGTCGCTCGGGGTGACCCCCCACATGTCGAACTGGAGTTGGCCCTTGGAAGCCGGAGAACCCTTGAAGCTCTCGTACGGTCCTTCTTCGATGGCCATGTCCTTGGACGCGCAGCACGCGGCGTAGTAAATGGTCTCGAAGACGTCTTTGTTGAGCTGTCGGGCCTCCTCCGAATCGAAGGGGCAGCGCATCATGATGAAGGCATCGGCCAAGCCCTGCACGCCGAGACCCACGGGACGGTGGCGCATGTTGGAGTTGCGGGCCTCCGGAATCGGGTAGTAGTTCCGGTCGATGACGCGGTTGAGGTTCTTGGTCACTTGGTAGGTCACCTCGAACAGCTTGTCGTGGTCGAAGCCACCCTCGTCGGTGACGAACTTCGGCAGGGCGATGGACGCCAAGTTGCAGACGGCCACCTCGTCTTTGGAGGTGTACTCGATGATCTCCGTGCAGAGGTTGGAGCTGCGGATGGTGCCGAGGTTCTGCTGGTTGGACTTGCTGTTGGCGGCGTCCTTGTATAGCATGTACGGCACGCCTGTCTCAATTTGGTTCTCGACAATCTTGAACCAGAGCTCCTGGGCCTTGATGGTCTTGCGTCCCTTGCCCTCGGCCTCGTACTTCTCATACAGGGCCTCGAATTCCGCTCCCCAGCTGTCGGTCAGTCCCGGGCACTCGTTCGGGCACATCAAGGTCCAGTCGCCATCCTCCTCGACGCGCTTCATGAAGAGATCCGGCGTCCAGAGGGCGTAGAACAGATCGCGGGCGCGCTGCTCCTCCTTACCGTGGTTCTTTTTGAGGTCGAGGAAATCGAAGACGTCGGCGTGCCACGGCTCGATGTAGACAGCGAAGGAGCCCTTGCGCTTGCCGCCGCCTTGGTCCACGTAGCGGGCCGTGTCATTGAAGACGCGGAGCATCGGTACGATGCCGTTGGACGTTCCGTTCGTGCCGCGGATGTAGGACCCGGTGGCGCGGATGTCGTGGATGGCGAGGCCGATGCCGCCCGCGTTCTGCGAAATCTTGGCACACTGCTTGAGCGTGTCGTAGATGCCGCTGATGCTGTCCTCCTGCATGGTCAGCAGGAAGCAGCTGGACATCTGCGGCTTGGGCGTTCCAGCGTTAAACAAGGTCGGAGTGGCGTGGGTGAACCAGCCCTCGGACATCAGATTGTAGGTCTTGACCGCGCTCTCGATGTCGTCCTTGTGGATGCCGACGGAGACCCGCATCAGCATCTGCTGCGGACGCTCGGCGACTTCGCCGTCGAGCTTCAGCAGGTAGGACCGCTCGAGCGTCTTGAATCCGAAGTAGTCGTAATTGAAATCACGGTCATAGATGATCGCGGAGTCCAGCTCTTCAGAGTTGGCCTCGATGATTTCCATGACGTCGTCGGCCACCAGGCTGGCGTTTTCTCCGGTCACCGGGTCCTTGTAGGTGTGGAGGTCGCGCATCACCTCGGTGAACGACTTTTTGGTCGTCTTGTGGAGGTTGGAGACAGCGATCCGGGACGCGAGCTGAGCGTAGTCCGGGTGGTTCACCGCATTGGTGGCGGCCACCTCGGCGGCGAGGTTGTCGAGCTCGGAGGTGGTGACGCCGTCATAGACGCCTTCGATGACCCGCATGGCCACGGAGACCGGATCCACGTTCTCGTGGAGACTGTAGCAAAGCTTCTTCACCCGAGCGGTGATTTTGTCGAATTGGACCTGTTCCCGGCGTCCATCCCGCTTGACGACATACATCTGTGTTTCGACTGGATTGTGCCCCGTTTCCGGAGGCGAAGGTT
>PKDZ01000077.1 GCA_002862785.1 Flavobacteriales bacterium
CGTCCGGGCCGGTCCAGGTGGGATCGAGCGGGGTGACCATCAGGGGGTCGAATGTGGCGCGTTGCCACTTGCGGGACCAATGGGGCCCGAGGTCCGCGTCGAGTTCCGGCCCGAAGTCCTTGGCCATCCAGACGCGGATGCCCCACTCTCGGGCGCAGGTCTCGAAGGCCTGCTCGGTGAACCGGACGCGGTCGGCCACGGGGATGTCCTCGTGCCAACGAAAGGTGTGCTCGCCGGTGCCGAGGCCTTGGCCGGCCACGAGGGTCCGGAACTGAAAGGGCCGGCCGCCGGGTTGCAGGATGCCCATGACCAGCCGCACGCCGGCTGAAACCTCCAGATGGTCTTCTGGCGTCCGGGACTCACTCAAGACCGACTGCATCTGGATTCCGCCCACGCAGTCGCCGGAGGCCGTCATGAGCAGGCCGAGGCGGCATTGGACCTTGCTGTGTCCGGCCATTGCGCGGAAATAGCGTGGGTCGAGGTAGGCCGAAGCGCCGGGCAGGGCGGTCCAGAGGTCCCATGGCACGGTGGCCATGTCATCGAACCATCGCCACGCCGCACCACGGAGATTGGGTGCAGAGGTGGCCGCTGTAGCGGGGCGGATCTCAGCTTGGACGGTCGGCATCGGTTCTACAGTCACGAAACTATGACCGGTGACGGCCTCCGAGGTTCAAAGAAGGAATCGTTGTGAGTCTTCCGGCAGGGGACAGGCGGCCTCCGTTCGGCCGAACCAACGGGTTCGGTTGGCGGCTACGGTTCGGTACCCCCAATGCCGGAGCGGAGTGGGCCAGAGGCCAAGGAACGCGGCCAGACCGGGCCGGCCAACAGCGCGCAAAGCGGAGCGGATGGCCGCCTCTGCCTGAGTGACGTCACCGTCGGCCACGAAGGTGACGGCATCGCGTTCCAAGGGGAGGGTGCCGTCGGCCCTCAGGCAGTCGGCCAAGGTCCCGTCGAGGGGGGCGAAGCGCAGGCCGGAGCCGGGCAGGGAACCGGGCCGTTCCCACCTCAAGAGAAGGCGCACGGCGCGGTGGCATAGGGCGCAACCACCATCGTAGAAAAGGAGTGGACCGTCAGGGAGGGCGTCAGAATTCACCCCCGTCGAAGCTGCCGCCGGATCCTCGGTCGTATCCGCCCCGTCCGCGTTTTTGGCCAGGCTCTAGCTTGCCCCAGGACCAAGTCAGGGAGGCGTACACGAACCGGGATTGGCGCTTGAAGGTGCCGTCCTGAAAGAAGTCACGGCCTTCGGAAGTGTAGGCCCATTGGCGCTGGTCGAAGATGTCGCTGACCCGGACGGAGGCCCGGAGCTTGCCGTCGTAGAAGTCGTGGTTGACGGCCGCACTGTGTGACACGTAGCCGGCAAACGTGCCCTGCGGATATTCGGCCGGGGCGCGGTACCGTCCGTCGAGCTGGACCTTCCAGTCGCCTTTCACGAGGGCGGAGACCTGGTAGCCGGCATTGCCCTGGAATCCATTGTTGCCGAGGTCCGGTGCGAGGTTGGAGCCGTCGGTGCTCTGGTAGTAGACGCTTCCGTTGAGGCGGACCTGCAGGGTGCGGCCCTTGCGCCACATCGCCACGACTTCCAGACCGGAATTGCTCTGGCGCGCGAGGTTGACGAAGGTGCGGTAGGCGATGCCCTCCCCGTCGACTTCAATGTAGCGGCGGATCACATCGCGGGTGGTCTTGTAGAACAACGAGGTCGTCAGCGTCACCGTCTTGGTGGTGAGCTGATGGCCGAACTCGAGGCCGTCGGTGTATTCCGGGCGGAGGAAGGGGTTGCCATAGCGCAGGTTCCTCGGATCGGCATTGTCGACGAAGGGGTTGACCTGCCGGCCGCGGGGGCGGTTGACCCGGCGGTTGTAGCTGAGCACCCACTGGTTGCGGTCGTCGACGGTGTAGCTGAGGTTGGCCGACGGATAGAAGCTCACGTAGTCGTTGACGAAGAGGGCCTCATCGCCCCCGAGCTGCTCCACGGCGGCGGCCAGGTCGGCGCTGTCGCCTTGGAGCTCAGCGGTGGTGTAGACGACCTCACCGCGGCCACCCACCTGGACGCCCCAGGCACCATACTTCCGGCCCCACGTCGCGTAGGCGGCGTGGATGTCCTCGCGGTACCGGAAGTCGTAGGCCTGCTCGAACGGGGTGCCAGAGCTGTCGCGCTGCCAGAACCGCTGGTCCTCGTTGCTCTCGCGCAGGATGGTCTTGTAGCCGAGCTCCAGCTTGCCGTCGTGGTCGAGCGGCTTCTCATAGTCGGCCTGCACGGTGGCATTCCAATTGCCGCCGTCGTTCAGGTTCGCGTTCGAGAGGTAAGCGGTGTCCAGCGTGGCGGACGGCAGGTCCTGCCAAAGGGAGTCGTGGGAGACGCCCTCCCGCTGCGACCAGCGCGCGAAGGCCTGCAAGGTGTGGCGCTCGCCGTACTTGTGCTCATAGCCGAGGTCGAGGTCGGTGGAGGCATTGTCGCGCGACGACAGGCCATAGCGGGTGAACCCACCCACCGCATCGGTGCTCCAGGTCTCGAGGTTGACCACATCCTCCACGCCGCTGTTGCCGCTTTGGTTGGTCCGGATGCCGAGGTTCCACGTGGTCGCGGAGGACGGCATCCAGTCGAGTCCGGCGCGCACGTTCCAGCTTTGGCTCTCATTGTCGGCGTAGCTGTTGGACAGCAGGGTGCTCAGCGAATCGTAGGTCCCTCCAAGCTCGCCCCCGAAGGCTTGCAGTCGTTCGCTGTCGCCCCAGCGGAAATTGTTGCGCTCGTTCCAGCCGGCGTTGAAGGAGAAGTTGAGTTTCTGGCCGCGCATGTTGCCGTTGACCGAGCCGCTGTGATTCTCGTCCGAGCCCCACGTGACGCTGACTTGGCCGTGCTTGCCTTCAAGCTTGTCCTTCTTGAGGATGATGTTGAGGATGCCGGCGACTCCTTCCGGATCGTACTTGGCGGTGGGAGAGGTGATGATTTCGACGCGGTCGATGCTGCTGGCGGGAATCTGCTCAAGCAGGCTTTGGGTGGCGGAACCGACCAAGCCGCTGGGACGCCCGTCGACGAGGATGGTGACGTTGCCGGATCCACGGAGGCTCAGGTTGCCGTCGATGTCGACGTCCACGCTCGGGACGTTGCGAAGCAGCTCGGTCGCGTTGGCTCCGGCGCTGTTGAGGTCATCGCCCACGCGGAACACTTTGCGGTCGATCATCATCTCGAGGGTGGAGCGTTGCTCGACGATTTCGGCGGCTTCGAGCGCTTGGACGTTGGGCATGAGCCAGATGGTGCCGAGGTTCTGTTCTGTGCCGCCGCGCGGGGTGAGGCGGATGTCGTCCACTTGCACCGAGGTGTAGCCCATGAAGCCGATATGGGCTCGGAACCGACCGACCGGAATCTCGGTGATGCGGAACCGGCCTTTGCCGTCGGTTACGCCGCCGGTGATGACCTTGTCCTCATTGAAGGCGAGGAGGCTGATGGTGGCGAATTCGATGGGGGCGCCGGACTGCAGGTCCTGCACTTCGCCAAAAACGACACCGATCTTGGGGCGTTCACCATCCGGACGCCCCCCGGGCCGTTCGCCTCCCCCGGGCCGTTGGGCGGCGAGGTTCAAACTGGTGAACAGGGCCAGGAAGGCCACAAGCAGGAGTCGGCAGGTCATGGGGTGACAACGCATGGCGTTCATCAAAGTTCAATGCGAAGGTCGGGAGACAGCGGTTGTCTCAGTGCCGGACCGGCCGGAAGGTGAAGCTGAATGTGTAGTCGCCGTAGGGCAGTTGATAGGCGTCGAGCGGCAGGGCGCCCCAGCTGTTGATGCAGGCGACCCCTGACGAGAATCCGTCGAGGTCCAGGTGCACCTCTTCCACCGGGTCCAGCAGTCGAAAGTGGGCCTGCGTGGTTTCTTTGCGCGGTCCGGAGTCCAATTGGTCCGGCCGGTAGTGGAGGGCGGTGACGTCGAGGTCGCCGTCGGCAACAAACTCGAGGCCCAGGCCGCTCTCGTCGGTCAACCGGACCCACCGCGTGTCGGTCCGGGTGCCATTGTATTGCGGCCGGGCGTAAGGGGTGACGAGGTCGCCGACCTGCGCACTCCAGAGGCCGAGGAAGGCCGCAGACTTGCGATCGGCAGTGGACTCCATTGGCCCCCTTCCGTACCAGTCGACCTGCTCGAGCCCGGCGGGGAGCACCCAGTGCTGGCCGAAGCGGTACAGACCGGGATGGTCGCCGCCGAGGGCGCGGAGGGACTGCTCGACCCTCACCGTGCCGTCGGCCGCCACGGAATACGTGACCCGCAGGGCGGCATCTCCGCCGAGGACCGCGCGGTCGAAGGTGAGGGTGAGGCTCCCATTGCGCTCCCGCTCTTGGGTGAAGGCGGCCGGTCCGTCGGCCACCGGGTCGCGCCAGACGGCCTTGTTCTCCGGGGTGCGGGCGCCGTAATCGTTGTCGACCGGCGGCCGCCAGAAGGTGGGTTCGCCCCCGGATTGGACCAACTCCCAGCCGTTCACGGCGTAGCCGAGGACGTGGCCGGTCGCGCGGTCGAGGGTCAGCGTTCCGTCCACGAAAGAAAGCACGAGGGTGCCGTCCTCAAGGGCAAGGTCGACGCGGCCGGCCGTCGGGGCCGGGGCGGGGCGCTCCGGGGCGGCCTGGATGAACTGGTTTCGACCGAGCACATGCCCGGCGGGCAGCATGGGCTCCGCTTCCGCGAGCCGGGCCTCGACGGTCAGGATTCGCTCACATTCCAGGTCATCGGCCGGCCCGGGCTTTTCCGGCTGACGGCGGGCATGGGCGGCGAGGTCGAGCTGAATGGTCTGTCCGGGTCCGACGCGCTGGTCCTCGAAGACCACGGAGCGCATGGCCCGTCCATCGCACAGGGTGGTGACGTGGACGTCGACCATGGCTTGGCGGAACACATACTCGCTGGACAATTCCAGGATTTGGCCCCACTCGCCGGTGCGGGCGAAGTGAAGGGGTTGTTGGACCTGGGCGGCCTCGAGCATGTGGGGGTGTGGGGTGCCGTCGGCCATGAGCAGGCCGTTGTTCAGGAAATTGTGGTCGCTCGGGATGTCTTTGGGGCCGTAGTCGCCGCCGTAGGCCAAGAAGCGCCGCCCGTCCTGTTCCTTCCAGAGCCCCTGGTCCTTGAAGTCCCAGATGAAGCCGCCCTGCAGCCGCTCCTCGGACCGATAGAGGTCCCAATACTCCTGGAAGCCGCCCAGGCTGTTGCCCATGGCATGGGCGTATTCGCATTGGATGAGGGGACGGGGGTCCTCCTCCTGGCCGGCGAACCACGCGAGGTGTTCGAGCCCGGCGTACATGGGGCCGTAGACGTCGGTGTTCCAGTCGCGCTCGGCCCGCTCGTAGGCGATGTAGCGGGTGGGGTCCATCGCCCGAATGGTCTTGTAGTTGGCATAAAAGTTGACCCCGTTGCCGGCTTCGTTGCCCATCGACCAGCAGATGATGGACGGGTGGTTGCGGTCGCGGGCGATCATCCGGGTCGTGCGCACCCGGTGGGCCCGGGCCCAGTCGGGGTTGTTGCCGAGGGTCTTGTCGAGGTCGTAGCCGATGCCGTGCGACTCGATGTTGGCTTCGTCGTAGACGTAGAGCCCATAGCGGTCGCACAGGGTGTACCAGTAAGGGTGGTTGGGATAATGGGAGGTCCGGACCGCGTTGAAATGGTGGGTTTTCAGGGCACGGATGTCGGCTTCCATTGTGGCCTTGTCCATCACGTGGCCGGTCTCCGGGTGGTGTTCGTGGCGGTTGGCGCCCTTGATGAGGATGGGCTGGCCGTTGACCTTCACCAAGCCGTCTTCGATGCGGACGTCGCGGAAGCCGACCTCGAGGCGGGTGGCCTCCACCGGACGCTCCTTGCGGTCGAGGAGGGACACGGTCACATCGTGCAGGGCCGGAGTCTCGGCGGTCCACCGTTCGACGCCCGGAAAGCGCTTCCGCAGGGTCACGCGGGCGGTGTCCCCGGAGGCGATCGACATGGGCAGGTCCACGTCGGCCAGCGGCCGACCGTCTAGCGCCACGGCGCAGCGGAGGGTGCCCTTGAAGGAACCCTTGCCATGGTGGACCACCGCCAGCGACAGGTCGAGGGTGCCGTCAAGGAAGTCGTCGGTGAGGCCGGCGTCGGCGACCACGTCGGCCAGGTGGGTCTGCGGCCGGGCGTGGAGCCAGACCTCACGCTCGATGCCGGAGAGGCGCCAGAAGTCCTGGCATTCGAGGAAGCTGCCGTCGCTCCAGCGGTAAACCTCGAGCGCCAGCGCGTTGTCACCGGGCCGGACGGCGTCGGTGATGTCGAATTCGGCGGGCAGCTTCGACCCTTGGCTGTAGCCGATGCGTTCCCCATTGACCCACAGGAAGAAGGCCGATTTGACCGCCCCGAAGTGGAGCACGATGCGGTCGCCGGCCCACTCCGTGGGCAGGCTGAAGTCCCGGCGGTAGCTGCCGACCGGGTTCCAGCCGTCGGGGATGTCCGGTGGGGTCGGGGTCTGTTTCCAATAGAAGGGGTAGGGGTGGTTGGTGTAGATGGGTGTGCCGAAGCCTTCGAGCTCCCAGTTGGCCGGCACCGGGATGTCGTCCCATCCTGTCACGTCGAAGGCCGGATCCTCGAAGCCGACGGGCCGCTCCTCCGGGCTGCGGGCCCAGTGGAATTTCCAGACGCCGTCCAGCGAGCGGTACCGACCGGTGAGGTCCGGGCCCTCGATGGAGGCCCCGGTCGCCTCCGGAGCGGTGTAGAAGGTGGCGCGCGCGGGCAGCTTGTTTTCCTCGACCATGGACGGGTCCTCGATGTAGGGGAGAAGGGTCTGGGCCGAAGCGAGGACCGGGAGCAGGAGGCAACCGAGGAGGACAGAAAGGCGGAAACGGGACATGAAGGACCGGATTCAGGGATGCGGGCGGCCTGAATGTAGCACCGTGCCCGCGGCCGGCCACCCCCAACCGTGTCCGAAGTAAATTGACCGCACGGTCGCGTCAATGATACGGGTCCGCCAACACCTTACGCATTCATGACCAGCACGTTCTCGGCGCTCGACTACGCCATCTTCATCGGCTATGCCGTCCTCATCCTCGGGGTCGGTCTCTGGGTGTCCCGCGACAAAAAGGGCCACCAGAAAAATGCCGAGGATTATTTCCTCGCCAGCAAATCGCTCCCCTGGTGGGCGGTGGGCGCCTCCCTCATCGCGGCCAACATATCCGCCGAGCAGTTCATCGGCATGTCCGGCTCCGGATTCAAAATCGGCCTGGCCATCGCCTCGTATGAGTGGATGGCGGCGTTGACCCTGATTCTCGTCGGCAAATACTTCCTGCCCATCTTCATCGAGAAGGGACTCTACACGATTCCCGAGTTCGTCGAGAAGCGCTACTCCACGGAGCTCAAGACGATCCTGGCGGTCTTCTGGATCTCGCTCTACATCTTCGTCAACCTCGCCTCCGTGCTGTACCTCGGCTCGCTCGCGCTGGAGACCATCATGGGCATCCCGATGGTCTACGGGGTGCTCGGTCTGGCGGCCTTCGCGGCGGCCTATTCGCTGTACGGCGGGTTGTCGGCCGTGTCCTGGACCGACGTCATCCAGGTGGTCTTTCTGGTCCTCGGCGGCCTCGTCACGACCTATCTCGCGCTCGACGCTGTGTCTGGGGGAAGCGGAATGTGGGCCGGCTTCCGCACGATTTACGAGGCGGCACCGGACAAGTTTGCCATGATCCTCGACAAGGGGCATCCGGAATACATGAACCTGCCTGGCATCGGGGTCCTCGTCGGCGGCATGTGGGTGGCCAATGTCTACTACTGGGGCTTCAACCAGTACATCATCCAGCGGACGTTGGCCGCCAAATCGCTCAAGGAAAGCCAGCGCGGCATCCTGTTTGCCGCCGGCCTCAAGCTGATCCTGCCGTTGATTGTCGTGATTCCCGGCATCGCTGCCTACGTGATGACGCAAGACTCCGGGGTCATGACCAGCCTTGGAGAAGCCGCAGCCAACAAGCCACCCACCGCCGCCAACCCGGACTACGCCTATCCATGGTTGTTGCAGTTCCTGCCGACCGGCCTCAAGGGCCTGGCCTTCGCGGCGCTCGCGGCCGCCATCGTGTCCTCTCTCGCATCGATGCTGAACAGCACGTCGACCATCTTCACGATGGACATCTACAAGGCCCATCTAAATGCCGAGGCCGACGACCGCGCCACGGTGCGAATGGGCCGCATCTCGGCGGCGGTCGCCTTGGCCATTGCCTGCGTCATGGCGCCCCTGCTCGGCGGCATTGACCAGGCCTTCCAGTTCATCCAGGAATACACGGGCGTGGTGAGCCCGGGCATCCTCGCGGTGTTCATCCTTGGCCTCTTCTGGAAGAAGACGACCAACCGCGGCGCCATCGTCGGGGCGCTGGCGTCCATTCCGATTGCCATGTACTTCAAGGTCGCGCCCAAGGGGTGGTCGGACAGTGCGCTGTTCGTGGACCTGCCCTTCCTCGACCAGATGGGGTTGACTTCGCTGCTGACGATGGCTGTGATTGCTGTGGTGAGCCGATCGGAAGGCAAGGGGGCTGACGATCCGAAGGGCATCACCATTTCGAACAGCACGTTTGCCACCGAGCCGCTCTACACGGTCGGGGCGTTCGCGGTGCTCGTCATCCTCGCGTTCCTGTACGCCTTCTTCTGGGGGTAATGGGCGGGGTCAGCGCCTGAGGTTCGGCCAATCCGGGTGGACGACGAAGCCGCGGGAGAGTTCCTCCCAGCCGCCGTCGCCCTCGATGACCACCGCACACATCAGCGCACGGCGGGTCCGGCTGAAGTGGTCGGCCAGCACGGCTTCGACCCGGCTCCAATGCAGCGGCGGATCGCCGGCGACGGGGTGGAATCGGCCGAGCCACCGCCCCTTGGGGAGCGGCAGGATGCGGACGTGGTCACTGCCCATCACTTCATGGGCTTCTTCGGGTCGGCACCACCAGCCGGCATTGTATCCGGGGTGGGCCCAGCGGGGGGCGGTGTGCCGGTGCAGCCGGCTGTGGTGGTGGAAGAACCAGCCTTTCATGAGCAGCACCGGTTGCGGTGTCGGGATGCGGTGCTCGGCCATGAAGTTGCGGGCCGGGGCGAGCCGGCTGGCGGCGAGTTGGTCGACCAGCTTGTCCATCTTGGTGCGCAGCGTGTCGTGGCGGCCGGAGGGGCCAATCCAGTTCTCCCAGGCGGATCCATCTTCGGCGGCGAGGTAGAATTTGCTGGCGACCTCGATGTGCAGGGTGCGGCCCCGCCGCAGGTCGTCGACGAGGAAATCGAGCTCGCCCACCGTCTGCCGGTCCTGTTGGAGTTGGACGCCGTGGGCGCGCAGTCGGAAGTGGGGCGAGGCGTCGAGCCAGGCCGCGATCAGGGCTTCGAAGTGCTTGCCGAGCAGCTGGCCCTGTGCGTCGAGGACGCCCGGTGGCAACGGGTCTTCCCCCATGACGAGCCGGGCGGCCCAATCGTCGAAGAGAGGCAGGTCCGCCTCGAGGGCGTCGGCAAACCAAGCGTCGTCGAGGACTTGGAAGTCGAGGTCGGGGTGGCGGGCCATGAGCGGGGCCGACCCGACGGCCCACCGCAGCCGCATCAGGGCGGCGAGGGCATGCGGTCGATTGGCCAAGGGGCCACGCCATCGTTCGAGCCAAGGGTCCTGCACGCTGCGAAATTCTACCTTCGCGGCCGAATCCAATGCGGACTGTTGCCCAAATCCCCCACCGCGCCATGCGGATCATCGTCCAGGAATGGAACGAGAAGTACCACCTCCAGTTCGTTTGGGGGCCGCTTGAACAGACCTATCGATTGCCAGTAGAGGGCAGTGGCGGCCTCGAGGCCGTCAAGGCATTCGGCCAACGGCTCATCCCCGAGGTCGAGCAGGTGTTTCTCAAGATGAAGGAGGCTCGGGCAACTGCCTTGGAATCAAGTGATTCACCTCAGAACGACCCGGCATGACGGAGACCACCGCCTCGGAAAAGCGCCACCAGCATGTGGTGGAGTACCTGCTCTATGAATGGCAGATGGAGGACTTGGTGCGGGCCGTGCAGTTCGATTTGGGCGCCTTGCGTTTGCACTTGTCTGCGGCGTACGAGGGTGATCGGCTGGAGGCCGAGCTGACTTGGTTCGCGGACCTGATGCGCGACCTGAAGCGGGAAAACAAATTGAGCGCGGGACACCGGTTGGCGCTCGATGAACTGATGGTCGAATTGACCTATCTCCACCGAACCTTGCTTGATGTGCTGCAGGATGGGGAGTACAAGGCCGCGGTGGATGCGGCACAGCCCCACCTGTCGGCCATGGAGGCTCGCGGTGAGGCCGGGAAATCGGAAGTGGAATCGATGCTGATCGCCCTGTATGGGTGGCTCGTGCTCCGGATGTCGGGCCAATCCGTCACCCCGGAGACGCAGGAATCGCTCGACTTGATCCGGGATTGGGCCAACCTGTTGGCAGGCCGCTACATCCGGATGCGCGCGGGCGAACTCTAGAGGCTTCGCCTCAGCTGGCGCGGCGGCGGGTGCGTGGACCTTAGAGGTGCGCAGAACGGCGGGTGCGGCGCGTCTGGGTCTGGGCGCGCTCGGAGAGGCGCTTGGCCAGCAGGAATCGAGCGAATCCGTCGACCCAGGTGCCCTGGTCGGTCCCTTCGGGAATCCAGCGCAGGGCGCGGCCCGTGTCGATGAGGCCGGACAGAAGCTTGGGGTCGGGCTTGGGACACACGAGAAAGATGGCGCGCGAGTCGTGGATCGCCTGCTCGACGTTGGAGGTCACGAGAACCTCGGTCGGGGCGCCCTCGAGTCCGGGCCAGGATTCTTCGAGCTGAACGTCCAGTGCCGGGAGCACGGAATCGAGGCCTTCGAAGAGGTCAGGTCGTGCGGCCAAAGCATTGGGCACGATTTCGATGCGGAAGGTGGGGGAAGTCAACACCATGTGCCCCCTTACGGAGGAGTTTGCGAAAGGTTACACGCTTCGGGTGCGTTTTTTCCGGCGTCCACCGGTCAACGTGGATAAGCCCTTGCGTGCCGCCTCCTGTGCCCCCTTCCGCGGGAGAACTTTAATGGAATGGCCATCGCGTCCAACCGTCCGAGACTGTTCGTGCTGTCCAATCCAAGTGGATTGGCCGATTGGCGGGCATTTTCGCAGTCCGAGTCGGCGCCGCTTGACGCGGGGCGGCTGGCCGGTCAATGGCGGGATTGGGTGTCCATCCAACCCGAGAATCTCGGCCGGCAGCTGACGGACGAGCAGGTGGAGGCGGCCTTTACCGCCCGAAAGGCGGCAACCGAAACAGGGCGATATGGCACTGTGGCCTGGTACCCGTGGCGCCGCCGCGGCATCCTGCTCCTCGAGGAAGCCGAGTTCACCGCCGTCCGCACCAACCGCAACCAGCTCAAGATCCGCCCTGAGGAACAGGAGCGGCTGGCCGGAAAGACGGTGGGAATCGTGGGCCTGTCGGTGGGTCGGACCATCGCCTTGGTCCTCGCCATGGAGCGGATTGCGGGCACATTGCACATCGCCGACGCCGACGACATTGAACTGTCCAACCTCAACCGGATGTCTTGTTCGCTCTTCGAGCTGGGCATGCCGAAGTGGATGTCGGCTGCACGGGCGATTGCCGAGATTGACCCCTACCTCGACGTCAAGGTCTGGCCGGAGGGCTTCCGGCGGGAGGACATCGCGGAATTCCTCGACGGGGTGGACCTCGTCGTGGACGCTTGTGACGGTCCGGAAGCCAAGGCGCTCCTCCGTCTCGGTGCGCGGGACCGGCGGATTCCGTTGATCATGGAGACCAACGATCGCGGTCTGCTCGACGTCGAACGCTACGACCTCGAGGAGACCCAAGATTTCCTGCACGGCCGGGTCACGGCCGAGCAATTGACTGAACTGGCGCAGGGTGGCACCTGGACGCGCGAATGGCTGGACGCCTTCGTCGACCTGTCCTCCATCAGCCCGCGCGCCACGGACAGCTTGGCCGAGGTCGGTCGGACCTTGGCAGGCTGGCCCCAATTGCACAGCGACGCCGCCCTCGGTGCCGGGGCCGCCGCCGCCATCATCCGGCGCCTTCTCCTCGGGGAAGCCATCGCCGACCAACGTCTCCGATTCGATTTGCATGAGCAGCTCTCCGTCGCACATACCGCGTGAGTCCGTCGACATCGCCCGCACGTTGCGGGAGGTGACGTTGCACATTTTCCGTTCATCGGACGATGCGGGGCTGTCCGACCAGTTTGCCGAAGGCCACAAGGCTGTGCTCCGCGCCGCAGGCATTCGCAACCTGACTTCCTTTGGGAAGGATTGGTTGGGCGATCCCGAAACGATCATGTTCCTGCTCACCTGCCAGGACGATGAGGTGTTGCTCAGCGGGATGCGCTTGCAGCGGCGAAGCGGGGCGGGCAGTCTGCCAATGGAGCGGGCCGTGGGTGCGGTCAGCCCCGAGCTGACGTCCTTCCTCGATGCCCGGCAGGACGAGGGATGCGGCGAATTCTGTGCCCTCTGGAGCCGGCGTGAGATCGCGGTGGCCGGCATCGGCATCTTGCCCATGGCCTGTGTGGGCCTCGGCCTCATGCCCCAGCTCGACATCCGGCACGGGTTCGCTTTCATGGGGACCAACATGCGCCCCATCCAACGTGAGCTGGGCTTCACCATCATGGAGAGCATCGGTGACGAGGGCCAATTCGATTACCCCGCGCTGCCCATCCGGTCGGAGATCGGCCACTTCCAGCATCCGGAGAGCATCGCGGATGCCGCCGAGGATGTGCAGGAAATGGCGCGCCGTGCTGCGGAGGAACCCACGCATGAGCATGGGGTCGACGGCCGTTTCCACCGGATTCGGTACCGCGTCGAAAACCACATGGCATGACCGGCACCCGCCCGCCATATGGACGGGTGTGGGTCTGGACCGTGTCCGCGCTCCTCCTTGGATTCGCCTTCACGGGCTGCTCCACCGGAGAGTCGCCCCGGAACGTGGACGCCTTGACTCTCGAGGCGTTAAACGACCCCGACGGCAGCTTGCGGGCCGAAGAGGTCCACCTGAGGTTGGCTGCCCTCGATACGTTGGATGGCGAGCGGCCCAACCTCGGCTCGCTGTCCGATGCCGTCTGGATTCGGGTGTCCGGATGGCAAGGCGCTCCGCGCCAGGCGCGCATCGTCCTCGACAACCCGACGATTGATTCGATCGAGGCTGTCGTGATGGATGGCCCCCGTGTTCTGATGCGCACCCCGTCCGGCGCGGCGTTTGGCCGAACAGAGGATTTGATTCCCACGTTCTCTCTTCCGCTCAATGAGGCCCACGACTTGTGGTTCCGGATTCGGAGCACCAAGCCGTTGGTCTTGCCGTTCACCCTCACCCAGGAGCAGCGGGTGGAGTCGCTCCGCGACAATCGGAATCTGGCCGTGGCCTTGTACACGGGCATCGTGCTGGCCATCCTCATCTACAATTGCTTCCTCGCGTTCAGCACCGGTCAACAGGCGTACTTCAGTTACGTGCTGGTCGTGCTGACCGTGGGCCTCGTCCAGTGGGGGTTCAATGGCTACGACCGCCTGATTTGGGGCCATGTGCCCTGGCTGGCGCGCAACGGCTTGACGATGACGGGGGCGGCTTCCGGCCTGGCTGCGCTGACGTTCGCTCGGGAATTCTTGGAGGTGCGCCGCTACACGCCTGGTTGGAATCGGGTGATCAACGGATTGCTTATGGTGTACGCCTCGGCCATGGTGGCGGCGGCGGCGGGCTTCCCCATCGTGGCCTACAACCTCGTCAACCTCGGTGCCCTGTCCGCGCCGGCGATGTTGGCCTTGTCGCTCATCAGCTGGCGCCGGGGCAACAGTCCCGCGCTGTGGTTCTTTGTCGCGTGGCTCATTTTCCTGATCGCGGTGACCATGCAGGCGCTGCGGGACTTCGGAGTCTTGGCCTTCACGCAGTTTACCGCCCTGTTCCTTCCGGTCGGCACGGTGTTGGAGATGCTGTTGCTCAGTTTTGCCCTCGGCGACCGGATCAACCTGCTCAAGCGATCCAGTGATGCGGCCAATGCCAAGGCGCTGGCGGTGTCCCTCGAGAACGAACGGATTGTGAAACAGCAGAACGCGGAGCTCGAGGAGCGGGTGGCCCGCCGGACAAAGGACTTGGCGACCGCCAATTCGGACCTGTCCCGGACCCTGGGAGAGTTGCAGGGTGCGCAGGATCAGCTCATCCAGACCGAGAAGCTGGCTTCCCTGGGTCAGATGACGGCGGGCATCGCCCACGAGTTGAACAACCCCATCAACTACGTTCAGAGCAATGCGACTTCGCTGCGCCGCGACCTGGAGGAACTCATCGAGATCGTGGATGCGCATGTGGATGCGCTGGCGGCCTTGGTGGAGGGTGCGTCAGGGGCCGATGATCTCGCCGAAGCAGCCCGGCAGAAGGCGCGCCAGTTGGACTTGTCCTTCTTGAAGGAGGAGAGCCGGCAGCTCATTGCGGGCATCTTGGAAGGAGCAGACCGGACCGCGCGCATCGTCGGGGGTCTGCGGGTCTTCGGTCGGATGGATGGGGACAAGCCGGTGGAGGCTTCCCTGTCGGACCTGCTCGAGGCCAGCATCACCGTGCTGGGTGACCGGGCCCGGAGTCGGGCCCGCATTGAGGTGGACTTGCCCGAAGATGTGCCGGCATTGTACTGTCAGAGCGGCAAGCTGAGCCAAGTGTTCATGAACATCATCGTCAATGCCGTGCAGGCGACAGAAGGGCGGTGGTCTGACGCCGAGGAGCGGTTGGTTCGGGTGGAGTTGGACCGCGCTCTGGACGGTGATGGCAAGGCGCATTCGGTCATCGTGCGGGTCCGGGACAACGGCATCGGCATGGATGAGGAGACGCAGCAGCGCCTGTTCGACCCCTTCTTTACGACCAAGGAAATCGGCAAGGGCACTGGCCTTGGCCTGAGCATCGTCAAGGGCATCCTCGACGACCACGGAGCCGACATTCGCGTGGAGAGCGAAATGGGGGAGGGCACGACATTCGTGTTGACTTTTCCTCTCGACATCATGAGCAATCCCAACTCTGAAGCAGCCTGACTGCACATTGACCCCGACCATGGAAGAGGACATCATCCGCGTACTCTACCTCGACGACGAGGAGCCCAACCTGTTCTCCTTCAAGGCGGCTTTCCGCCGGGATTTCGAGGTGCACACCTGCGATGAGCCTCACAAGGCCGTGCGCATGCTCGAGGACCATGAATTCCATGTGGTGCTCAGCGACCAGCGCATGCCGCGCATCAGTGGCGTGGAGTTCTTTGAGCTGATCATGCCCGACCATCCGGACATCAGCCGGGTGCTCGTCACCGGCTACGCTGACACGGATGCGGTCGTGGATGCCATCAACAAGGGACAAGTCTATCGCTTTGTATCGAAGCCGTGGAACGAAGAGGAGCTTCGAAGCGTCATCAAGGCGGCCTACGCTTTGAACCGAGCGCGGGTCAACAGCGCCCGGCAGGGACATCAAGTGCTGTCCGCCCTTGATGATTTTGCGGCTGAGGCCGGGCGGCTGCAGGGCATGGCGCAGGCAACCGGAGATGGCCTCGCCCATTCACTGGCTTCGGATCTGCGGCAGCTCGAGGAAGGCATCCGGGCCGAGCGGACCCGCTATGGCAAATGGATGGAGGCGCAGAAGGGCCAGACCTGAGCGCCTTCGGAATGCGTCCTACAAACCTTTGCCCGCTTTCTCCCGTAGTTGAAGGACATGTCTGCCGAATTGGAGTTCTGGCTGGTCGATGACAATGAGATCGACCGTGTCGTCAATGGTCGCCTCGTTGAGGCCGCCATGCGGGCTTCCGTGCGCAAATTCAAGGATGGTCCGTCGTTCTTGGAGGCGCTCATGGCCGATTCTGGCGTGGAGGAGAACGATGTCCGCCCGGGTTCTGCTCTGGCAGAAGGACGTCTCGTGGTCCTGCTCGACATCCTGATGCCCGGCATGGATGGTTTCGCTGTCCTCGAACGCTTGGAGTTCCTTCCCGCCTCGGCCATGTCCGGTCTCACCGTTTTCATGTTGAGCGCCACGCTCGACCGCGAGGACCTCGAGCGCGCCGAAGGTCACCCCATCGTGGAGGCCCTGTTGCCCAAGCCGCTCGACGTTCACCAGCTCCGCGGCTGGACGGACCAGATTCCCGTCAGAGGTACTTGAA
>PKDZ01000076.1 GCA_002862785.1 Flavobacteriales bacterium
CCTCCCTGGACGGCGTGACGAACGTGTCCATCACCCACGAACACCTGAACGATCACACGGTCGCCGGCATCCGTCTAGAGGACCAGCCGGTTTTTTCCGTGCAGTACCACCCGGAAGCCAGTGCGGGACCGCACGACAGCCGGTACCTGTTTGATCAGTTCATCGAGCAAATCCAACACCACAGCGCATTGCAAACCGCCTGATCATGCAGTACATCGATCACATTCACGCCCGGGAAATCCTAGATTCCCGAGGCAATCCCACCGTCGAGGTAGAAGTCATCACCGGTGAGGGGGTCCTCGGCCGAGCCGCCGTCCCTTCCGGAGCCAGCACCGGTGTTCATGAGGCCGTGGAGCTTCGGGACGGTCAGGCGGACCGCTACCTCGGCAAGGGCGTCCTGCGCGCCGTGGAGAACGTCAACACCACAATCGCCGAGGAGCTCGTCGGCATGGACATTTTCGATCAGGTCGGAATCGATCACCACCTGATCGACCTCGACGGTAGCGACAACAAGGCCAACCTCGGCGCCAATGCCCTGCTCGGCGTGAGTCTGGCCGTGGCCAAGGCCGCTGCCGGTTCCCTCGGCCAGCCACTCTACCGTTACATCGGTGGCGTGAACGCCAACCTGATGCCGGTGCCCATGATGAACATCATCAATGGCGGCTCCCACGCAGACAATGCCATCGACATCCAGGAGTTCATGATCATGCCGGTCGGCGCGGACACATTTGCCGAAGGCCTGCGCATGGGGGCAGAGGTGTTCCACCACCTGAAGAAGGTGTTGTCCGGCAAGGGGCTGAGTACCAACGTCGGGGACGAGGGTGGATTCGCTCCAAACCTGAATTCGAACGAGGAGGCCCTCGACACCATCCTGATGGCCATCGAGAAGGCCGGCTACAAGCCGGACGAGGATTTCCAGCTCGCCCTCGACGCGGCCAGCAGCGAGTTCTACGACAAGGAAAAGGGCCTGTACATCTTGTCCGGCGTCGGCAAGCAGATGGACGGGGCGGCCTGGGTGGACTACTGGAAGGAGCTCCGCGGCAAGTACCCGATCATCAGCATCGAGGATGGCTGCGACGAGGACGACTGGGCCACCTGGAAGCTCATGACGGACGCGCTCGGGGAGAACACCCAGCTCGTCGGCGACGACCTCTTCGTGACCAACGTGGAGCGCCTGAGCCGAGGCATCGAGGAAGGTGTGGCCAATTCCATCCTCATCAAGGTGAACCAGATCGGTACGCTGACCGAGACCATCGAGGCGGTCCAGCTGGCCACCCGGTGTGGCTATACGAGTGTGATGAGCCACCGCAGCGGCGAGACGGAGGACACCACCATCGCGGACCTCGCTGTTGCTCTCAGCACGGGCCAGATCAAGACCGGCAGCGCCTCGCGGAGCGACCGAATCGCCAAGTACAATCAGTTGCTCCGCATTGAGGAGGAGCTGGGCGACACGGCCTATTATCCTGGCCCGCACTTCGCCTGACCGCAAGGGCAACGCGCAATGAAAAAGGGGACCCGGACGGGTCCCCTTTTTTCATGGGGTTGGGGCAAGACGAAAGGGGTCAGTTGTCGGTATCGGGCGTTCGGACGATGAGGAATTCGGTGCGTCGGTTCTCTTGATGCTTGGCTTCGGAGCAAGGGACTCCATTGCCGCATTCATTGCGGAGTTCACCTTCTCCGACCCCGACCGGATGCACCTGGTCGGAGGGCACTCCGAGGCTCATCAGGTAATGGCCGGCCGAATTGGCACGTCGTTCACTCAACTTCTGATTGTAGCGGTCCGATCCCCGCGCGTCGCAGTGGGAACGGAGTTCGACTTCGATACGGGGCCGATTCTGGAGGAATTCAGCCACGAGGGCAAGGGCGGGCTTGGCCTCGTCCCGCAGGACGTAGCTGTCGTAGTCCCATCGGATTTCCGGCAACTCGAAGCGGTCGCCTTCCCGAATGGAGCTGGCGTATTCGTCGTCCTGCAATTCGCTGGTCGGGACGAGGGCGATTTCGAGTCGCATTTCCCGCACGAGGGGATCGGCCGGCGTCGTGATCCCGAGGTTCCGAGCGAAATAGGTGTCCATCAGGGCTTCCGCTCGGTAGGTCTTGCCGTGGGGCAGCTTGAGCTGGAACAGTCCGTTCATGTCGGAGTTGAGTGCCACGGCGCTGCCGTCGACCACATCGAGCAGGTTGATGGTCGCATTGGGAATGGCAGCCCCGGTGATGCTGTCCACCACAATGCCTTCCACGAGGAGCGGACGCTCGACGATGTTGAAGTTGAAGAGGCGGTCGTAGCCGAAGCGGTCGGAGGAGACCAGACCGGACTTCCCGTCGGGGTTGAACGTCAGAGCGAAGTCGTCACTTTGGCTGTTCAGCGGGTAATCCAAGTGCATCGGCGAGCCCCAGGCTCCGGTGGAGTCCCGGACCGAAAACAGGATGTCGAGGCCTCCAAAGGTGATCTGGGCGTCGGAGGCGAAGAAGAGCGTGTCGTTGCCCTTCATCGACGGGAAGACGTCATCGCCCCGGCTGTTCACTTTCGGCCCCATGTTGACGGGAGGGTACTCCCACGTGGTGCCGTTCCGGCGGATGTACCAGAGGTCCATGCCGCCTTGTCCCCCGGGCATGTCACTCGAGAAGTACAGTCGGCTTCCGTCTGGGCTCCACGCGGGGTGGGCAAACATGTTGTCGCCTTCGCTCAAACCGATTTCGACCACGCGCTCCCATTCCTCCATGCCTTTCCGCGCATAAAAGAGGGTGGTGTTGTTGACGTCCGAATCGTCGGTGAGGAGCCGTCCGGCCTTGTCGGCTTCGTGGTTGCTCCGCGTGAAGATGAGGATGCTTCCGTCCGGAGACACGGCGGCCATGCCGTCGTGATAGGGACCATTCACCCCGGGGACGGCCTGGGGCGTGCCGCCGGAGACGGGCATTTGGTACAGGTCGGTGTAGCTGAGATCGGTGTAGGGATCCTTGGCTCCATTGCGCTCGACGGCACCGGTGAAGTACAGGGTGTTGGCGAAACGGAGGGGTGCAAAGGCGGAAAGGATGCCTGGGGTCTCGATGGGGTTCAGTACGAAGGCCGTCGTGTCGCGTCGTTCATCCTGAGCGAGCACGGCACTCCGACGGAGGGCCGCGGCGACATCGTTGCCCGGATCCCGTTGGCTCACGGCGTTGAGCAGGCGCTCAGCCTGGGCATATTCTCCAGACTTGAACAGGACGGAAGCATAGCCGATGCGGTCATCGTCAGTGGCATCCGGCAGGGAGACCAGGACAGAATAGGCCGCCGCAGCTTCCTCGTTCTCGTTCACGAGGGCGTGGGCGCTGGCCAGCTTCCGGTAGGCATCGACCTCAGGGTCGCGTTGGACCGCTTTGCCGAAGTGGTGGATGGCGTCCTGGTACCGCAGTTCGTCGTAGGCGGCTTGGCCTTCTTCGAGGTGGAGGGTGGCGCAGCCGGAGACAAAACCGGACAGAACCAACACCCAGGCGAAGAGGGGCAACGATGGAATTCGAAGCATGGAGTAACGCTTAGAAATAACGGGGTGAACGCTTGGCCGTGATCCCCTGACCGAAATCGAAGCCGATCAGGAGCTCATTGGAACCGGTGGAGTAATCGCGGATTTCGCTGAGGGTGAAGTCCCGGGCGTAGCCGATGCGGAGCTCGGGCGTGACCTGAATCTCCATCATGCCGACGATGCCGTCGCCGGTGCGCCAGCCGGCTCCGACCCAGATTTTCTCCTGGAAGAGGGCATGGATGTTGAGGTCCAACTGGGCAGGTGCTGCATTCACGGCTTTGACCAGAAAGCTCGGCTTGAGCATCACCCCATCGGAGACCTTCATCACGATGCCGGCCGTGGCGAGCATGTGGGGGTCCACCGTCTGGGCATTGGGGCCGAGGGTGGTCAGCGTCGGAATCGTCACCCCGAGGTAGAACCGTTGGAGGTGGTAATACATCCCGAAGCCGAACCGGCCGGATTGGGTGATCTGCTGATTCTCACTGTAATTCGGGTCACCGGGATCCGTTGTCTCTGCGGCGAAAAGGTCCGCCCGGGTATTCGAGAGACCGCCTTTCAGGCCGAAGGCGAGCCGACCTGCACCAAGCCGCATGCGGTAAGCGAAGTTTAACGACACATCGGTCTGGGTCGTCAGTCCAATCTGGTCGTGCAGCATCAGCACACCCACCCCCATGCTGTTGTTGCGCAGGGCGCCATCCACGGCGACGACACTGGTGGTCGGAGCTCCGTCGAATTGGCTCCACTGGCTGCGGTGAAGAAGGGAGCTGGAGGTGTAGGGGTGCGAACCCGCATAGCCCGGGTTGATCAGGAGTCCATTGAACAGGTATTGGCTGATCATGACGTCCTGCTGGGCCTTGGCTTCCCCCATACCGGCCCCGGTCAGGAGGCCGCCGAGGGCGAACAGGAAGGCGAGGCGCCGAAGGGAATTCGAATCGATGCGCATCACTTGTCGTTTCTCAGGTCAACGTAGGAGCCGAGTTTGCGATCTCCAAGACGAAGCAAGACGAAATACGTGCCGTCCACCAGGGTTTCTCCGGAGTTGCTTCGGCCGTCCCAGTCGTTCCGGTAGGGCTCTCCGGCGGGCAGCGAATAGACCTCGTTGCCCCAGCGGTTGAAGACCATAAAGTGCTGCTGGTCGGCCGGTCCCCAATCGCAGGGCGGGTAGGTCGTGTCGCCTTCGTCCACCACCGAGACGTTTTCGATGACGAACACGTCGTTGTAGCCGTTCGTGCCCGGGCTGAAGGCGTTGGGCAGGATGAGCTCGGGCTCTTCCACGATGATGACTTGCACCACCTCCGTTTTGTTGTCGCAGTGGTCGGTGAGGCTCCAGGTCCGCTGGACCGTGTAGTTGTTCTCTCCATTCTGGGCGAGGATGGAGTCGCTGTAGGTGATGATGATTTCATCGTCCGCCGCGCAGTTGTCGTCGACCTGATCGAAGGGGAACTCGTCGGTCACCATGGACGCGGTGATGGGCATCTCGTACTCGGGAACCTCGAAGGCACAGAAGTACGGTCCCTGTGAATCGAACGCGGTCGACATGGAGGGTCCTTCGGTGTCGATCACAGTCAGGATGTGGACGAAGACCGTTTCGTTGCCGTCACAGTCGGTAAAGGTGTAAGTGTCCGTGTGGAAGTAATTGCAGGGATTTTCGTCTTCTCCCGTGGTCTCGCGGGTGGCGCTGAATGTCCACTCGCTGCAGTCGTCCTCCACAGAGAAGTCCGTGCTTTCGAGCAGGTCCGGATCCATGCCGCACTGGATGGTATCGTTGGCCGGAACCAGATCGAGATCGAGGACAGGGGCCGTGGTGTCGGCCACATCGAAGTAGACGGTCATGAGGGTGTCGTTCGCGCACTCATCCGTGGCCGTGAAGGTCATCGCCAGGGTGAAGGTGGCCGGGCAGGCGGTGGGAATCGTGTCCACTGCGCAGTCCACCGCCGTCTCACCGCAATTGTCGAAGGCGAGCACGTCGAAGTCCGCACAGGTCGGGTGCTCGACGGAGCAGGAGAAGAAAGCGTCTTCCGGAACGGTGGAGGCGTCGATTTCCGGTGCGGTCGTGTCCTCGATGGTCACCATCTGGGTGGCCTGTTGCTCATTGCCGCAGGCATCCGTGGCGAGGAACGTGCGGGTCACCTCCCAGGCCTGAGGGCAGGCTCCTTGAACGCTGTCCACGGAGAGGAGCACGATGGAGACCGGTCCGCTGCAATCATCCAAAGCGGTCGGCAGGTCCGTCGGCAGGGATTCGTCGCATTGGATCGTCACCGGCCCGGGCACGAAGTCGAATTCTGGGGCTCCAGTATCAATGAAGGTCACCGTCTGGCTCGTCATGCTGGCATTGCCGCAGGCATCCGTGGCTTCGAAGTGACGCGTCACGGTGTACTCCCCGGGGCAGGCGCCGGGCATGCTGTCCGGCATCAGCTCCACGACGTTGACCATCGGGTCGCAGGCGTCAGCATAGGCCGGCAGGTTGACCGGGAGGGGCGAGCCGCACTCGAGCACCACTGAATCGAGTCCAAGCACGAGGACGGGAGCGAGGGTGTCCACCACATGGACCAATTGGCTCGACTGGGCCGTGTTGCCACAGGCGTCCGTCGCGAGGAAGGTCAGGGTGACTTCCCAGGCTTGGGGGCAATCGCCTTGGATGCTGTCCATGGAGAAGAGCTCGACCATCACAGGGTTGCTACATGCGTCCTCAGCCGGCGGAAGGTTCGTCGGGAGGTCTTCGTCGCAAAGAATGGTCGCCTCGGGCAGCACGTCCACTACAGGAGGGGTGGTATCGATGACTTGAATGCTCTGCTGGGCCTGGGTCGCGTTGCCGCAATCATCGGTGGCCGTGAACGTCCGGATGAGGGTGAACGAACCCGGACAATCGATGAGCAGCGTGTCCACAGCCTCTGTCAGGGTCACCTCGCCACACGCATCAAAGGCGGTGATCGCATGGTCGGGAAGGTCCTCACCGCAAGCCAGGACAATGTCCGCAGGGAGGTTGTCCATTGCGGGGGCTTGCGTGTCTGAAATGATCACGGTCTGTTGGGCCGTGGCCTCATTGCCACACGCGTCCGATGCCGCAAACGTGCGGATCACCGTCCAATCCTGCGGGCACTCGCCCGGAAGGCTATCTACAGCCACCAAGGTCACGAGGACGGGGTCGCTGCAGTTGTCTTCGGCGAGGGGGAGGTCCTGGGGGAGAGGAGATCCACACTCGATGGACACATTCCCGGGAATCTCCGTGAATTGCGGGGCGAGGTTGTCTTCCACAAGAATGGTCTGGCTCGTCGACGTAGCATTGCCTGCGGCATCCGTCACGGTGAAGGTCAGGACCGCGGTGAACGAGCCCGGGCAGGCTCCTTCCTCCATGGTGGTGTCCACCACAGCGGGAGCGAGATTCACGTCGCAGTTGTCTGTAGCATCGGGAATGATGATGGTGTAGCCCTCCCAGGCATCGCATGAGAGCGTGACATCTTCCGGGGTTCCGCTAAACTCAGGGGCCACCGAATCCGTCACGGTGACCAGCGCAATCTGAACGGTGCTGTTCCCGCACAGGTCTGTGGCCGTGTAGATGAGGGGGAGGGTAAAGTCCGAGGGGAAGTTTCCAGAAGGAGTCCCCTCTTCGACGGTCCAGGAGATGGACTCTGCGGGGGTGCAATTGTCTTCGAAGGAGGGCGTCTCGGGGATGAAGTCGTCCCATTCCTCGCAGGTCAGGTCAATGTCTGTGAGCAAGAAGGAAGGCCCCGTGGTATCGACCAGGGTGACGACTTGGAACGTATCAGCAATGTTGCCGCACGCATCGGTCAGACGCCACGTCCGGGTGAGCACCTGGTTGCAGGGCTCGCCCTCCACGACATCGGACAGAACCTCGAGGGTGACGTCGCTGCCGCAGGCGTCATCGACCACGAATTCGGTCAAGTCGGCCGTATCCGGAAGGGAAGTGCAGTCGGATGCGGTCAAGGGGGGCAGCTCCACGAAGACAGGGGGCTCGGCATCGAGGCGCTCGATCGTGTAGGAAACGAGGTGATGACCACAGGAAGACCAGGCCAAGGCATGACGTTCCACGGAGGCCACCACGGGGCAAGCCAGAGCCAGCGTAGTCTCATCCGTCAGGTCGGCATTGACATCGCCCGTTCCGGTGACGGGGTTTCCGCCCATCACTCCGCGATACCAGAACCATCCGCTGATGCCGAAATTCGTATTGCGATTGTTGGCGCCATCGGCACCGAGCTGGAAGCCGAACAGACGGGAGACCGGCATGTGGTCGAGGTAGAGGACATCGCCCTCGAATGCCCCGGCTCCCTTCAGATGGCTCAGGGTGTCGACGACCTCGAAAAAGGTCCAGTCCGCATAGGCCATGAGGCCGAGGTCGTCCTTGGGGAAGCGGCCCTGACCCGACCAGCTGTCGTAGTCCTGGCCATACTGGAGGAACAGATCCACGTCGAACTGTTGGTCGGGGTCCGTGTCGTTCACCACGCGGCCCGTGATTCGGCCCGTTCCGTTGGCATACAGGTTGAATTCAACACCATCCGCACCGGGAATGAAGTGGTCACTGGCCCCCAAGCCCATCGCTTCGAAGTTTCCTAGCCAAAGGGCCCAGTCGTCACCAGGACCATAGGCGGTGCCGAGCGAGTAGCTCACCACGACTTGCTCGTCGAGCTCGACGTGGGGGGTGTTCTCGATCGGGGCATCGTCACATCCCGTGGCTGCCGGCAGATCGAAGGCGGGGAATTCCGAAGTGCAGTCAATCGACAAGTCCGAGGGGGCCGGGTTGAACGCGGGGAGGCATGCGCTGTCGCAGCCACCCACCAGAAACTGCTGGGACAGGGCGAGACTGCTCCAAATCAGGAGCGCGCCGGTCGTGAGAATTCGTGCAGGCATGACACGTGACATAAGGGTGCGGACAGAGGTCGCCCTAGGGAGGAGACCGACCGAAACGCGAACGTAGCGAAAGTGAGTCATATAACGTTTTCAGCTTGATTTCGGTTCAAGCGCTGAAAACAGACGACTGGTAGGCTCAACGAATATACGAACAAAAGAAATAAATCGACAAATGTTTTTTCAATTCGTCGAAGAAAGTATGGGTTCAGCCGGTAGATTCTGACGGTTCGTCTTTCATTTCACTGCCCGGCCCAACAGGTGGTGAAGAGCGATGCCACCGGCCACACTCACGTTGAGGGATCCTGTCTTTCCCTGCATGGCGATGGTGGCATGGAGGTCGCATTGGGCCCAGCTTTCGGTGGAGATGCCGCGTTCCTCGTCTCCCAGCACGAGGCAGGCCGCGTCCGGCGCAGAGCAATCGAGCAGGTCGTGGTCTGCCTTCTCACTCAGACCGATGCGTTCCAGTCCGCATTGGCCCAGGTATCGAAGGGCCTTGGCGGTGTCGGGCACCCGGGCGACGGGCAACCGAAGAAGGGCGCCGGAGCTGGTCTTGACCGCATCTTCGTTGACCGGAGCGGCATGATGGTCCTGGAGCACGAGGCCCGTGGCGCCGAAGCATTCCGCAGATCGCGCGATGGCCCCGAGGTTGCCCACGTCCGTGACCCCGTCGAGGACCACGAGAAAGACGCGCTGCCCGGATTCGAAGCCCTGCTGGACCAGCTCTTCGATGGGCGTGAAGGCGATGGGTGAGGAGAAGGCAATGATGCCCTGGTGGTTCTTCTTGGTGATGCGGTCGAGCCGCTCCCGAGGCACGCGTTGCACAGGGATTCGACGCGCCCGGAGTGTCGAGAGGAGTTGTCGGGTCCGGTCGTCCCGATTGTCCCTTTGGATGAGCACACGGGCCAGCTCCAAGCCCTCCTCGAGGGCCTCGATCACAGGGTGCCACCCAATGATGCGGTCGTCTTGTTTTTTCGGTCTGGGCCTCATCGTTTCCTCACTTTTCCCCGGCGCCAACTGCCGACCATGGCTTCCCATGGGCTGCGGAATCCGGGATACCGTTCCAATTCGAATGCGTTGACATCATCACCGCGATCCCTCCGTGAGAACCGGAAGACCAGGGCATTGACATCCCCCTCGTCTCCATAGATCCACGTCTCGCCGATGCGGTCCCGGCGCACCCGGTCGGCATGGCCAAAGATGATGTGGACCATTCCGCGGTCCGTGCACCACCCTTCTTTGAGACCGCTGAAATGGACGTTGGCCTCTCGGACCCGTCCATAGTAGGTGGCGATGAGCTGGCGCGCCTCTTCCGGGTCCTCCCCGAACTGGAGCCAGAATTCGTCCAGGGCGCGTTTCGGGTCCCGCGCCTTTCGCATCGTCTGGTATTCATCGCGTTTGGCGATGTAGCGCGTGGCGCGAATCATTTCATCGAGGTCGCGCATGACCGGGAAATGGGGTCGCCTCCCGGACACGAGAACAGGGCGAGTGCTTCCGGGGGGAGCCCAGCGGTGGATGCCGGGCTCCCCGGACCAGGTCAGGACCTTCCAGTCTTCCCAGTTCCCTTCCGGGATTCGGAGGTCGTCTTCCTCGGTGGGGGTGAGTGGGAGTTTTCTGTGGGTTTCTTCCGGAAAGAGCAAGTCGGCGACGCTGCGGTCCAGAAAAGGAGCCGAAGGAAAGGAGTCGACCGGGGCCAGGTGCCCGTGATCCCAGAACCCCGTGGCGAGATCAGCGGGAACGAGCAGCCCCATCCGGCGACCCGAGGGGAGCACATGGTCCCAGGCTGGTGCCCCTGTGCTCGGGTCAAAGGCGAGGGTGCGGACCGGGGCATCAGGAGACCAGCCATCCATCAGGGTGGAGCCGGTCACGTCCGCTCCCCGGTGCAGGTCCCGCACGGTGTGCACGATGCGGTACCGGCCCGTGGCCAAGGGGAAGCTGAACCGGGCGAGGAGGTCATCGGCATCGGGTTCTGGCATGCCCTCCCAGCGGAAGCGGTGCAAGAGGGCAGGGGGGGCTTCCCCGGTTCCGGTCTCTGGCCATTCGAGGGGGTCGACCATCAGTTCAACCTCGATGGAATATCGGAAGGGGGCCTCCAGTCCCTCGCGCAGATGGAGCAACTCATGGGCGGGAAGCCGGACGAAAAGGGTGGCCGAATCAGCCCGGTGACGGTGCCAGGCCAGCTGGGGATGGTGCGACAGCGATTCCCATTGATACGGCTTCTGCGCATTGGAGCCGAGCCGTTCCGGCGTCGAACACCCGATGAGACCGCCGAGTCCGATCAGGATCAGGGTCCACGTGCCCCATGCGAAGCGCAGCCTGCGCTCGGCAGACCGTCTGCTGAAATCGGAATCGGGAGGAGCGGACCACATCGGGGTGCAATTTGGAGAGGAAGCGCGTAACCTTATCGGATTCATGCCCGTAAGGCGGAGTGTGTTCTACACGAATCCACATCCTACCGTCATGAAGAACGTCAACCTTTGGGCCGCGGCCCTCCTGATCAGCGTCGGCCTCAGCAGCTGCGCCCTTTCCTACCCGTACTGCGATGCCTACAACGGCGTCGAGTTCGAACAGACCCCTGCGGACGAAATCTCCGCTCCGACCGAGGCCGGTTTCGAGCACTGATCGCCTCAGGCAAATTCAATCCGGATGTCCTGACGGAGATCCGGGTGCAGGGACAGGGCTACTGGACAGGCCAGCGCTTCCTCGCGCAGCCAATTCTGGTCCGCCTCCGTCCCTCCTTCCAACCTCACGGTGAGCCCGACCGCGATGCGCCCGACGCGTCGTGGATTCGGGCTCATCTTCTTTTCCGTTTCTGCGGTCATTCCCAGAATCCGAAGGTCCCGGCTCGCCGCGCGCAGCCCGAGGATGGTCATGATGCAGCTGGCTAGGCCGACCGCCACAAGATCAGTGGGGGAGAAGGCCTCTCCGAGTCCGCCATTGTCTTTTGGGGCGTCCGACAGAAGGACCTGACCGTTGCCTTTGTGAACCGCGCGCGTCCTCAGGGGTTCAGGATAGGTGAGTTCGAATTTCATCGTGCGCTAATTTCGTGGGATTGATGCGCGTTTCTACCATGATGACCCGCTTTCCTTTTTCCTCCCTGATGATGGCGATGGTCCTGCTCTTGGGCACGGCGCCTCGCGTGTTGGGGCAGGAGGCGGACAGCGGTGAGGACAAACCGGAGACGGTGTTCACCCACCGGTGGGAAATGGGCATGACCCTCCACACTCGCGGAATGGGGGCCCATGTGGAGCTGGGAACCTATCGCGGGGTCGGCAAGGTGAACACCTGGTCCCTCGAGGTGGCGAGCATGAAGCACCCCAAGGAGGTGCGGAGCTTCAACCCGGTCTATGAGCAGGCCAAGAGTTACGTCTTCGGCAAGGTCAATGCGGCTTACATGGCCCGCCTCGGATGGGGCAAGCGCACCATTGCGACCCCGAAACTCCGAAATGGGGCCGTGGCCATCGGTTGGAAATATGCCTTCGGCCCCTGCATGGCCCTGACCAAGCCGGTCTACCTCGAAATCGGGTACCCGGACATCCCTTACAGCTACGTGATTATCGAACGATACGATCCCAGCATCCACGGCACGGACGACATCTACGGCCGGGCCGGCGCACTGAACGGTATCCTCGAGATGCGGCCCCAGCCCGGCGCCTTTGCCCGATTGGCCATCGACTTCGAATACGGAGGCCAGCGGGAATTCCTGCGCACCGCCTCGGTCGGGGTCAACCTCGACGCCTTCCTCACTTCGGTGGAGATCATGGCCCCGTCGACGGGCCAGAACGACCGCCTGTTCCTCACCCTGTTCGTGCACTGGAGCTTCGGACGCCAACAATTCAAGACATGACCCAGGCCAACCCGACCCCAGAAGGCGGCACGGACCGCCCCCGCCGCACCAAGCCGCCCTGGCTCAAGGTCAAGCTGCCCACAGGCGAGGCCTACCGCAAGGTGCGCGGGCTGGTCAGCGAGCACAAGCTCCACACCATTTGCGAGAGCGGAAACTGCCCGAACATGGGCGAGTGCTGGGGAGAAGGGACGGCGACGTTCATGATTCTCGGCAACGTCTGCACCCGCTCGTGCGGCTTCTGTAACGTGTCGACCGGGCGCCCGGATGAGGTTGATCCCTTCGAGCCGGGCCGCGTGGCCAACAGCGTCAAGCTGATGGGGGTCAAGCACGCCGTCATTACCTCCGTTGACCGCGACGACCTGTCCGATGGCGGAGCGGAGATCTGGGCGCAGACCGTCCGGGCCATCCGCCAGCAGAGCCCAGGCACGACCCTGGAAACCCTCATTCCCGATTTCGCCGGCAAGTGGGAGAATCTGCAGAAGGTGATCAACGTCGCCCCTGAAGTCGTCAGCCACAACTTGGAAACGGTGCGCCGCCTGACCAAGCAGGTGCGCATTCAGGCCAAGTACGACCGAAGCCTTGAGGTGCTCATGCGCCTCCGGAAGGCGGGCATCCGCACCAAGAGTGGCGTCATGCTCGGACTGGGCGAGACCGTTCAGGAGGTCCGCGAGACGATGGAAGACCTGCGCTCCGTGGATTGCCAGGTGCTGACCCTGGGCCAATACCTCCAGCCGACGCCCAAGCATTTGCCCGTGGCGGAGTTCGTGCACCCCGATACGTTCGACATGCTGCGGGAGGAGGGGCTGGCCATGGGCTTCCTGTTCGTGGAAAGCGGACCGCTCGTGCGCTCGAGCTACCACGCCGAAAAGCACGTGGTCTAAGGGTCGCCGCCGGCCATTCATGCCCCTTGGACCCTCCGGTGTGCCGGGTTGTCGAACCGGTTCCCGTCGGCCGGTGTTCCTTGCTTAAATTCCGCCTTCCTATGAACGGGAACCGAACCACAATGAAGAAGACTGTCTTCCTTTTGGCCGCTGCCGGACTCGCCGGCACCCTGGCCTTCCTCCAGACGGACCGCGCCGCCCAGGCCGAATACGCTCCGCGCGCTGCCCAGAACGAGACGCCTGTCGCCGATGCCTCCGGAATGGAGGAAATCATGCTCGCCCTGCGGGCGGACATCGAGACCGGTGAGATGAATCACGAAGGCCTTCGCCAACTCGGCGAGCGCACCCGGCAGGTCGCCGCAGCCCAGCAGACGAGCCGCAGTGCGGCCCATTTCTGGAACCCCATGGGACCCGACAATCTCGGGGGGCGCACCCGGTGCATCCTCGCGGTCAATGAGCTCCAGCTCATTACCGGCGGTGTGAGCGGTGGCCTCTGGCGCTCCTGGAACAAGGGAGACAATTGGGAGCGCATCAGCAGCTTCCCCAGCGCCATGGTCGCCTCCATCGCCATGGCTGGAAATGGGGACCTCTACGTCGGCACCGGCACCCAGTTTGACGGGGTCAGCGGTGTGGGCGGTTCCGGCTTCCGCGGAGATGGCATCTACCGGTCCACCGACAATGGCACGACGTGGACCCGCGTTGAAGGGACGGATCCCGGCCTCTTCCAAGGCGGGGACTTCAGCGCGACGGACGCGCTGGTGGCCGACCCCAACGTGGCGAACCGTGTATGGTACGGCGGCATCCAAGGCGTGGGCTACATCGAGAATGGCGTGCTCACCCAGAACACCTTGAGCGGCATTTCCGGCACGACTGGCGTTCAGGACATCGAAATCGCTTACGACGGCAGCTACATGCTCGTGAGCACGACCAATGGTCGCGTCTACCGCAGCAACGACTTCGCCAGCACCGAGACGGTGTCCGGCAGCCCGAACGCTCCGGCCATCCCGCAGGGCTTCGGGCGTTGCCGCGTGGCCATCAGTCCGGATGATCCTTCCAGCGCCTTCGCCCTGCTCGCCACTTCTGGCAGCCAGTTCGGCGGCGTGTTCCACAGCGCGGATGCCGGCGTGACTTGGGATGAGATTTGGCCTTCTGGCGTTGAAGGGTACGACATCTGCCCGACCAACAATCAGGCCCGATACGACCTCGCCCTCGGCGTGAAGAAGGGCGATCCCGAGATTGCGTTTGTCGGCGGCCAGTCCTTCTGGCGCTGCGGCCCGTCCTACCAGGCCGAGCAGGCCGCCAGCATGGGCGGCGGTCCCGCCAGCCCTTTCTACATCCACGCCGACGTGCACGAGGTGATGTTCACCCCGGCCGGCACCATGTATGTGGCCACCGATGGCGGCATTTTCCGCAGCATGGACGGCGGCACGACCTACCAGGAGTGCAACCGCGGGCTGCAAACCACGCAGTTCTACGGCATCGCCCACGGTCCGACCAGCGAGGTCGCCGGTGGCATGCAGGACAACGGGACCATGCTCATCCCGGGCAACGGCACCTTCTTCAACGACCTCGACGGCACGTCTGTTAACGGCGGTGATGGATTCGATTGCGCCCTGTCTCAGGCCACCGGCTTGCAGGAGGGCATTCCCTTCTTCGCCACATCCCAAAACGGACGGCTCAACCGCGGCTTTTTCGTGGCCGGAGCGCCCTTCACCCAAGGCGGCTCTTTCTACGACAACTGTCTGGTGGACCTCCTCAACGATGAAGGTGAGCTCGGCGGGTTCTACACCTGCATGAACCTTTACGAAAACTTCAACGACGAGAACAGTGGCATGACGGTTCCGCTCGTGAATCCATGGGACGAGACCATCGAAGACAGCACCTTCACCATGGAGACGGCCAACCTGAACCGCCCGTTCGAATACACCCTCGAGCAGCCGCTCCGCTACTGGGACGTGCTCATTCGCCCGGAAATCGTCTCCGAGACCGGCCCGGTAGAGAACACCGAGTACCCCTGGCTCGACGACCAGGACTTGACCGTCCTGTACGATTGCAATGACGTCGAGGTCATCGAGGACGGCGACACGACCATGGTGACCGTGTGCGACACGACGTGGACCTATGCGGCCGACACCCTCTACGACGTCCACGAGACCCTTGAAGTGTCAGACCCTTACACGTCCATGACCGTCATCGGATTCAACAGCGGCAACGGCGTCTGGATGACCCGGAACGGACTCAACTTCAATGCCCAGCCGCGTTGGTTCTTCCTCGGAAACGCCCCAGCGGGCTCCGGCACGAAGTCCATTGAGTTTGCCGTGGGCGATCACCCCGAGGCAG